>NZ_JBXAQU010000012.1:0-69212 GCF_058807535.1 Bradyrhizobium sp. GW821-FHT12B03
ACCCTAGGTTGGAAAACACCGGCGGAAACTCTCGACCAATTGCTACGAGTGAGCGATACACAGGGTGTTGCGACGAGCCGTTGAATCCGCCCAGTACTCCGAGACGGCTGTAGTTCAATCGAGAAGCCGCGGCGTACTGGATTCCCCGCTTTCGCGGGGAATGACGGCGGTGGGTGTGTCGGCAGCGTCGGCCTGACCGGGCGCGCCTACCCCGGCCCCTTCAGGATCTTGAACACGCCATTGGCCATCACGATGCAGCGGCCCTCGACGGTGACCTCGGTGCTCATGAAGACGAGGCTGCGGGTCGAGCGTACCACGCGGGGGCGGGAGATCAGGATGTCGCCGATCTGGCCGGCTTCGACGAAATGAGTGTCGAGCTGCACCGTCGCCATGAACTCCTTGCCGGAGACGTAGCGGGCGGTCATGCCGCAGGTGCGGTCGGCGAACGTCATCATCACGCCGCCCTGGACCATGCCGCGGCGGTTGTGGTGCTTGTCCTCGGTGGCGAGTGCGAATTCGTAATGGCCGTCGACCTTGCGCTCCCACAGGGGACCGATCAGGTGCATGAAGCCCGTGGTCTCGAGGATGGTCCAGCCCTCCGATTTCAGCCTTGCGGCGGCCTTGTTGGTCATCTCGTCGTCCATTCCTCTGCGGGCCTTGCGATCTCATTTCATCGGGGGCGGACGTGGTGTAGTCAAGCATGATGAGACCTTTCGACGATGCCACACGGCGGAATATCGCCGCCGCCTGCGCGGCCTTCACGCGGCTGCCGGAAGACGGCGCAGCGCCGGCGCTGAAGCGCGCCGCGGTGGCGGTCGCGCTGACCGCGGCGGGCGAGGGGGACGACACCGCGTTCCTGCTCACGCTGCGCGCATCGCATCTGCGCGCCCATCGCGGCCAATGGGCCCTGCCGGGTGGCCGCTGCGATGCCGGCGAGACGCCGGTCGAGGCGGCGCTGCGCGAACTCGACGAGGAGCTCGGCCTTCGCCTCACCGGCGCGGAGGTGCTCGGCACGCTCGACGATTATCCGACCCGCTCCGGCTATCTGATCACGCCGGTCGTGGTCTGGGCCATGGACGGCGCCGCGATTCGTCCGAACCCGGACGAGGTCGCTTCCGTCCATCGTATCGCGCTCGCCACGATCGAGCGCGACGACGCCTTCGACTTCGTCGCGATCCCCGAGAGCGCGCGCCGCGTCATCCGCTTCCATCATCAGGCAAGCCTGATCCACGCGCCGACGGCGGCGCTGATCTATCAGTTCCGCGAGGTGCTGGCGGGGCGGCAGACCCGCGTGGCCGAGCTGGAACAGCCGGTGTTCGCCTGGAAGTGACGCAAGAGCTGAAAAAAAGAGGTAAACGGCGCGTTAACGTGCCGGTTACCGGATGCCTGCTAGGAGGGCAGCATGCATCGCTCGATTCGAAAACCCCTGGCGCTGGTTCCACTCGCGCTCGTCCTGCTCGCGCCTGCTGCGCGTGGCAGCGAGCCCGACGCGCTGCCGCCGGCCGTCCGCAATGCCAACGCGCAGCTGCTGTCGCAGTTTTTCGCGCAAGGCGGGGCGTCGCCCGCCGTGCTCGAATATCGTCGCAAGCTTGCGGACTATCAGGCCGCGCGCGCGGCCTTCGACGAGGAGGCCGGCGCCTATTGGAGCCAGATCTCCGAGAAGCGGAAAGGCCGCAACGCGAAGCGGCGCAGCGGACAGCAGATTACGCTCGATGACTACGTGCTCGAGCATCCGCCGCTCTACAACGGGCCGAAGCGGCCGGTGAATCCGGAGCCGGAGGAAACGCCGGAGCGCCCGACCAAAAAGCCGATACCCGTGGTCTCGGATTTGCTGCGCGCGGCGCAGGAGCTCTACCAGTTCACGCCGCAGCGCCCGTCCAGCGAGGTCGAGTTCAAGCGCGCCTATGCGCGCTACGCGCTCGCCTCGGGCCTGACGCGCGAGCAGGCCGTGCGGGTCTATTCGTTCGAGACCGGCGGCACCGGCAGTTACGACGTGCAGGCGGGCATCGAGCATGGCGGCAAGCGCGCGATCTCGACCGCGATGGGCTACAACCAGCTCCTGACCACCAACAGCGTCGAATTGCTGGCCGAGCAGGGCCATGAATTCATTCGCGCGCTTTCCGACAAGGTGGCGCGGACCTCAGGGCCGGCGCGCCAGTCGCTCGAGCACAAGCTCACCGTGCTGAAGAAGATGGTGGCGCATGCCAAGTCGGTGCCGGACACCTGGTCGGAGCACGAGAAGATCGGCAACACCGCGCAGGGCTGGGCCATGCATGCGATGGTGCTCGACATCGACATCGGGCCGATGCTGCAGACCCATAAACTGCTGACATCCGTGCTGTTCGCGCGTGCCAAGGGTTACACCCGTCCGCTCAGCGCGGCCGAGCTCGAGATGATGAACCTCACCGGCGACGGCACCGGGCTCGACATGGTGACGATGCCGCAGGCGATGCGCGAGCAGGTGCCGACCTCGAACTTCTTCCAGCGCGGCGGCTACGAGCGCAACCCGGTCGCGATCCGCCACAACACGGTGGCCAAGCTGCTGGCGGTGACGGATACGCGGATGGACAGCAATAGCAACAATGCCGGCGCGCGGGAGCTGGCGGGGGCGTTTTAGGACGCTGCCGCAGGGTGGGCAAAGCGCAGCGTGCCCACCGCTTTCGATCGGAACGCGCTGATGGATGGTGGGCACGGCGCTGACGCGCCTTACTGATCCGGCCCGAACTTGAACTTGCCGTCGCCTTCCAGATACGGGCCGCTGCGCATGTAGAGCTGGCCGTTGTGGCCGATGAAGAACAGCGTGCCCTTCGGCACCTTCTTGGCGCCCTTCAGCAGCTCGCCGGCGTTGCTGGTGCCCATCTTGTAGGAATACGTCTTGCCGTCCTTGTCATAAGCGTAGCCCATGTCGGACTTGAGCTCCCAGGGCGCCGCCTCGGTCTGCGCCAATGCGGGTGCGGTGAATGCACCGAGCGCCGCCGCGATCGCAAATGCCTTCGTTGAAAATGCCATGATTCCATCCTCCCCATCGTCGGGGCATCCGGCTTGAACAAATCACGAACGGTATTTCCAGGTCAATTCGCGAAAGCGCCGCAGCGCATCACGTCTTGCCCAGCAGTTTGTGATTTTCCCTTCGTCCCCTCGCGACTATGTTCCGCTTTCCGTCTAGAACGCAACTCGACAAAATTATTGGTAGGGATGATTCGGATGCGCCACGTGATTAAATTTTGCTGGGCTGCTGCATTGTCGCTGACGGCGCTGGCGCCGGCCGCCCGGGCCGATGATTACCAGCTCAGCCACAACCAGCGGATTTCGTGCAGCCGCGGCCTTGCTCCGGGAAAGCTGAACACGGCGACCTGCAAGTCCTACACCTACCTGTTCAACACCAAGACCTCGGAATATTTCCGCTGCCAGGTCTCGCTGGCGCTGACCCGGGACAACAAGGAAGTCATCAACGTCCAGACCGACGGCGGCTGCACCAAGAAGCCGCGCGTCTTCGAGACCGACGGCCACTACGACTTCGACGCCACCGAGACCGAGCCGCCGAACACCAATTCGTTCTTCGGCCCGGGCGGCTACTCGATCTGGGCGGCCGACGTCACCGCGCAGAAGGTGCGCGGCTGCATCATCATCTCCTCCGGCCTCGGCTCCGACATCTCCAAGTGCCTGGACATGACGTTCCAGTGAGGGCGCGCGCGAAGCCGGTGCGGTCGGGCGCGGGGCGATTCTCCTGCGCCACGTCGCCGCACCCGCCTGGTTCCCAAAAGTCGAGCCGGAACGGCTGTTTACCGCACTCCTGTTTTGCCTATTGGATGGGTTGACCTGCCCCCCTCATCCGGCCAATTTCCCCGCCGGTTTGGGGAGTACAGAAATCATGAAACGGACGATTTTCGGCGTGGCCGCGGCTCTTGCTCTGGCGGCGTCGGTGCCTTGCGCGCATGCGCAATCCTTCATCAACGTGCTGACCGGAGGCACCTCCGGCGTCTACTATCCGCTCGGGGTCGCGATCGGGAAGATCTACGGCGACAAGATTCCGAACGTGAAGACGCAGGTGCAGGCCACCAAGGCGTCGGTCGAGAACCTGATCCTGCTCCAGCAGGGCCGCGGCGAGCTGGCGTTCACGCTGGGCGACTCGCTCAAAGCCGCCTGGGACGGCGAGGAGGAGGCCGGCTTCAAGACCAAGCTCGACAAGCTCAGGACCATCGGCGCGATCTATCCGAACTACATCCAGATCGTCGCGACCGCCGAGAGCGGCATCAAGACGCTCGCCGACCTCAAGGGCAAGAGCCTGTCGGTCGGTGCGCCGAAATCCGGCACGGAGCTGAATTCCCGCGCGATCCTCAGTGCGGCCGGCATGAGCTACAAGGACCTCGGCAAGGTCGAGTATCTGCCGTTCGCCGAATCCGTCGACCTCATGAAGAACCGCCAGTTGGGTGCGACGCTGCAATCGGCCGGGCTCGGTGTGGCCTCGCTGAAGGATCTCTCGACCTCGAGCCCGATCACGGTGGTGTCGGTGCCGAAGGAGACGGTCGACAAGATCGGCCCGCCCTTCATCGCGGCGACCATTCCGGCCAACACCTATACGGGTCAGGACAAGGACGTGCCGACCGCGGCCGTGGTCAACTACCTCGTGACGAGCTCGGCAGTATCGGACGATCTCGCCTACCAGATGACCAAGCTGGTCTATGAGTCGCTGCCGGAATTGCAGAATGCCCATGCCGCGGGCAAGGAGATCAAGCTCGAGACGGCCGCCACCGGCAGCCCGGTTCCGCTGCACCCCGGCGCGATCCGCTATTACAAGGAAAAGGGGCTGATCAAGTAGTCAGCTTTCGTTATCGGACGTCATGGCCGGGCTCGTCCCGGCCATCCACGTTCTAAGGCTGGGCGAGAAAGTCCGTGGATGCCTGGGACAAGCCCGGGCATGACGGTCTGGAGACGCTGTGCAATGTTATAAGCGTTGGACGGTTGGGGACATATCGATGTTGCAGGCAGAGGGCTCCGCGGAGCCCATCAAGGTCGAGTTCGACAATTTCGAGCACGGTTTCCCCGAAGGCTTCGGTCCCGGCTGGTGGGGCCATCTCGCCTACTGGATCGGCATCGCCTTCGCCACCTTCCAGCTCTATGTCGCGGCCTTCAACTATCTGCCGAGTCAGGTGGTGCGCGGCGTCCATGTCGGCTTCCTCGTTCTCCTCACCTTCGGCCTGATCGGCAATTTCACCGCCAGGAGCGATGTCGGCCGCGCGCTCGGCTGGGTGATCGGCGCGGCCGGTTTCTTCTGCGGACTCTATCAGTGGATATTCTACGCCGATTTGATCGCGCGCGACGGCGATCCGACCAGGCTCGATCTCGTCGTCGGCACGCTGCTCGCGGTGCTGATCTTCGAGGGCACGCGGCGCCTGATGGGCGCGGCGCTGCCGCTGATGTGCGGGGCGTGCCTGCTCTACTGGTTCTTCGGCCAATATCTGCCGTCGCCGCTCAACCATCGCGGCTATGATTTCGACCAGATCGTCACGCATCTGTCGTTCGGCACCGAAGGCTTCTACGGCGTGCCGATCTACGTCTCGGCGACCTACATTTTCCTGTTCATCCTGTTCGGCTCGTTCCTGGAACGCGCCGGCATGATCCAGCTCTTCACCGACGTTTCTCTCGGGTTATTCGGCAGGACCCGCGGCGGTCCTGCCAAGGTCGCGGTGTTCGCCTCGGGCATGATGGGCACGATCTCGGGCTCGGGCGTCGCCAACGTCGTCACCGTCGGCCAGTTCACGATTCCCTTGATGATCAGGTTCGGCTATCGCCGCGCCTTCGCCGCCGGCGTCGAGGCCACGGCGTCGATGGGCGGGCAGATCATGCCGCCGGTGATGGGCGCGGTCGCCTTCATCATGGCGGAGACGCTCGGCGTCCAATATTCGGAGATCGTCAAGGCGGCGGCGATCCCCGCCATCCTCTACTTTGCTTCCGCGTTCTGGATGGTGCATCTGGAAGCCGGCAAGCACGGCCTCGTCGGCATGAAGCGCTCGGAGATCCCGAGCGCCTGGAGGGCGCTGGTGACGCGCTGGTACCTCGTGCTGCCGCTCGCCGCGCTGGTCTACATGCTGTTCGAAGGCTTTACGCCGCTCTATGCCGGCAGCATGGGCCTCGCGCTGACGGTGGCGCTGATCCTTGGCACCGCCATCACGACGGGCGCCTCGTCGATGCTGATCCGCTATGTCTTCTGGATCGGTCTTGCACTCGTCGTCGCCGCGCTGTCGCGCGACGGACTTCAGATCGTGCCGGTTGCGAGCATCGTGGTCGGGCTGATCGTGATCACGGCGTTCGTGCGCGGCGGGTTCGCGGCCTTGCGCGAATGCCGCAATGCGCTGGCTGAAAGCGCCAAGTCCGCCATCACCGTCGGCATGGCCTGCGCCATCGTCGGCGTCATCATCGGCATGATGTCGCAGACCGGTGTCGGCACCATCTTCGGCGGCTGGGTGATCGGGCTCGGTGAGAAGAGCCTGTTCCTGGCGCTGATCATGACCATGCTGCTGTCGATCCTGCTCGGCACCGGCATTCCGACGATCCCGACCTACATCATCACCGCGGCGCTCGCAGCGCCCGCGCTCGCAAAACTCGGCGTGCCGCTGATCGCCAGCCACATGTTCGCGTTCTACTACGGCATCATGGCCGACCTCTCGCCGCCGGTGGCGCTCGCCGCGCTCGCGGCCGCGCCGATCGCGAAGGAAAATCCGGACAAGATCGGCTGGGAAGCGATGCGCATCGCGCTCGCCGGCTACGTCATCCCCTTCATCTTCGCCTATTCGCCGGCGTTGATGCTGCAGGGCGGCGATCCCATGGCGGCAAAACTCGGCTTCTACGGCGCGGTGGCGCTCGCGACCCTCAAGGCGCTGGTGGCGATCGCGCTGTTCGGCATGGTCGCGATCGGCTTCCTGTTCACGCGGCTGACACTGATCGAACGCCTGGTCGCGCTCGGCGCTGCGTTCTGCCTGCTCGGCGACTTCCCGTTCAGCGACACCGCGGGCTTCGTGCTCTCTGCGGCGCTGGTGCTGTGGCAATGGCGGCAACGCCCGCCGGCGCCGGTCGAGGCGGTGTGAGCTTCTGCTTGGCAACAGCCGGCGGCGTCAAGGCGCTGGCGCTGTCCGCGTTCACGCTTGCATGGACGCATTCGATCGCGAAGGTCGAATGGCAGGAGGACTGGCGCGTAACGCCTGCCGGCCTCGAACTGGTGCAGGCCCGCGTCAAGGGCACCGGTCCCGGCATGGAGCCGCCGCCCGAGGCGCGGCTGGTCGACGGCTGGTTTCAATGGCGGCCGCAGCGTGCGCCGATGCGGGAGGTCGTGCTCGGCAATTCCGGTGCGGCCGGCGAATGGCGGCTCTGCCATGAGGGCACGTGCCGGACGTTGTCGGAGATTGTCGGGCATCCCATAGGTGCTAACGTCACGACGATGAAGGTCTGCAACGATCAGTAGCGCGGATGAGCGCAGCGGCATCCGGGACCGCTGCCCCGGATTGCGCTTCGCTCCATCCGGGCTACAAGAACAACAACACGGGAGACACGCGATGGATCGGCTCAAGGGCAAGGTTGCGATGGTGGTGGGGGCCGGCTCGATCGGACCGGGCTGGGGCAATGGCAAGGCCACCGCAGTGACCTTTGCGCGCGAGGGCGCGCAGGTGTTTTGCGTCGATCGCAACGGCGCCGCCGCCGAGGAGACCGCGAAGATCATCACCGGCGAGGGCGGCAAGGCAACCGCGTTCACGGCCGACGTGTCACGGCCCGCCGAGATCGAGGCGATGGTCGCAGCCTGCCTGAAAGCCTATGGCCGCATCGACGTGCTCGACAACAATGTCGGCATTGCCGAGATGGGCAGCGTGGTCGAGGTGACCGAGGAGAGCTGGGATCGCGTCTTCAGCGTCAATCTCAAGAGCGCCTATTTCGCCATGAAGCACGTCATCCCCGTGATGGTGAAGCAGGGCGGCGGCTCGATCATCAACATCTCCTCGATCGCCTCGATCCGCCACATGGGCATCTCCTACGTCACCTACGGCACCTCGAAGGCAGCGATGAACCAGATGACGCGAACCACCGCGATCGAGTTCGCGCGGCATCACGTGCGCGTCAATGCGATCCTGCCCGGCCTGATGAAGACGCCGATGGTGGAGCATTCCGCCGGCCTTGCCGCCAGCTACGCCAAGGGCGATGTCGAGGCGATGTGGCGCGCCCGCGATGCGCAAGTGCCGATGGGGCACATGGGCGACGCCTTCGACGTCGCCAACGCCGCGCTGTTCCTGGCCTCGGACGAGTCGAAATATGTCACGGGGATCGAGCTCGTGGTGGACGGCGGGATCACGTGCAAGGCGGGGGCGTAGGTCTAGCTGCTGCCTCACACTCCTGTGTCGTCCCGGCGAAGGCCGGGACCCATAACCTCAAGGCCTGGTTTGACGAAGGCTGGGCCTCCAGCATTCTCCAACAACTGACCTTGGGGGTAATGGGTCCCGGCCTTCGCCGGGACGACGCCTGAATGCTTGGCGACCTACTGCGCCAGCGCCAAAATCCCGCCGGCGAACGAATGCCATGCCGCCGTCTCGCTGATCGGCCAGTTCAGCACCTTTACCGCCAGCAATGCGAGTGTGCCGGTGATGTAGACCGGATGCACGCGGCCTTCAGTGCGCCAGTCGCGCACCATGGCGACGACGAGCAGCAACGAGGCGACGACCGCCGGCGCGATAGTGACCGGCACCGGAGGCGGGCCGGGCGGTCCCGGGGGCGCGAGGAAAGTCAGAAACCAGCGTGCGATCGCGGCGTCGAGGATCGAGACCGCGGCGAGCAGCATCAGGCGCTTGTGAACTTCCGGCTTGCGCGTGTTCACGATGCCGAGCACGAACACCACGGCAAAGAACGCGATGCCGCTCATCGGCACGATCGAGAAGGCGATGCCCGCATCGGTCTGCCCGAGTGCGGCGGAATGCTGCATCACGTGCACCGAGGCGAGGAAGCCGAAGATCGTCATCGCGGTCGCGAGCGAAACGCCGACGATGCCGATCGCGCGGTGATTGACCACGCGGCCCGAGGCTGCGAGCCAGGTCTGGATCACGAAATAGAGAGTCCAGGTGAAGAACAAGAGTCCGTGAAAGTGGATCAGCGGGCTTGCGGAAAACGCACCGCGGGCGAGCGGCACCCAATAGGTTGGCGCGAAGCCGAGAAAGGCGGTCGCCGCGCAGGCCAGGGCCATGTGAAGATAAAAATATCGTGCGGGCGACGCATCACGCGCGCGGACACGACGGTCGTCGGTCAGGGTCGTCATCTGGAGTGAGTCTGGGGAGGCGGGGTTTGGTTCAAGCCAGCCGTTCACCCTCCGCCGGGACGACACCGGGTTTGTGGATGCGGCAAGAGTCTCATCCCCCCGCGCTCAATTCTGCGCGATCGAGTTCCTCCTCGAGGCGGTGAAAGGCGTCGTCGCCGATCACTTCGGTGGCGCGCAGGTCGAAGATGGATTTGCGCGCGGCCTCGATGGCGCGGCGGCGCAGCGGGTCGGCGGGCAATTCGCCATTGGCGATGCCGCCGTTCGGATCGGTTTCCGTCTGCATCAGGATGGCGCGATATTCGAGCCTGAGGATCTCCGCCTCCTCTGACGGGTCGCTTTCGATCGCATCCAGAGCCGCGCGATAGGCGACGGCGCGACCGCGTGCGACCTCGGCGCCGACGGGATCGTCGTCCGTGAGACCGAAGGCCAGGATCAACGGCCGCAGCGTCAGGCCCTGGATCACCAGCGAACCGAGCACGACGGCAAAGGCGATGAAGACGATGAAGTCGCGATAGGGAAAGTTCTCCGGCAGCGCAAAGGCGGTGGCGAGCGTGACCAGGCCGCGCATGCCGCACCAGGAGATGATGAGGCCGCCCTTCGGCGAGGCCACCTGCTTCGGATCCTTCGGGTGATAGAGCCCGTGCGCGATCAGCACGCGCAGCGTCGTGCGGTAGAACGTCACCCAGAACAGCCGCACCAGGACTACAGTGAGCAGGATCCAGGCTGCCGCCACGCAATATTCCCAGCGCACGTCCGCGTCGAGCCGCGTCCAGATCGGCCGCATCTGCATGCCGATCAGCATGAAGGCGAGCACGTTGAGCACGAACACCATCGTCTCCCACACCGCATAGGACGGCACCCGCAGCCGAGCCGGCATCCGCGCCCCAGCCGTGCGCGCCATGGTGATGGCGTAGACGACGATGGTGAGGATGCCGGAGAGGCCGAGATGCTCGGCGGCGATCCAGACCATGAAGGTTGTGGCGAACTGCAGGATGATCGCGCTCGGCGCTTCCTTCACGCGTTCGAGGAACAGCGGGATGATGCGGCCCGCCAAGAGGCCGGCGAGGACGCTGCCGACCAGCGCCAGCGCGATCGTCGGCGCGACCTCGCTCCATTTCAGATGCTCCATGACGACCGCGCCGACGGCGATGCGATAGATCAGCAGCGCGCTCGCGTCGTTGAGCAGGCTCTCACCTTCCAGCACCTTCACCATGCGGTGGGGCAGCTTGACCTGGCTCAGGATCGCGACCGCAGCCGCGGCGTCCGGCGGTGCCACGATGGCGCCGAGCGCGACCGCGGCAGCCCAGGGCATGTCAGGCATCAGCCGGTGCGCCACGAAGGCGACGCCGGCCGTGGTCAGGCCGACCGCGGCGACGACGAGGGTCGAGACCGGAACCCAGTTGTTGCGCAGATCCCGCAGCGAGGTGTCGAAGGCCGCATCCAGCAGCACCGGTGCGACAAAAAGCGCCAATGCGAGGTCGGGCTCCAGCGTCCAGGTGGGGCTCGACGGCACGAAGGCGATCAGCGCGCCGCCGATGGCGAGAAAGGTCGGGTAGGGGACCTTGATCCGCCGCGCCAGCGCCGATAAGGCAACGGCGCCGAGCAGCAGCGCGATGATCCATTCGAATGTCGACACGATAATCCCCGAAACCGATTGCGCGGCGCCACAAGCTAGCACCAATCCGGCCGTATGATGGATAGTACGGCCTCAAGGCAAGAGCTCCAGACTGCAGCAAGCATGCGTTTTCAAAATCTCATTCGATTGTCCAGTGTTGTACTGCTCTGCGCGCTCCCGCTCGGCGCGGCCCAGGCCGCGACCGGCGGCGAGCCGGCGGCCGTCGTCCAGGTCGACATCGCGCCGTGTCTCAGCGCTGCCGCGGCGGACGACATGGACAAGGCGATTTCCACCTGCGCGGCCGTGATCGACAATGAGAAGACGGCGAAGGGGGACCTGATCAAGGCGCTGGTCGCGCGCGGCGCGCTTTATGCGCGGCATGATCAGATCGACCGGGCGATCGCCGACGACAGCCGTGCTCTTTTGCTCGATCCCGCGCTCGCGGATGTCTTCAATGCGCGCGGCGAGCTGTGGCTCAGGAAGGGCGACAAGCCGAGGGCGGTGCAGGATTTCGGTGCCGCGCTGAAGATCGATCCGAACCACGAGAAGGCCAAGGCCAATCACAAGGCGATGGCGCGCGAGATCGAGCGGATCGGCGCGCAGATGGCGGTGGCCGGCAAGCCCAGCTTCAATTGCAGGAGCGCGGTCCGGGCCGTCGAGAAGGCGATCTGCGCCAACCGCGAGCTCGCCGACCTCGACCGTGAGATTTTTGGGTCGAATGCACGCGCGATCCGGGAGGCGCGGAATCCCGCGGAAGCCAAGATGCTCCAGCGCGAGCAGGACGAGTTCATCGCGCGCCGCAATGCCGGGTACGGGCGAGCCGGCTACGATCTCAAGAAGGCGATGCAAGACAGATTGCAACGGCTGAACGGGGTGGACGGGTATTGAGTTGTTCGCCTCTCCCCGCGTGCGGGCAGAGGCCGGAATTGGCGCAGCGAATTCCGGGTGAGGGGGAGTCTCCGCGCGTTCGACTCCCTCCGTCCCTGCGGAAGCAGCCCCTCATCCAACCTCTCCCCGTAAGAACGGGCGAGGGCGTGTGGCGGCGGTGCGCCCCCCCAAATTGAACCCTTTCTGTCTCCGCCGCGACAATGGTGAAAACCTGATGTCACGGAGCCTTCCCGATGTGCGGCACGCGTTCTTCCGCGCAAATGTTCCCGTTTGCCAAACTCTCGCTGCGCACCTTCGTCCTCGGCGCGGCCGTGAGCGTTGTCCTCGCCGCCCCGGCCTCAGCCGCTGTCGATTGCGTGGCGGGCAGCAAGGTCGCTCCCGCCGAGCTGATTCCGGCGTGCAGTGCCGTCATCGACCAGGCCTCACTTCCATCGTCCGACCGTGCTGCGGCGCTGCTGGTTCGCGCTGACGCCAATGCGCGGACCTCGGGCGGCCTGAGCCAGGCCCTGCGGGACATCGATCGCGCCATCGCGCTCGATGGCAGGAATGCCAAGGCCTGGCGGCTGCGCGGCGACCTGCTGCGCGAGGCGGGCGGCGATTTGAACCGCGCCGCGGCGGACCTCAGCAAGGCGATCGAGCTCGATCCGCAGGATGCGGAGGCTTACGAGCTGCGCGGCGTCGTCTACACCAATCAGCGCCGGCTCGACCGCGCGCTCGCCGATTACGACCAGGCGATCAAG
This sequence comes from Bradyrhizobium sp. GW821-FHT12B03, assembly GCF_058807535.1. Classification (NCBI taxonomy): domain Bacteria; kingdom Pseudomonadati; phylum Pseudomonadota; class Alphaproteobacteria; order Hyphomicrobiales; family Nitrobacteraceae; genus Bradyrhizobium; species Bradyrhizobium sp. GW821-FHT12B03. The sequence goes on from NZ_JBXAQU010000012.1 coordinate 12,536, forward strand.
CTGAAGCCGGATGACGCGCAGGCCTGGTCCGATCGTGGCGTGACCCATTATCTCGGCGGCGACAACGACAAGGCGATCCGCGATCTCAGCGAGGCGCTGCGGCTCGATCCGAACCGGCCGCGCACCTACACCAATCGCGGCGCGGCCTACAAGAAGCTCGGCCAGCTCGACAAATCGGTCGCCGACGACGGCGAGGCGATCAGGCTCGATCCGAAGGTGCCGGAATATTACGACAATCGCGGCCTGTCGCTGGCGGCGATGGGCGAATACGACAAGGCGATCGCCGATTACGACCAGGCGCTGCGGCTGGCGCCGAAGCCGAACTTCTTCACCAACCGCGGCGATTCCTATCAGCTCAAGGGCGAGCTCGGAGCTGCGTTGAGCGATTACGAGGCTGCGTTGAAGCTCGACCCGAATTTCGCGCAGACCTACAACAACCGCGCCGTGCTCTACAAGAAGATGGGCGAGCGCAGGAAGGCGCTGGCCGACTACGAGACCGCGCTGAAGCTCGACCCCGGCAACGACAACGCGGCCAGCGGCCGGCGCACCATGATCGCGGAGATCGCGAAATTCGGCGACGAGCCGCGGCGTCCGCTCGCGGCGAATTCCGGCAACGGCCCGTCCTTCGATTGCGCGACCGCAAGGCGCGAGGTCGAGAAGGTGATCTGCGCCGATCCGCAGCTGGGCGTGCTCGACCGCCAGATCGCCGAGACCTACGAGCGCGTGCTGAAATCCGCGAGCAAGCGTTCGGCCGGCGATCTGCGCCGCACCCAGCGCGATTTCCTTAGCCTCCGCAATGCCAGCTTTGGCCGGCCCGGCTATGATCTGAGGAAGGTCATGCAGGATCGGCTGCAGCGGCTGAACGCGATGGAGAGCTGAGGCGTTCGACGCCGGTGTTCCTCGCCTCTCCCCGCCTGCGACAGGGCAATTGCATACGAACGTTCATGAGAGGTCGTCATGCCCGGGCTTGTCCCGCCTGCGCGGCCGAAGCCGCTTCGGCGAGGCGAAGGCCCGGGCATCCACGTTCTTCGTGCCACATGGCAAGACGTGGATGGCCGGGACAAGCCCGGCCATGACGCTGTGGAAGCTTCCGTGAGCCCAACTCTCACCTCCCCGCGGGCGCGCCTGCCTTCGCGGCGGTAGTGCCTCCTCCAAAGGGCCCATCCTTTTCAGCTTGAACCGCGGCCCGTTCCCGGGAAAATAGCCCGCAAACAACGCCGGCAATTGATCCTGGTCATGGCGGGACCCCCGTCCTGTCGTCAGGTCTGGGCCAGGCCAATAAAGCGAACGGGAGCGCGGGACATGAACATCCAGGGCAAGAGCAGCTATCATGAGGTCCATGCACGCTCGCTGGCTGATCCCCAGGGCTTCTGGGCCGAGGCGGCCAAGGAGATCGACTGGATCGAGCCGCCCAAGACGATCTTCGATGCCACGCAAGGAACCTATGGCCGCTGGTTCGCCGGCGGCGTGGTCAACACCTGCTACAACGCGCTCGACCGCCATGTCGAACGCGGCCGCGCCGACCAGGTCGCACTGATCCATGATTCGCCGCTGACGAACGCGGTCACCAAGCTCACCTATGCCGAGTTGCTGGACGAGGTGCAGGCGCTTGGCGCCGTCATGCAGGCTTTCGGCGTCGCCAAGGGCGACCGCGTCATCCTTTACATGCCGATGGTGCCGGAGGCGGTGGTTGCGATGCTCGCCTGCGCGCGCATCGGCGCGGTGCACTCGGTGGTGTTCGGCGGCTTTGCCGCGAAGGAGCTCGCCACCCGCATCGACGATGCGCAGCCGAAGCTGATCCTGTCGGCGAGCTGCGGCATCGAGCCCGGCCGCATCGTGCAGTACAAGCCGCTGCTCGACGAGGCGATCAGGCTGGCGAGCAGCAAGCCGAAGGCCTGCATCGTGCTGCAACGACCGCAGCTCACCTGCGACCTGACGCCGGGCCGCGACTACGATTGGGCCAGCCTGCGGCGCAAGGCGATGAACGACGGCAAGAAGGCGCCTTGCGTGCCGGTCGCCGCCACCGATCCGCTCTACATCCTCTACACCTCGGGCACCACGGGCATTCCCAAGGGCGTCGTGCGCGACAATGGCGGCCATCTCGTCGCGGTGAAATGGTCGATGTTCAATCTCTATGGCGTCAAGCCGGGCGAGGTCTGGTGGTGCGGTTCGGACATCGGCTGGGTGGTCGGCCACAGCTACATCATCTACGGCCCGCTGCTGCATGGCGCGACCTCGATCATGTATGAGGGCAAGCCCGTCGGTACGCCCGATGCCGGCGCATTCTGGCGCGTCCTCTCCGAGCACAAGGCGGTGGCGCTGTTCACCGCGCCGACTGCGTTCCGCGCGATCCGCAAAGAAGACCCGGAAGGAAAATTCATCCGGCAATATGATCTTTCGACATTCCGCACGCTGTTCCTCGCCGGCGAGCGCGCCGATCCGCCGACGGTGGAATGGGCGGAGCAGCAGTTGAAGGTGCCTGTGATCGATCATTGGTGGCAGACCGAGACGGGCTGGTGCATCGCCGGCAATCCGGTCGGCCTCGGCATGCTGCCGGTGAAGCACGGCTCGCCGACGGTGCCGATGCCGGGCTATCAGGTCGACGTGGTCGATGAAGCGGCCAAGCCGGTCGGCCCGAACAAGATGGGCTCGATCGTCATCAAGCTGCCGATGCCGCCGGGCTGCCTGCCGACGCTATGGAATCAGGATGAACGCTTCAAGGAAGCCTACCTCAGCGAATTCCCCGGCTATTACAAAACCTCGGACGCCGGCTACAAGGACGAGGACGGCTATGTCTGGGTGATGGGCCGCACCGACGACATCATCAACGTCGCCGGCCATCGGCTGTCCACCGGCGGCATGGAGGAAATCCTGGCCTCGCATCCTGATGTCGCCGAATGCGCCGTGCTCGGCGTCAAGGATGCGATCAAGGGCGAGGTGCCCTGCGGCTTCCTGGTGCTCAAGGCCGGCGTGAAGCGCGCCCCTGCCGAGATCGAGAAGGAGATCATCGCGCTGGTGCGCGACAAGCTCGGCCCCGTCGCCGCCTTCAAGCTCGCCATCACCGTCGGCCGCCTGCCCAAGACGCGCTCGGGCAAGATCCTGCGCGGCACTATCAAGAAGATTGCCGACGGCGAATCCTGGACCATGCCGGCGACGATCGAGGATCCCAAGGTGCTGGACGAGATCGGCGAGGCGCTGAAGGGGCGGGTGTGAGGCGGCGCTGCCTCACCGCTTTCCGCTGTCGTCGCCCGCCTTGTGCGCAATTGCGCACTGGAGCGGGCGATCCAGTATTCCCGGGGACGGCGAGAGGCGCGGAGAAGTCGCGGCGTACTGGATTCCCCGCCTTCGCGGGGAATGACGTCCAGCGGAAACCGGATCCTCCGGACTTACATTCTCCGCATTCCGCGCTAAACAGTGCCGGCAACAAGGGACCCTAGATGCCGCTCTCCGCCGCGCCGCGCCTGCTCACTGCCTTAGCTATCGCCATCGCTCTCTCCGCTTGCTCGGCGCGCTACCAGACGCCGGTGGCTGTGGGCGGCGACGATGACGACGCGGTCTGCCAGAGCCGCGGCTATGCGGTGGGCTCGCCGGAATATGTGGCCTGCCGCAAGGACCGCGACGTCCAGCGCAATGCCGCCACCGCCCGCGCCGACCGCCGCCAGCGCGATCTCGGCGAGTACATGCTGAATCATCCCGAGCGGCCGTGATATCGCGCGCGGAATTATCCTGCCTGGCCACTTGCTCGCATCCGCGTTTCTCGTGACACATCTGCAACGCCGCGACACAAATCGTGCCACGTTTCGCCTGGTTTGATCGGCGTCAAATCCTTCACCATCCCCTTTCTGCTCTGACGCTGATGTCGCGCAACGATGCGCGAGAGATGGCTGAAGGGGATTGCAATGCAGAGAACGACAAGAAACTTGGCGCGGATCGCGGTGGTCGGCGCGATGCTCGCGGGGACTTTTGCATCAGTGCAGGCCGCGGACCTGCCGGTCTACAAGAAGGCGCCGCCGGTGGAGGCGTTCAATCCCTGGATGGTGCGCCTGCGCGTGCTCGGCGTGTTGCCCGATGCCGGCGGCTCCACCGTCAACGTCGCGGGCGTGCCGTCGCTGTCGTCGCCGAATTCCGGCCTTTCGATCAGCGATCAGGTCGTGCCCGAGCTCGACATCAGCTATTTCTTCACCAAGAACATCGCGGCCGAGCTGATCCTCGGTGTGACCAGGCATTCGATCAGCGGCACCGGCTCGCTCGCGAATCTGCCGATCGGCAAGACCACGCTGCTGCCGCCGACGCTGACGCTGCAATATCACTTCGACAATTTCGGTGCGTTCAAGCCGTATATCGGCGCCGGCGTGAACTACACCGTGTTCTTCAACAACTCCGCCGCCAATGCGCCGGCCGCCATCGTCGGCCCGCCCGCGATCGTCGCCACCACCACGAGCCTGCATGTCAGCAATGCCTGGGGCGGCGCCGTGCAGTTCGGCTTCGACTACATGCTCGACCGGCACTGGGGCCTCAACGTCGACGTCAAGAAGCTCTGGCTGCGGCCGGACTACAGCGCGACCGTCAGTGGGCTGCCCGTCACCGGCACCGCGCATATCGACCCGTGGCTGGTCGGCGCCGGCGTGACGTACAAGTTCTGAGGTTGTTATTGCGTTAGGGAGGCACACTCTTCCCTAACGTCGTCCCGGCCTTCGCCGGGACGACACTGAGGGTATGGCGCAAGCACGCTGCCTCTCGACGGTGGAGAGACCACAAGCAAAAACGCGGCAGGTTTCCCTGCCGCGTTTTGTTTGCGTTTGATCGCGGACGGAGAACGGAGGACTATTCTTCCTCCTGGTCCTGCTTCTTGCCGCCGAGCGTCTTCAGCTTGGCGAACACGGCGTCGACGTTGAGGTCGTCGCTCGATCGCTCGGCCGGCTCGAACTCATCCTTCTTGGTGGTCTCCGAGGCCGGCAGCAGGGTCGCGCCGCCATAGGCCGCGTCGATCGGCTTCTCCTTGGCCGCGCGCGCCACCTCGAAATCGAGCTCGATCTGCGAGCAGAGGCCGAGGGTGACCGGATCGATCGGGGTCAGCGAGGAGGTGTTCCAGTGGGTACGGTCGCGCACGCTGGCGATCGTGCTCTTGGTGGTGCCGACCAGGCGCATGATCTGGGCGTCCTTGAGCTCGGCGTGGTTGCGCAGCAGCCAGAGGATGGCGCTCGGGCGCTCGTGGCGGCGCGAGACCGGGGTGTAGCGTGGGCCCTTGCGCTTGGGCTGCGGCGGCAGCACCACCTTGCTCTCCTGGAGGCGGAGCCGGTAATCCGGGTTCTTCTCGCCCTTCTCGATCTCCTCGCGGGTGAGCTGGCCGTTGGAGAGGGGATCCATGCCCTTGATGCCCTGGGCCGCGTCGCCGTCGGCGATCGCGCGCACCTCGAGGGGATGCATCTTGGTGAAATCGGCGACCTGATCGAAGGTCAGCGCGGTGTTGTCGAGCAGCCAGACGGCGGTCGCCTTGGGCATCAGAGGTGCGTTGCTCATGGCAAATCTCCTTTGTGCTTCGCCCACCCCTTTGGAGGCGAAGCCGGTGGTCATCAGCGATGACTGGGAATTCACGCTATATAAGCCCGGAGGGGGTAGCCACGCAATGGTTCTGCTATAGATAGTGCCTTGACAGCGCCCGAAAGGGGGCCCAATTCCCTCTGAAGTCGCCGTAAACCCGTACCTAAGCCCTATTCATCCAAAGGCCGCTTCCCGCCCATTTGGCGAGGTGATTCGGTCCCGAGATCGCTCAATGTCAGCAAAACCAGACCTCAAGATCGTGCTTTGTTCTCCCCGCGGCTTCTGCGCCGGGGTGGTCCGGGCGATCGACACCGTGGAACGGGCGCTCGATAAATACGGCGCGCCCGTCTATGTTCGCCATGAGATTGTGCACAACAAATATGTCGTCGACGGGTTGAAGAAGAAGGGCGCCATCTTCGTCGAGGAGCTGGCAGAAATCCCGGAAAACACCACCGCGCCGGTGGTGTTCTCGGCCCATGGCGTGCCGAAATCGGTTCCGGCCGACGCCCAGTCCCGCAATCTGTTCTCGCTGGACGCGACCTGCCCGCTGGTGACCAAGGTCCACCGCGAGGCCGCGATCCACTTCAAGCGCGGCCGCGAGATCTTCCTGATCGGCCATTCCCATCACCCCGAGGTGGTCGGCACGCTCGGCCAGCTCCCCCTCGGCGCCGTCACCCTGATCGAGACCGCCGAGGACGCCAAGACGATCACCCCGAAGGACCCCAACAACCTCGCCTTCGTGACCCAGACCACACTGTCGATCGACGACACCGCGGAGATCGTCGCGCTGCTCAAGGAGCGTTTCCCGAACATCAACGGGCCGCACAAGGAAGACATCTGCTACGCCACCACCAACCGCCAGCTCGCGGTGAAGAAGGTGGCGCCGGTGGTGGACGCGCTCATTGTTGTCGGTGCCCCCAATTCGTCGAACTCGCAGCGCCTGCGCGAGGTCGCCGAGCGTGAGGGCTGCCCGATCGCGGTGCTGGCGCAGCGCGCCGCCGACCTCGACTGGAAGCGGTTCGAAAACATCAGCAGCCTCGGCATCACCGCGGGCGCCTCGGCGCCGGAAGTGATCGTCGAGGAGATCATGGACGCCTTCGCCGAGCGTTTCACGCTGCATGTGGAGACGGTTTCGGCGGCGGAAGAGAACGAGTTCTTCCCGTTGCCGCGTCAGGTGCGCCCCGAAGCTGCCGCCGAGTAGACTTTTATGGCGGTCTACACCGACGTTGCCGCCGACGAGCTTGCGGATTTTCTGAGCCAGTACGATCTCGGCGAATTGCTCTCCTACAAGGGCATCGCCGAGGGCGTCGAGAATTCCAACTTCCTGCTGCACACCACCAAGGGATCGTTCATCCTCACGCTCTACGAGAAGCGCGTGGCGAAGAACGATCTGCCGTTCTTCCTCGCGCTGATGACGCATCTTTCCGAGCACGGCGTCAATTGTCCGCTGCCGGTGAGAGGACGGGACGGCGAGGCGCTGCGCGAGCTGTCGGGCCGCCCCGCCGCGATCATCACCTTTCTCGAAGGCGTCTGGCCGCGCAAGCCGAACGTGGCCCATTGCGCCGGCGTCGGCGAGGGGCTCGCCAGGATGCATCTGGCCGGCGCCAATTTCGCGGTTCGGCGCGCCAATGCGCTTTCCGTCTCCGGCTGGCGGCCGCTGTTCGATGCAGCGTCCGACCGCGCCGACGAGGTGCAGCCGGGCCTGCGCGCGTTTCTCGCAGCCGAGCTCGATTATCTCGCGAGCGGGGTCTGGCCGACCGATCTGCCCGAGGGCGTGATCCACGCCGACCTCTTCAATGACAACGTCTTCTTCCTCGGCGACAAGCTTTCCGGGATCATCGACTTCACCTTCGCCTGCAACGACATGCTGGCCTATGACGTCGCGATCTGTCTCAACGCCTGGTGCTTCGAGCCGGATCACTCCTTCAACGTCACCAAGGCGCGCGCCTTCCTCAATGCCTATGGCCGCGTGCGCAAGCTCTCGGAGGCGGAAGAGGCCGCGCTGCCGCTGCTGGCGCGCGGCGCTGCGATCCGTTTCCTGCTGACGCGGCTGGTCGACTGGCTCAACGTGCCGCCCGGCGCGCTGGTGCGTCCGAAGGATCCGCTGGAATATGTCCGTAAGCTGCGCTTCCACCAGAGCGTTTCAAGCGTGCGCGACTACGGGCTGATGCCGTCAGGACTGGTCGCGTGAGCGAGCTTCCCAATGTCACGATCTATACCGATGGCGCGTGCTCGGGAAATCCCGGGCCCGGCGGCTGGGGCGCGATCCTGAAGTTCGGCGACAAGGAGAAGGAGCTGAACGGCGGCGAGCGCCACACCACCAACAACCAGATGGAGTTGATGGCGGCGATCTCCGCGCTCGAAGCGTTGAAAAAGCCGTGCACGGTCGATCTCTACACCGACAGCCAATATGTCCGGCAGGGCATCACCGGCTGGATCCACGGCTGGAAGCGCAACGGCTGGCGCACCGCCGACAAGAAGCCGGTCAAGAATGTCGAGCTATGGCAGCGCCTCGACGCCGCACTGAAGGCGCACGAGGTCCGCTGGCACTGGGTCAAGGGCCACGCCGGGCATCCGGAGAACGAGCGAGCCGATCAGCTGGCACGGGACGGGATCGTAAAGGCGCGGTTGCAGCAGAGGGTGGCGGAGTAGGGGGCTCTCGACGCCAGCTCCTAACTCATCATCGGGCGCAACAACGCGGAGAATTGGGGCAACTCGTGCCCCAATTCCCATGTCATCCCGGCGAAGGCCGGGATCCATAGCCACCAAACTGAATTTGGCGGAGATTGGTCATGACCATCTCGCGTCACAACTCCCACCCGGCGTATGGGTCCCGGCCCCCCGTGCGCAATTGCGCACTAGGCCGGGACGACACCGAGAGTGTGGCCACGAGCGGCGACCGCCTTACAGCTGCCCGAGCAGCGTGTCGCCGCCTGATACCTCGACCTTGCCGGGCATCGCTTCGAGGTTCAGCTTCTTCACCACGCCGTCCTCGATCAGCATCGAATAGCGCTTGGAGCGGATGCCGAGGCCGTTGGCGGAGGCGTCCAGCTCCATGCCGATCGCCTTGGTGAAGTCGGCGTTGCCGTCGGCGAGGAAGACGGCTTCGTCGCGCTGGTCGGTGTCGCGCTTCCAGGCGTTCATGACGAAGGCGTCGTTGACGGAGATGATGGCAATGGTGTCGACGCCCTTGTCCTTGATGGCATAGGCGTTGAGGAAGATGCTCGGCAGATGCATCTTGTGGCAGGTGCCGGTGTAGGCGCCGGGCACCGCGAACAGCGCCACCTTCTTGCCCTTGAAGATATCGTCGGTGGTCTTCACCTGCGGACCTTCCGCGGTCATCACGCGGAATTTCGCCTCGGGCAGCTTGTCGCCAGTCTGGATCGCCATCGTCAGTCTCCCTGAATATCGATCCCGCTTTTTAGACCGTGCGGCGGGCCTGCACAATATTGCCGGCAGGGAAAGCGGCGAGGGCGGCCGCCCTTCACCGTGATGTCATCAGCCCGAAAAGCCGCCATCGTCGAGGAAGGCCTGCTCGTCCTCGGTGGTCGGGCGTCCGAGGACGCGGTTGCGGTGGGGAAAACGGCCGAACCGGCGGATGATGTCGGCGTGCTCGCGCGCGTATTTCAGGTTTTCGGCATTGTCGGTGTCCTGAAACAGCGCGACGCAGTGCTCCTGGTCCGGCAGGTGCTCGGAATGCATGAAAGGCAGATAGAGGAATTCGAGCAGCGCCGGGTCGATCCTGCGATCGACGCCCCGATCGATGGCGCGGCGGGCGATGTCGCGCGCCAGTGCGTCGCTGGCAAAGGCCTGCGGGGTGCCCCGGAACATGTTGCGGGGAAACTGGTCGAGCACGATGACGAGCGCCAGCGCGCCGTCGTCGCTTCTCTCCCAAGACGCCAGCTCGCCGGCGGCGGCTTGCCGCCACAGATCGAGGAAACGGCGCCGGACATCCGCATCGAACGCGTCGTTACGCTTATACCAGGCGTTGCGGCCGGCCTCGCGCCAGAAGGCGAGAATGCTGGCCGGCTCGATGTCGCCGACGTCAGTCATGGCTCAAAGGCAGCCTTACGCCGCCTCCGCCTTCTTCTCGTCGCGGAGCTGCCGGCGCAGGATCTTGCCGACATTGGTCTTCGGCAGGTCGGTGCGGAATTCGATGTGCTTGGGCACCTTGTAGCCGGTGAGCTGCTCGTGACAGAACTTGATCACGGCCTCGGCGGTGAGGTTTTGGTCCTTCTTCACCACGAAGGCCTTCACCGCTTCGCCCGACTTGGAGTCGGGGATGCCGATCACGGCGCATTCGAGCACGCCCGGATGGCTCGCGATCACTTCCTCGATCTCGTTGGGATAGACGTTGAAGCCGGAGACCAGGATCATGTCCTTCTTGCGGTCGACGATCTTGGTGTAGCCCTTCTCGTCCATCACGCCGATGTCGCCGGTGCGGAAATAGCCGTCGGCGGTCATCACCTTGGCGGTCTCTTCCGGCCTGTTCCAGTAGCCCGACATCACCTGCGGGCCCTTGGCGCAGATCTCGCCGGGCTGGCCGAGCGGCAGCTCGTTGCCGTCGTCGTCGCGAATGGAAATATAGGTCGAGGGCACGGGGATGCCGATCGAACCGGAGAAATCGTTCGTGGTTGCCGGATTGCAGGTCAGCGTCGGTGAGGTCTCCGACAGGCCATAGCCTTCGGCGATGAAGCAGCCGGTCACCGCCTTCCACTGCTCGGCGACGGGCCGCTGCACGGCCATGCCGCCGCCGTTGGAGATCTTCAGCTTGGAGAAGTCGAGCTTCTTGAAATCAGGGTGGTGCATCAGGCCGTTGTAGAGCGTGTTGACGGCCGGGAAGCTGTTGACCTGGTACTTCGCCAGCTCCTTGACGAAGCCCGGGATGTCGCGCGGATTGGGGATCAGCAGATTGCAGCCGCCGGCGCGCACCGCGAGCAGGTAGCAGGCCGTCAGCGCAAAGATATGATAGAGCGGCAGCGCGCAGACGATCATGAGCTGATCGACATGCGGGGGCGCCGCGAGCGCCGGCTGCAGCCAGGCGTCGTTCTGCAGCACGTTGGCGACGATGTTGCGGTGGAGCAGCGTGGCGCCCTTGGAGACGCCGGTGGTGCCGCCGGTATATTGCAGGAAGGCGACATCGCCCGGCGACAGCTTCGGCTTGTTGAAGGTCATGCCGCGGCCGGCGGACAGCGCGTCGTTGAAGGACACCGCGCCCGGCAGCGACCAGGCCGGCACCATTTTCTTGACGCGGCGAACGACGAGATTGACGATCACGCCCTTGAAGCCGAGCAGGTCGCCCATGCTGGCGACGATGACGTGCTTGACCTGCGTCTTCGCGATCACCTGCTCGACGGTGTGGGCAAAATTCTCCAGCACGATGATGGCTTCGGCGCCGGAATCCTTGAGCTGATGCTCGAGCTCGCGCGGCGTGTAGAGCGGATTGACGTTGACGACCGCAAAGCCGGCCCGCAGCACCGCGGCGGTGGCGACCGGATATTGCAGCACGTTCGGCATCATGATGGCGACGCGGGCGCCGCGTTGCAGGCCACGGCCCTGCAGATAGCCAGCGAGCGCGACCGACATCTGGTCGAGGTCGCGATAGCTGATCGACTTGTCCATGCAGATGAACGCCTTGCGGTCGGCGAACTTGGCGAAGCTCTCCTCCAGAAGGTCGACCAGCGATGCGTATTGGGTCGGCTCGATATCGGCCGGCACGCCGGGCGGATATTGCTTAAGCCAGATGCGCTCCATGGAAACTCCCCTCTCTTGCACCAGAGCCCGTTGTGTCTCGGGCTTGCCTCATTACCGCCAGTATCGAGCCTGCCGGAACGGGTGGCAAGCCGTCGAGGCTTAGGGCAAAGGTCTGAGAGTGGCTACTGGAATCGTCGCAAGCCGCGCTGCCGCAGGTGCGAAGTGCGGGTAGCGGTTTAATTCCGAGGGGCGCTAACTGTTGTTGGCCGGCTTGGCGGGAGGCTTGGTCGCGGCCTTTGGCTTGGCGGGCTTCGCCGCCTGGTCGCCACTTGCTGCGGGCTTCTCCGCGGGTTTCGCCGCCGCATCGGGCTTCGCCGCGGCATGCTTGGTCCCGGCGGGTTTGGCTGCGGTCTTGGTGTCGGCCTTTGCGCCACCTTTCGCATCCCCCTTGGCGTCCGGCTTCGCGGCCGCCGTCTTGGTGTCCTTCGGCTTATCGGCCGGCCTGTCGGCCGCGTCGGGTTTCTTGGCGACGCGCGACTTCTTGCCACGCGCCTTTGGCGTGGCCTGCTGGTCGGCGTCGGCTGCGACCGCAGCGATCAGGGCGGTGCCGGTGCGGGTCGGGCCGGTATAGACCAGCACAGGCTCGGCCGCCGCGGGCGCCGAGGCCATCAGCTCGGAGGCCTTCATCAGGGGCGGCTGGAGGCCGGCGGTGAAGAAGGTGACCTGGGCTTCGCCGCCGGTGGCGGAGGCCGATCCGCTGGTGCCGCCATTGGCCGCGATCAGCGCATCGTCGTCGTCGCTGGCGGGCCGCTTGCGATGGCCGCCGCACATGTCTTCGCGCAGGTTCGGAGGCGAGGCGTCGACCGGCACGAGGTTGTCGACGGTGCCGAGCGAGGGCCGCAGCCACGACAGATTGTCCTGGCTGAAGCCGCGCTCGAGCAGTTGCGCCGCCTTCACCGCGCGTGCGGTGCCGGAGTTGGCGCCGAGCACGACCGCGATCAGCCGGCGTCCGTTGCGCGTCGCTGACGCGACGAGGTTGTAGCCGGAGGCGCAGATGAAGCCGGTCTTGAAGCCGTCGGCGCCGGGATAGCGGCCGATCAGCTTGTTGAAATTCCCCGTGATGCGCTTGCCGAAGCGGATCGCCGGGATGTGCACGAAGTATTCGTACTCCGGCAGATCGCGCAGGAACGAGCGTGCCAGGATACCGAGATCCCGCGCGGAGGTGATCTGGCCGTCGGCGGGCAGGCCGTTCGGATTGACGTAGCTCGTCTGCGTCATGCCGAGCTTCTTCGCGGTGTCGTTCATCATCGCGGAGAAGCCGTCGATCGAGCCGCCGACGCCTTCGGCGAGCACCACGGCCATGTCGTTCGCCGACTTGACCATCATCATCTTCAGCGCGTTGTCGACCGTGAGCTGTGTTCCCGGGCGGAACCCCATCTTCGAGGGCGACTGCGAGGCGGCCGTCGGCGACACCGTGAGCAGCGTGTCGAGCGTGAGCTTGCCGTCCTTCACCGCCTTCAGCGTCACATAGGCGGTCATGATCTTGGTGACGGAGGCCGGATACCAGGGAATGGTCGCGTTGTCCGCCTGCAACACCTTGCCGCTGTCGGCTTCGATCAGCAGCAGCGCTTCGGCGCCCGCCGCGCGCGGCGCAAGCAGCGCGGCACATGCGAAGATTGCGGCGAACAGGTTGAACAGGGATTTGCGAAGCAGCGGGCGAAGGGCGTGCACTATCCGATTCCGGTCCTTGGAGGCCCGCCGGTTCCCGACGGTTCTCGTGATCTGAGTTTCGGTTTTTGAATTCCGGCGCCGCCGCTTGCGGCGTCGCAAACCTATACCGGCTGTTGCGTCGAGAATAGGGGTTTCGGAGCGGTATTCCGCAATGAAATAGGCCGAATTTCGGCGGTCCTACCGGGACTTGCTAAGGAGATTTGGCCGCAGTCGCGATAGCCTCAGCCGCCGTCACGCTGGCCCGTGCGTTCTCGTGGACCATGAACTGGGCCCTGGCGAGTTCGGCAAAATGGCCGCCCTTGGCCACGAGTTCATCGAAAGTTCCGCTTTCGATCACGCGTCCGTTCTCGAACACCAGGATCCGCGTGGCATTGCGGATGGTGGAAAGGCGGTGGGCGATCACGAAAGTGGTGCGGCCCTTCATCACTTCGTCGAGAGCGGCATTCACCTTGGCCTCGGTGACGGCGTCGAGCGCGGAGGTCGCCTCGTCCAGGATCAGGATCGGCGGGTCCTTCAGCAGCGCACGCGCGATCGACAGCCGCTGCCGCTCGCCGCCGGAGAGCATGCGACCGCGCTCGCCGGCATTGGTCTCGAAGCCGCCGCTGCGTTCGATGAATTCGAGCGCCTGCGCGCGCTCGGCCGCCTTGCGCATCTCGGCCTCGGTCGCATCCGGCTTGCCGACGCGCAAATTCTCCGCGATCGAACGGTTGAACAGCAGCGCCTCCTGGAACACCACGCCGATGTTCCGCCGCAGCGATGTCAGCGTGACGCCGCGCACATCCATGCCGTCGATCCTGATGAAGCCGGATTGCGGATCGAAGGCGCGATGCAGCAGCGCGATCGCGGTGGATTTGCCGGCGCCGGTCGGGCCGACCAGCGCGATGGTCTGGCCGGGCAGCGCGGTGAAGGAGAGATCCTCGACCGCCGGCCGCTTGCCGTCATAGGAGAAGGTGACGTCGTTGAACTCGACGAGGCCGGACAGGCGTCCGGCATCGATCGCGTCGGGACGGTCGTGGACCGCCGGGACGGCATCGAGCACGTTGAAGAACTCGCGCAGGCGCGGCGCTTCCATGAACACGTTGTTGATGAAGCTCACGACCTGCTCGAGCTTCTGGATCAGGAGCGTCGCAAAGCTCACGAACATCACGATCTCGCCGACCGAGGTCAGCCCCTGGTCGTGCAGCGCGATGCCGAGTGTGAAGATCGCGAGCACCGTGATGGTGGTGGAGGCCCGCGTGATGACGGTGACGAGCGCCCACCACGACAGCACCGGCATCTGGGCTTCGAGCAACTGATTGGCGACCGAGCGCAATCCCTGCACCTCGGATTCGACGCGGACAAAACTCTGCACCAGCGCGACATTGCCGAGCGCGTCGGAGGCGCGCGCGGAAAGCTCGCTGTAGTGCTCCTCGACCGCCATCTGCATGCCGAAGGTCCTGCGCACGACGAAGGTCGTCAGCGCAGTGAAGACGATGCAGAGCACGAACAACAGGATCGCGAGCCGCCAGTTCAGATAGAGCGACAGCGGCAGCAGCACCACGACCGAGAGGATCGCGGCAAAGTGCTCGCGGAAGAAGCCGAGCCACAGCCGCCACAACGCATCGGTGCCGTTCAGCATCACCTTCATCAGCCGGCCCGAATGGGTGCCGGAATGGAAGGTCAGCGGCAGTTGCAGGATGTGCTCGAAATAGTCGGTCAGCACCGCCTGGCGCTGGCGGTGAGACAGCCGGTCGGCCTGCAGCGCAACGACCGCGTTGCAGACGATGGTGAACAGCCCGAACGCGACCCAGGCAAGCAGGAACGGCCATGCCGAGTTCGAGCCGGCGACCGACTTGCCGGAGAGCACGTCGACGATCCGGCCGAACAGGACGGGCTCGGCGAATTGCGAGGCGGCGAGCAGGAGATTGGCAAACGCCAGCAGCCAGCCCAGCCGCGCCTCCTTGCCGAGCAACTCGAGAACGCGGGTATAGAGGCTGAAAATGGACATGCGGCGAGCAACTCGGGCGGATAGCAGGGTCCGTATTCTAAGCAGGGATCGCCCGCGAGATACAGCGGAAGCTATCAGTTTTGCTCAATTGATCAGCCGCCCCGCGACCGGCGGCAGGAACCGGTCATCGAAGATATCCCCCGCTACCGGCTTCTTGCGAAATTTGAAGTCCTGGGCGATCTGGTCGATCGAGCGCTCCAGGCGCACCGGGTCGACGCCGCCGAGGCCGTCGCGCCTGACCTCGTCGGTCAGGATGTTGTCGACGAGCACGGTGCGCAGGCGCTCCAGCTCCAGATCACGATCGCCGTCGTCGATGCGGCTCGCGACCTCGGTCGCCGCACGCGCCGGCTCTTTGACCGTTGCGTTGATGCCGGCGATCAAGGCGCGGACAAAACCCTTCACCGCGTCCGGTTTTGCCGCGGCGAAAGCAGGGTTGGCCACCACGGCAAAGCCATAGGCTTCGCAGCCATAGTCGGCATAACGCAGCACCACGAGATCACCGCCGGGCACGCCGCGGTCGCGCAGGTTCACCGCCGAGAGATAGCTGAAGCCGGCGACGGCATCGACCTGTCCCGCGGACAGGATCGGCTCGCGCACCGCCGCGCTTATCTTGTGGAATTTGATGCGCGAGACGTTGATGCCGTTCTGCCGCGCCAGCGCCGGCCACAGCCGCATCGACAGATCGCTGTCGGCGACGCCGACGGTCTTGCCGTCGAGATCGGGCAACAGATGGATGCCGCGGCTCCTGCGTGCGACGATCGCGTAGGGTGCGCGGTTGAACAGCATGAACACCGCCTTGACCGGTGCCGCATCGTCCTTGTCGCGAAAGCGGATGAGCTCGTTGATGTCGACGAGCGCGAGCTCGCTGTCGCCCTTGGCGACGCGCGCGAGCGTCTCCGGCGATCCGGGCGCGGTGTTGAAGGAGACGTTGAGATGCTCGGCGCCGAACTTGCCGTCCTTCGCGGCGAGGAAGAACGGCGCCATGCTCGCATCGATCGGACGGTCGAAGGTGAAGTGGATCGCGGCGGATGGCGCGGCGTTCTCGGCCGCCGTGACATCGCGTGCGGTCAGTGTCGCAAGCGAGATCGAGAGGGCCAGCAGGCAACGAAGGATGATCGTCTTGAATCCCGACATCGGTTGCGCCGGTCCCGCATTGTTGTGGTTTCGTGACGCTCGCAGCGCCGGCCGGCGCGGACCCTGCGCGCGCCAACATGAACGGCGGATGAGCGACGGTTGCGTCATGATTACGCAACCGCGTTCAGCTTGTGTTGGGGTTGGGGAACCCAACATGGGACGTGGGTGTTTGAAGGACATGAGCCTGTCTACAGGCACCATTCGAGGTCCCAAGGAGGGTCCAGACATGTTTGACAGATTTTCGAGACTTGCCGGCCGCAAGGCCGTTCTCGCCACCGCCGCGGTGCTGGCGCTGACTGCGGTCGCCCCGACCGCCTCATACGCCGGCGGTCGTCACTGGCATCATGGTGGCGGTGGCGCCGCGGCTGCCGCGGCCTTTGCCGGCATCGTCGGCACCGGCCTTGCGATCGCCGCGACCCGCAACGCCTACGCCTACGACGACGGTCCTTATTATGGCGGTCCCGCCTATTACAGCGGCCCTGCTTATTACGGCAACGGCCCCTATTACGGTCCGGGCCCGAACTACCAGTATCAGCGCTACGGCGGTACGGCCCCCTCGGAGCTCTGCGGCCAAGGCTATCACACCAACTGCTACTAGCCGTGGCTACCAAAGGTTGACCAAGGTTCTCCAAAACAGGCCGTCGCACTTGCCGCGGCGGCCTGTTTTCTGCTTTTATTGCCGGGCGTTAACGCGCTCGCCATTGGTTTAGAGTAGTTTTGAGTACCATGAGTGATTCGCTTGAGCGGCTATATCTGGCTGTACTCGCGGCCAGAGACCTTGATCCGGCAACATCGCGCACCGCCCGGCTGTTTCAGCGCGGCCCCTCCAAAATGGCGAAGAAACTGGCCGAGGAGGCCATCGAGGTCGTCATCGATGCCGTCAATGGCGACACCGATGCCGTGGTCCGGGAAAGCGCCGATCTGCTCTACAATCTCACCGTGCTCTGGGCCTCGGCCGGCGTGCGCCCAGAGGACGTCTGGCGCGAGATGACGCGGCGGGAAGACATGCTCGGCATTGCCGAGAAGCTGCCGAAGTCGGCGATGAAGCTGCCCAAAGTTGCGTCACCGCGCGTCGCCGCGAGGCGGCCAATTGTCGCGCTCGAGGGGCGCGCCGCGCGCAAGCGCCACTAGAACCGTCATAATTCGCCTCAATCTCGGCATGGACAAATCCGTCCCATGGTGCTTCATCGCGGCGCCATGCTGAAACGTATCTACGACTGGTGCATCGACGCCGCCCACAAGCCCTATGCGCTCTGGATCATGGGCATCGTGTCTTTCGCCGAAAGCTCCTTCTTTCCGGTCCCGCCGGATGTGATGCTGATCCCGATGTCCCTGGCGCGCCCGCAGCGCGCCTGGCTCTATGCCGCCGTCTGCACTGCGACCTCGGTGCTGGGCGGCATCCTCGGCTACGCCATCGGCGCGCTGCTTTACGACTCGCTGGGTCATTGGCTGATCCAGCTCTACGGGCTCGGCGATCAGGTCGACGGCTTCCGTGCCAAATATGCCGAATGGGGCGCGCTGATCATCCTGCTCAAGGGGCTGACGCCGATCCCGTACAAGCTCGTCACCATCACATCCGGCTTTGCCGGATACAATCTGCTTCTATTCGTCCTGTTCTCCGTCATTGCGCGCGGCGGACGCTTCTTCATCGTCGCGATCCTGCTCAATCGCTATGGCGACTGGATCCGCGTCAAGATCGAGAAGCATCTCGGTCTCGTGGTGGCGGTCGGAGCCGCGGCGTTGGTGCTCGGCTTCGTCATCGCCATCAAGCTGATCTAACGGCTTGGCGGCTTTGCCGCCGGGCCGGCTTCGGCTACGCTTGCCGCCATGATGGTTCGATCCGGCAATCCGGTCCTGCGACTGGGGACGCTGACATTTGCGGTGCTATCGCTCCTGCTCGGTGCCGGCGGGACCGGATGGCCGCAATCTTCGCCGCCGGCGCTCGGCCTCCGGGAGCAAGGGCCGCAGGCCGTGCCGCCGCCGTCGACACCGGCTCCCTCGGCGCCGCCGGAGCGCGAGGAGAATTCCGGGCTGATCAACGAAATGGGCAAGCTGTTCGACAAGCTGCCCTCGATCCTGCCGACGATCAAAAGCCCTGGTGAGACGATGAACGACCTGTCGCGGCTGGCCAAGCCCTCGACCATGGTTTCGGGTCGCGTGGCCTGCCCGGTCTCGTCGAACGGCGCGCCGGATTGCAAGCAGGCCGCCGACCAGCTCTGCCAGGGCAAGGGCTACAAGGAAGGCAAGAGCCTCAACGCCGACTCTGCCGAGAAATGCTCGGCCAAGGTTCTCATCCCGGGCAGGCAACGCAAACCGGACGACTGCCGCACCGATACTTTCGTGACCAGCGCGCTGTGCCAGAACTGACATGAAGGCCTCGCGCGCATGCAACAAGGAGTGCCCATGAGCCGTACGGAGCAGGATTTCCTCGGACAGCGTGAGATCGCCGACGACATTTACTACGGCGTCCAGACCATCCGCGGGAAGGAGAACTTCCACATCACCGGCATTCCGATGAACCAGGAGCCTTACTTCGTGAAGGCGCTCGGTTACGTGAAGAAGGCCGCGGCGATGGCCAATCGCGATCTCGGCGCGATCGACGCCAAGGTGGCCGATGCGATCATTCTCGGCTGCGACCGCGTGATTGCGGGCGACATGATGGATCAGTTCGTCACCGACTTCATCCAGGGCGGCGCCGGCACGTCGACCAACATGAATGCCAACGAGGTGATCGCCAACCTCGCGCTGGAATCGCTCGGCTTCAGCAAGGGCGACTACCAGCATGTCAGCCCGAACGATCATGTGAACTACGGCCAGTCGACCAACGACACCTATCCGACCGCCTTTCGGCTGGCGCTGATCCTGCGGCTCGAAAGCTACATGACGGCGCTGCGGCAACTGCAGGAGGCGTTCTTCGCCAAGGGCAGGGAGTTCGATCGCGTGCTGAAGATGGGCCGCACGCATCTTCAGGACGCCGTGCCGATGTCGCTCGGCGCCGAATTCCGGGGATGGGGCACCACCATGGGCGAGGAGGTCGATCGCATCTCCGAGGCGCGGGCGCTGCTGCGCGAGATCAATCTCGGCGCGACCGCGATCGGCACCTCCGTCACGGCGGCGCACGGTTATCCCAAGCTCGCCGTCCGGCATCTCAGCGCGCTGACCGGGGTCGATTTCATCCTCGCCGGCGATCTCGTCGAGGCGACGTCGGACACCGGCGCTTATGTGCAGCTCTCCGGCGTGCTGAAGCGCACCGCGAGCAAGCTGACAAAAATCTGCAACGACATCCGCCTGCTGGCTTCGGGTCCGCGCGCCGGCTTCAACGAGATCAACCTGCCGCAGCTCCAGCCGGGCTCCTCGATCATGCCGGGCAAGGTCAACCCCGTCATCCCCGAGGTCGTCAACCAGACCAGCTTCCTCGTCATCGGCCTCGACACCACGGTGACGCTGGCAGCAAGCGCCGGTCAGCTCCAGCTCAACGTGATGGAGCCGGTGATCTCGTTCGCGCTGTTCTTCTCGATCCGCACCATGGAGCGCGCGGTCAACAGCCTGCGCGAGAACTGCGTCGTCGGCATCACCGCCAACGCGGAACACACCCGCAACATGGTGCTGAACTCGCTCGGTATCGTCACGGTGCTGAAGCCGTTGCTCGGCTACAAGCAATGTGCCGAGATCGCGCGCGAGGGCTACAAGAGCGGCAAGTCGCTGCACCAGATCGTCGTGACCGAGCGCAAGCTGCTGACGCAGGAGAAGTGGGACGAGATGTTCTCGTTCGAGCGGCTGATCAATCCGGATTTGATTGGGTGAGCTTTTGCAGCGTTGATGGTGCCGCACCTCTCCCATAGGGAGAGGTGAAGAATTCCGTGCATCGGAATTGCGGTAACGGCGTCTGCTGCGGCGTCACAACGCAATACTTGACAGTGGAAAGATTGCCTTGTTGGTATGGCAGCCAACCTTCAATTCGTCCGCCAACAGAGGATCGCTCCGCAATGTCCATGCCTGCCTTGTTCAAGGGACGCCTCTCGATCCCCGTGATCGGCTCGCCGCTCTTCATCATCTCGGTGCCCGATCTCGTGATCGCGCAGTGCAAGGCGGGGGTGGTCGGCTCGTTTCCGTCGCTGAACGCCCGCCCGCCGGAGCTGCTCGACGAATGGCTGGCGCGGATCACCGAGGAGCTCGCGGCCTATGACCGCGCGCATCCGGACAAGCCGTCGGCGCCGTTCGCGGTCAATCAGATCGTGCACAAGTCGAACAACCGGCTCGACCACGACATGCAGCTCTGTGCCAAGTACAAGGTGCCGATGATCATCTCCTCGCTCGGCGCGCGCGAGGAGCTGAACCAGGCCGTGCACGGCTGGGGCGGCATCGTCTTCCACGACGTGATCAACCAGAAATTCGCGCACAAGGCGATCGAGAAGGGGGCCGACGGCCTGATCCTGGTCGCAGCCGGCGCCGGCGGCCATGCCGGCACGATCTCGCCGCTCGCCTTCGTTGCTGAAACGCGCAAGTGGTTTGATGGCCCGATCGCGCTGTCGGGCGCGATCGGCAACGGCAAGGCGATCCGCGCGGCGCGCGTCCTGGGTGCCGATTTCGCCTATATCGGCTCGGCCTTCATCGCGACGAAGGAAGCCAACGCGGTCGAGAAGTACAAGGAGATGATCGCGGGCTCGACGGCCGACGACATCGTCTATTCCAACCTCTTCACCGGCGTCCACGGCAACTACCTGAAGCCCTCGATCCTCGCCGCCGGCATGGATCCGGAAAACCTGCCGACCTCCGATCCGTCCAAGATGAATTTCGGCACCGACGCCTCAGGCGAGCGCGCCAAGCCGAAGGCCTGGAAGGAGATCTGGGGCTCGGGCCAGGGCATCGGCAGCGTCGACCAGGTTCTGCCTGCCGCCGAGTTGATCGCGCGCTTCAAGAAGGAATACGACGAGGCGGTTGACCCGCCGTTGTGAAGAATGGCCGCTTGGCGCACGATATGTCATTCGTCGTCCCGGCCTCCGCCGGGACGACACCTGATTTTGGGCTCCTAGCGTTTCCGCCAGCAGAGATTGAGCGATGCCCCCCATCTATCGCGTCGACGGCAACAGCGTCATCACCGGCCCTGATGCCGCCGGTCCCTGGGACCGGCGCATGCAGCATGGCTCGGCGCCGGCGTCGCTGGTGACGTGGGCGGCCGAACGCATTCCGACGCCGGTGCCGATGGTGATCGCACGCGTCACCATCGATCTGATGCGCCCGGTCCCCGTGGCGCCGCTTACGATTGCGACCGAGGTCTTGCGCGAGGGTCGCAAGATCCAGCTCTGCGAAGTGAAGCTCCTGGCCGATGGCGTGCAGGTCGTTGGCGCCACGGTGCTCAAGATCAAGAACCAGGCGCAGACGCTGCCGGATGACGTCAAGGATCTGCCGGTCACCTTGCCCCCGCCCGAGGACTCGCTGGTCGAGGACGGCCACGCCGCGACCAGTCCGTTCGTGCGATCGGTCTCGATGCGTGCCGCACGCGGCCGCTTCGGCCAGGCCGGTGCCGGCGCGATCTGGTTTCGCGTCGACCATCCCCTGATCGAGGGCGAAGCGATCTCGCAGGCCATGCGTGCCGTGGTCGCCGCCGATTTCTCCAACGGCACCGCCTCGACGCTCGACTTCCGTGCCTGGACCTACATCAACGCCGACCTCACCGTGAGCTTTGCGCGCCAGCCGGTCGGCGAGTGGATCCTGCTCGACGGCGAATCCTGGATCGGCCCGGATGGCGCAGGGCTCGCGATGTCGCGGCTGGCCGACCGCCAAGGTTACTTCGGCCGCGCGGTGCAGAGCCTGGTGATCGAGAAGCGGTAGGACCATCCACGTCGACAGCCGTCTTCACTGGCGTCGTATGGATCGTTCCACCTCGTCGCTGAAATGTTCCCTGTCCTGTCTGCATAGGTCGTGACCGCCGAGACCGGAACCGATTGTTCCATTCCCGGTTTTATTCCCCGTAGAGGGAAATATGACTTCGATTAAGGAATTTTCGGGAAGGGCCCAAACCGGGGTTTGGGGACTGGACAACATCCTGTCCGGCGGGCTGTCGCGCGGGCATGTGTTTCTCGTAGAGGGCGCGCCCGGTACGGGCAAGACGACGGTGGCGCTGCAATTCCTGCGAGAAGGCACCAAGGCCGGCGAGAGATGCCTGTACATCACATTGTCGGAGACCGAGCGCGAGCTGCGCGATGGCGCTGCTTCGCACGGCTGGACGCTGGACGAGGGAATTACCGTTTTCGAACTGCTGCCCCCGGAGAGCCTCCTCGATTCCGAACAACAGCAGAGCCTTCTCTACTCGTCCGATCTCGAACTCGGCGAGACGACCAAGCAGATCTTCGAGGCGGTCGAGCGGATCAAGCCGCACCGCGTCGTGCTCGACAGTCTTTCGGAAATCCGGCTTCTCGCCCAGAGTTCGTTGCGGTATCGCCGGCAAATCCTGGCCATCAAGCACTATTTCTCCAGGTTCAATACGACCGTGATGCTGCTCGATGATCTCACGGCCGATGTCGCAGACAAGACGGTCCACAGCGTCGCGCACGCGGTTCTGCGCCTTGAAGAGCTCGCTCCGGATTATGGCGCGGAGCGCCGCCGCGTGCGCGTCATCAAGTATCGCGGCACGAAGTTTCGCGGCGGTTATCACGACGCAACCATCACGACGGGCGGCCTGAATGTGTTTCCGAGGCTGGTTGCTTCCGAGCATCGCGCCGATCTGCGGCGCACCACTTTTTCCAGCGGTATTGCGGGCTTCGATCAGTTGCTGGGTGGAGGTGTGGAATCGGGCTCGAGCACGCTCGTTCTCGGACCGTCGGGTACGGGCAAATCGCTCATAGCAATCGTGTTCGCCGTCGCGGCGGTGGCGCGGGGAGAGAAGGCGGCCCTGTTCGTGTTCGACGAGGAGCTCGGTCTGCTTTTCTCGCGCATGAAGGGCATCGGAATCGATCTCGACGCGCTGCGACGGAACGGCAGCCTCGCGATCGAACAAGTCGACGCGGCCGAACTCTCCCCAGGGGAATTCGCCCATATGGTTCGCAAGCGGGTTGACGAGGAGGGGATCAAGGCCGTCGTGATCGACAGTCTCAATGGCTATCAGGCTGCCATGCCCGAGGAAAATTCGCTCATCCTCCACATGCACGAACTATTGCAGTACCTCAATCGCCGCGGTGCTGCGACATTCATGACCGTGGCCCAGCACGGCCTCGTCGGTGACATGAAGGCGCCGGTCGACGTCACCTATCTCGCCGATACGGTCATTCTGCTCCGCTATTTCGAGGCGCTGGGCAGCGTGCGGCGCGCGATATCCGTTATCAAGAAGCGAATGGGCCAGCATGAATCGACCATTCGCGAGTTCCGCATCAGCAATCGCGGTCTGGCCATCGGCGAGCCTCTCGAGGAATTCCAGGGCGTGTTGCGCGGTGTGCCCGTTTACATGGGCGACACGAGACCTCTGCTCAGGGAGCCCGGTGCGTGAGACCGGGCGACACGTCCGAACGTGCCATTGTCCTCGCTCCGACGGGGCGCGACGCAAATGTCGCCGCGAGCTTGATTCGTGAGGCAGGCTTTGTCGCCGACGTCTGCGCCGACCTCGATGCGCTCGTTCGCGAAATGGCAGCCGGTGCGGGGCTCGCCGTCATCGCCAACGAGGCCGTGAAGACCGCAGACTTGCGCAGTCTGGTCAGGTGGCTGAACGAACAGCCCTCATGGTCGGACTTTCCGATTGTGCTGCTGACGCGCCAGGGCGGTGGACCGGAGCGGAATCCCGACGCCATGCGGCTCGGTCTGGTGCTGGGAAACGTCACCTTCATCGAGCGCCCGTTTCACCCGACCACGCTGGTGAGTGTCGTGGGCGCCGCCCTCAGAGGGCGTCGCCGCCAGTACCAGTCGCGCGCGACCCTGGAGACTCTCACCGAGAGCGAAGGCTTGCTGCAAACGGCGTTGAGCGCTGGTCAGCTCGGCGCGCTGGAACTGCAGCTTCCGTCGTTGATGCTCGAAGCCTCGAACACCTGCAAGCTCTTCTTCGGGCGACGGCAGGAACAGGAATTTTCCTACCAGGACCTGGTCGATTCCGTGCACCCGGACGATCGCGCCAGGCGGCAGGCCGTGTTCGACCGCGCTGTCGCCAGCGGCGGCGATTATAGCATCGAATATCGAAACATCTGGCCTGACGGCTCGCAGCACTGGGTCGATGTCAGGGCCCGGCCGGTGTTTCGGCCCGACGGCAGCGTGGAATCGCTGGTGGGGGTGTGCTCCGATATCACCGCGCGCAAGGTCGCCGAGATCGAGCGTGAAAACTTGCTGTCCCAGCTTGCTGCCGAGCGAACCGCGCTCGCCGAGCTCACGGCCACGCTCGAGCAGCGCGTCGAGCAACGTACGACGGATCTGATGAACGAGGTCGCCGCGCGCGAAAAGGCGCAGGATCAATTGCGGCAGGCCCAGAAGATGGAGACGATCGGCCAGTTGACCGGCGGCGTCGCGCACGACTTCAACAATCTGTTGATGGCCGTGATGGGCAATCTCGATCTGCTGCGCAAGCGCATCCCGGATGACCCGCGCCTGCGCCGGCTGATCGATGGCGCATTGCAGGGCGCGGAACGAGGTGCCTCGTTGACGCAACGCCTGCTGGCGTTCGCCCGTCAGCAGGATCTGCGGGCGGAAGCGGTCGATCTCGGTATGTTGATCAGGGGAATGAGCGACTTGCTGGAGCGCTCTCTCGGTCCTCGGGTCGAGCTGCGTCTGGACGTTCCGGATCGCGTGCCGCCGGCACGGGTCGATTCAAACCAGCTTGAACTCGCGATCTTGAACCTCGCCATCAACGCGCGCGATGCGATGCCCGATGGAGGCACGATCGAAATCCGCATCCGCGACGAGCAGGCGGACGAGGAGGCGCGGCTGCCGCCGGGTCACTATCTGGCGCTATCCGTGATCGACAATGGCGAAGGCATGTCTCCCGAGACGTTGAAGCGGGCAGTGGAGCCGTTCTTTTCCTCGAAGCCGCTTGGGAAAGGAACGGGACTTGGCCTCTCGATGGTGCATGGGCTTGCCGTACAGCTCGGCGGTGCCCTTCAGCTCTCCAGCAAGGTCGGAGTTGGCACCACGGCGACCCTGATTCTTCCGGTCGCGACCCAGCTTCCGAAAGCGGAGGTGCCGATGCCGGTGCAGCGACAGGTCGGTCGATCTGCCGTCATCCTTTTTGTCGACGACGACCCCTTGATCGCCATGTCGACCACCGAGATGCTTGAGGATCTCGGCCACCGCGTGATCGGTGTCAGCTCGGGCCTGCACGCCCTCGATATCATCCGCAGCGGGCAGCAAATCGACCTGATGGTGACCGATCACGTCATGCCCGGCATGACCGGCCTCGAACTGGCGGCTGCCTCGCGTCAGCTGCGACCGTCACTGCCGATTCTGTTGGCCACCGGATATGCCGAGCTGCCCGAGGGGTCTCAACTCGATCTGCCGAGGCTGGCCAAGCCCTACCATCAGGATCAGCTCCGCGATCGCCTCGATCAGATGCTTCGCTGAAGTCCGGCGGCTGTCCAACACCTTAACCCACCATCCGATCCCGTCCGCTCCAGAAGCCTGCGCGCAGCACCTTCTTGTCGACCTTGCCGACGCCGGTCATCGGCAATTGCTTGACGAACTGGATCTGCTTGGGGGCGTGCGCCGACCCCTTTCGGGTCCGCACCATGTTGATCAGCTCGTCCGGATCAGGCTTTGCGCCCTCGCGTGGCACGACGATGGCGGTGACGGCCTCGCCCCATTTCTCGTCGGGGACGCCGACCACTGCGACCATCGCGACATCGGCATGTTGCGACAGCACATCCTCGATCTCGCGCGGAAAGATGTTGAAGCCGCCGGAGACGATCATGTCCTTCTTGCGGTCGAGGATGAACATGTAGCCGCGCTCGTCCTTGCGCGCGATGTCGCCGGTATGGACCCAGCCGTTCTTCAACGTCTCGGCCGTGATGTCGGGCCGCTTCCAGTACTCCGCCATGACATGCGGGGCGCGCACGCAGATTTCGCCGGCTTCGCCCGTCTTCACCTCCTGGTCGTTGTCGTCGATAATCTTGACCTCGCAGGCCGCGATCGGGAAGCCGCAGGACAGGAACAGCTCGGGAGTCTTCGGATCGTGATCCGCCTTGCGCAGCACCGAGACCGGATAGCATTCGGTCTGGCCGTAGAGCTGCGAGAACACCGGTCCGATCCGTTCGATGCCCTCGATCAGCCGGCTCGGTGACATCGCGGAGGCGCCGTAGAGCACGAGCTCGAGCGAGGAGAGGTCGGTCCTGCTCAGCGCGGGATGGTCGAGCAGCACGTAGATCATGGTCGGAACGAACAGCGTGAAGTTGATGCGCTCGCGCGTGATCGTCGCCAGCACGGCCTCGGGATCGAAACCCTTCAGCATGTGGACGGTGCCGCCGCGCATCAGGGTCGGCAGCACTTTGGTGCCGGCGACATGGCTGATCGGCGCGACCGTGAGGTAGCGTGCGCCATCGGGAATCTCGAAGTCGGCAAGGATCGCGGCCGCGGCTCCGGCATTTTCGCGATGGTAGCGCAGCGCACCCTTGGATTTTCCGGTCGTGCCGCCGGTGTAATTCAGCGTGGAGAGATCGTCGGGGCCGGCGAGGCAATGCGCGCTGGCATGGCCTTCGATCTCGATCGCCTGCAAGAGGTCGACGCCATAGTCTGCCGGTCCCATGGTGAAGACCGCCTTGAGCCAGTCCGCCTGCGCGGCGAGCTCGCCGCCGCGATCGCGGAAGGCAGCCGCATCGACCACCAGCACCTCGGCCCCGGAATCCTCGAGCTGAAACAGCTGGTCACCCCGCGATCCCAAAGGATGCAGCCAGGTGACGCAGAGCCGAGACAATTGCGCGGCGACACCCGCGCACCAGGTGTCGGCGCGGTTCGCAGTGAGGAAGGCGACGCGCGCGCCCGGCTGCAATCCAAGCCGCATGAACACGCCCTGGATGCGCCCGATCAGGTCGATGGTGCCCTGATAGCTCAGCGATCCGCCGGGCCAGGCGAAAGCGGTGCGGCCAGGATAGCGCGACAGTGCCCGCAGCGCCTGCGCGCAAGTCGGGGACGATGCGTGGAGCGGATCGGACATATGTTTCCTCGTTGCTTTGTCATCGGCTTCTGGCGTGCCAATGTTTGCCGTAACGCTAGCACAGGGAATGCGGGATGGAACGCCAAAGCCCGTGCGAGGGAGGCATGCGTGAGTTCAGATCACCTGCAACGTTTCCACGATCGTCTCGCCCTGCCGCTGATCGCTGCGCCGATGTTTCTGGTATCGGGCGTCGAGCTCATGGTCGCTGCCTGCCAGAGCGGCGTGATCGGCAGCTTTCCCACCGCGAATTGCCGTAGCGTGGAACAACTCGGCGAATGGCTCACCGACATTGAAGCGCGGCTGCGGCAGCATGAAGATCAAACCGGCCGCAAGGCCGCGCCGCTCTGCCCAAACCTGATCGTGCACCGCTCCAATGCGCGGCTGGAGCAGGATCTCGCGGTGCTGCTACGGCACAGGCCGGAGATCGTCATCACCTCGGTCGGCTCGCCTGCGCCCGTGTTGAAGCCGCTGCATGACGCAGGTGCGCTGGTGCTGGCGGATGTTGCCTCGATCCGCCACGCCGAACGTGCGGCGGAAGCGGGTGCCGATGGGCTCGTGCTGCTCACCGCCGGCGCGGGCGGGCAGACCGGGTGGCTCAACCCGTTCGCCTTCGTCCGTGCGGTGCGCGCGTTCTACGACGGCATCATCGTGCTCGCGGGCGGCATCAGCGACGGCCGCGCGCTGCATGCCGCGGAAGTGCTCGGCTGCGATCTCGGCTATATGGGTACGAAATTCATCGCGACGCGCGAGAGCATGGCGGATGACCGTTACAAACGGATGCTGGTCGCGAGCAGCGCCGACGACATTCTGCTGACCACCGCGTTCACGGGACTTCAGACCAACATGCTGAAGCCGTCGATCGTGGCCGCGGGTCTCGATCCCGACGACCTGCCGGCGCGCGGGGCCATCGACATCGCCAGGGACATCGATGTGACCGCGCGGGAGAACCGGCCAAAGCGCTGGCGCGATATCTGGAGCGGCGGGCACTCGACGTCCGGCGTGACCGATGTGCTCGCCGTCGGCGATCTCGTTGCGCGGACTGTTGCCGAATACCGCGAGGCGGGTGGACGGTAGCCGGGCTCCGTCATGCCCGGGACGAGCCTGGCCCTGACGGAGACTTCCGGCGCCGGTCACAGTTAATCCCGCATAGCTCCGCAGCCCCTCGCTTAACGGCAGATTAACCATCGCCTGCCCAGAATCCCCCTCAGGGCCGCCAGGCAGGACCGTGAGGGACAGGCGATGGACTTCGATTTTCTCAACTCCAAGACGGCGGCTTCGCTGGACGAAATCCGTGTCCGGGTGGCCCATGCGCTGGCCCGCCACCCGCTGTGCCGCAACGTGCGCTTCGACATCGTCAGCGTCCCCCGCACCCGCCGGGGCGGCAACTGGACGGTGACGCTGCAATCGGTCGAGCCGCGCGCGGTCTGGGAGGCCTCCGAGATCGTGGCGGACATCCAGGATGCCTACGATCTTGCGGCAGCTGCTTGATTTTACACGGCTTTTCGGCTGCGTCGCCGCAGGCGTGGTGATTGTCGCCGCAAAGGCACACTCAAGCCTTAATTCGTTCCATTTTCCCGGGCACCGTTAACAACATCGTGAACCGGTCCCTTCCCCGGAGAGACGTTTGTCCCGAGCCATCACCATCGTCGTGCTGACCTGTTTCCTCGTCCTCGGCGCTGCCACCACTGCCATTCTCGGACGCGACAGCGTGCCCAGCGTCTCTGCGGAGATGATCACCCAGGCCCCGCCGAAGCCGCTTGCGACCAACCGCGCCGCCAAGGCCGACCGTCTGGTTCCGACGCTGGCGCTGGCCTCGGCCGCGATCGAGCCGGTCCAGGTGCCCGCCGACAGGCTTGCGCAGACGCCCGTGCTGACCGAGCCGTTGCGCCAGGCCTTTGCCGCGGCGACCCCGTCCGATTTTCCGATGCCCAAGACGGGTTCATCGGCGAACTTGAACGAGGCGCCCGCCACGGCGGAAGTTCCCGCTGTCGAGGTCCCGGCCAAGCCGAAAGCGGTTGCCAAGCCGCAGCCGCAGAAGTCCTATTCGCTGCTGTCCGAAGTGCAGATCGCGGGGATCAGGGATCGCCTGAAACTGTCGTCGTCGCAGGAATATTATTGGCCCTCGGTCGAGACCGCGCTGCGCAACGTTGTCCGCAAGATCTCGGCGAACAGGCTCTCCAATCCGAACGCACCGCCCAGCGCGCAAATCGATCCGAATTGCGACGAGGTCCAGCAGTTGAAGTCGGCGGCGATGCCGCTGCTGTTCCAGCTGCGTGACGACCAGAAGGAAGAAGTGCGCAAGCTCGCTCGCCTCATCGGGCTCGAGAAGGTCGCGCAGCAGATCTGAATCGTGGTTCCCGCGCGTTAGGGAACCGCCGATATCAGGAACATCCGGCAATCTTCAGGCGTTGCCCGCTCCAAACAGGGAGCGGATCAATGCGCGCCTCGACAGCCTATTTCGTCGGTGCCGGAACCATCGTCGCGGCCATCGCCATTGGTCTCGGTGGCGGCATCGTCGCCGGCAACATCATGAATCCGATCGCGCCCAAGCAGGGCCCGGACACCGGCAAGATGGCGCAACGCGCCGAAGCCGCCGCAACGCCGGCGATGACAGGTGCGCCGGCGGAGCGCGTGCAATATCTCGCCGGCTCGCAAACTTTCGGTGCGATGATCGCCGCGCCCGCGCAGGCACAGGGCGAAGCAAAGCCTGAGACAAAGCCCGACGCGCAAACCACTCAGGCGCAAACCACTCAGGCGAAGGCCGAGCAGTCTGCGCCGCAGTCGTCGCAAGCGGCGGCAGTCGAGCCGCCGAAGCAGGCATCGGAATCGTCTCCGCAAGTCGCAAAGCCCGTCGAGCAGGCTTCGACAGAGCTATCCGCTTCACCCGACAATGCCTATGCCAAAGCGAGGGATGCCGACGTGAAGCGTGCCGCGTCCGAACGGCGCCGGATGGATCGCCGCGAGCGTTGGGCCGACCATCATCGCTACGACCTGCGTGATCCACGTGGCACGCGCGACCGTACCGATTGGGACGATGTGGCGCGGAGCGTCCGCGAAGATTCCGATGCGCGCGACTATGCGGGCCGCCCGCGCAGTGGTTTTCCGCAGATCAGGCTGTTCGGTCCCGACGACGATTAGCGCTTAGCCCAGGATCGCGGCTGCGGCACGCTCGGCAATCAGGATCGTCGGCGTCTGGATGTTGCCGGAGACCATGATCGGGATCACCGAGGCGTCGGCGACATGCAAGCCGTCGATGCCGCGCACCTGCAAGCGCCGCGGATCGACGACGGCCAGATCGTCGGTGCCCATCCGGCAGGTCGAGGCGGCGTGATAGAGCGTGGTGCAATGGCCTCGGATGTAGTCGCCGATCTCGGCGTCGTTCACCGCTTCCGCGCTCGGCGTGACCTCGCCCTCGATCATCTCCTTCAGCGGCGATTGCGCGGCGATGCGGCGGTTGATGCGCACGCCTTCGATCAAGGTCGCGATGTCGCTGCCGCTCGCATCCGACGTGAAATAGCAGGGGTCGATCGCGGGATGCTCGATCGGATCGGCCGAGCGCAGCGTGATGCGGCCGCGGCTGTTCGGCCGCTGCAAGGTCGCATGCAGGGTGATGCCCGGCCTGGACGACAGGAAGCGGACATAGTCGCGGTGCGGGCTGATCGCGCCGTAGAGCTGGAGGTCGGGCTCGACATCGGGGCGGCTGCGCACATGCGCGCCGGCGGCGACCCAGGGCGAGGTGCGCGGACCGCTGCGGTGCGTCTGCCACTCCTCGAGGCTCGCGGCCAGACTCTCCTCGGTCCAGGCGCCGACGCCGATCTTCTCCTTCGTGTAGAAGGTGATGGGAATGTTGATGTGATCCTGGAGATCCCTGCCGACGCCCGCCAGCTCGTGCACGACGTCCACGCCGGCCGCCTTCAATTCGTCGGCGGGGCCGACGCCCGACAGCATCAGCTGTTGCGCCGAGCCGATCGCGCCGGAGGCGAGCACCACCTCGCTGGTGGCGAAGGCGCTCTTCGGTTGCCCGTTATCGAGATATTCGACGCCGATGGCGCGTGAGCGCTCGATGATGATGCGGGTGACGCGCACGCCCGTCTTGAGCGTGAGATTGGCGCGCGTCAGCGCCGGGCGCAAATAGGCCTTGCCGGTGCCGAAACGCTCTCCGTCCCGGATGACGAACTGGAAGAAGCCGGCGCCTTCCTGGGTGGCGCCGTTGAAATCGGGATTGTGCGGAAGACCTGCGGCCTGGGCCGCCTCCAGCCATTTCAGCTCGTTCGCGTCGACATGGGAAACGTCGGCGACGTGCAGCGGCCCGCTTGTGCCGTGCAAGGGATCGTCGATGAAGCGCGTATTGTTCTCGAAGGCGATGAATTTCGGCAGCACGTCGCACCAGGCCCAGCCCGCGCATCCCGCCTTCGCCCAGCCGTCGTAATCGGAGGGCAGGCCGCGGATGTAGATCATCGCATTCATCGCGCCGGAGCCACCGACCATCTTGCCGCGCGGCCAGAAGATCCGCCGTCCGCGGCAGCCCGCTTGCGGCTCGGTGTAATAGCCCCAGTCGACCGCCGTGTTGAACATCGTCGGCCAATCCGACGGAATGTCGGAGGCGAGTGGCGCCGCCCGGCCAGCCTCCAGCACCAGCACCTTGCGGTGCGGATCGGCCGACAGCCGGTTGGCCAGCACACAACCGGCCGAGCCGGCGCCCACGATGATCGTGTCGTACATTGAAGAGCACTCCGCCAAGACATTTACGCAGCGAAGCGCTTGCAAGATTTGTGCTTTGGAATGGTCGTCTGTTGCTTCACCCTCCCCTGGAGGGACCCTGGAGGGGGAGGGTGAAGCTTACGCCAGATCAGCCGCCGCGCGATTCCACCACCTTGCGGCAGCTGTCTGAAAGCTTCGACTTGTTCTCGCGCAGGCAGGCGTTCATCTGCGGCGGTTTGCCGACATGTTCGGCGCAGAATTTGCTGGCGTCGCCGCGGCAGGCCATCTGCTCCTGCAGCGTCGGTCCGGATTGTGCTGCGGCGGGCAGGGCGGTGGCGGCAAGCAGCAGCGCGGCAAGAACCGAAATCTTCATAAAGCACCTCTTTGGGATTGTCGGTGGTCCCGTCTGGGATCAAGCGGGCGGACCATCTCGCGAAGCCTTGGTGCCGGTCCATGCCATGTTCATGGCATCGGCCCCCGCGTCTGGCCGGCGGTCCCCCCATCTTCATGGCATGTATCCGCCCGCCGTCTTTTGCCATTCAGACTGCACGTCGGCTGCGAAAACCGGTGATTGCACCGGGACGCCGAACGGGAGCAGGAGAGCAAGATGTCGAAAAGAGCGGGAGCGCTGAGCGCCGGGCTGACGATCATGGCGCTGGCGGGTGCGGCGATGGTGTCGCTAGGTACGAGCCCGGCGCAGGCGGTGGTCTATTGCAAGACGGTCGGCGTACCCAAGGGCTGCGTGGTGCGGCCGACGGCGGCGGTGGTGGTCGCGCCGGGAGCCCCGGTCGCGGCAGCGGCGGTCGCAACGCCCGGCGTCGGTGCGCCCGGTGTCGGCGTCCGTGCAGGCACGCCGATGAATCGCGGCGGCCCGGTCAATCGCGTCGGCGTGCGCTGACAATCTCGTTCGATTGAATTGATTGCATCGCTTCGGGCACAGGAGCCTTGCGGACGAACCCCCCGTCCTCCGCAGGCAAAACATCCGGCCCGTTCCCTCTCTCCGCGCGTCCCACACGTTCGGGGAGGGGGCTTTTCAGCCCGCAGCAGCGTCGCTGTCGGGAAAGGTTTGCGGCAATTGCAGCCGCACCCGCGTGCCCCCGGCATCCGAGCTCAGATCGAGCACGGCGCCGCAGCGCGCAGCGCGGCTTCTCATATTGCGCAAGCCCCGCGCGGTCTGGCTCGCAGCCGCGGCCTCGCCGG
The DNA here is from genome assembly GCF_058807535.1 of Bradyrhizobium sp. GW821-FHT12B03. Lineage (NCBI taxonomy): Bacteria > Pseudomonadati > Pseudomonadota > Alphaproteobacteria > Hyphomicrobiales > Nitrobacteraceae > Bradyrhizobium > Bradyrhizobium sp. GW821-FHT12B03. Next base: position 45,643 of record NZ_JBXAQU010000012.1, read on the forward strand.
CCAGTGCGAAACCACGGCCGTCGTCGGTCACGCTGATCACGCCGTATGGCCCCCGGTCTGTGTCAAGCGTTTCGATGGTGACCGCGATACTACGGGCGTGTGCGTGCTTGACGGCATTGGTCACGGCCTCGTCGAGGATACGCACGATCTGGATGACGTGCCATGGCCTGAGCTCGGGATGCAGCGGTAGGCCCTGCGGCGTCGCCACGCGCCAGTCGAGCGCGATGTCGTGCGGCCGCAATTGCATCGCCGCGCGTTCGCGCCAGGAGCCGAGCGCGAGCATGAGGTCGCCGCCGATGTCGTCCATGGAGTCGATGACGAGACGGAGATCCTTCAGCGCGGCGCGGGCGGCATCCGTGATGGTCGCGCCCTCATGGCCGCGCTCGGACAGCGCGACGATGCTGACGAGCTGGCCGCCGAGGCCGTCATGCAGGTCGCGCATCAGCCGCGTGCGTTCGTTGGCGAGTGCGGCGGCACGGGCGCGTGCCTCCTCGCGGGCAAAGCTCGCCTTCAGCCGCTCCTCGGCCTCGCGCACGCGCGTCACGAGCTGACCGGCGAAGCTGTCGACCTGGTTCAGCGCACGGGCGAAGCGCCAGGTCAGCCCGGCGCCGATCGCGACCAGCATCGCCGAATAGGACAGGCGCGAAACGAAGATGCGCTCATTGGTCACGATCTCGAACACCGACAGCATGTCGTGGACCCAGCAGGTCAGCACGATGCTCACGGCGCAGCCGAGCGTGAAGCTCGCGGCATCCTGCCGCCGCACCACCGCGGCCGCGGTGACGCAGGCCATCAGGAACAGGCAGACCCCGACCGTGGGGATGCCAAGCAGGAGAAACAGAATGCGCGGCAGCGGCGGCCCGGCGATCACCCCGACCACGAACACGACGATGCCCGGCACGAACAGCAGCGCGCCGTAACGCGGCCAGCGCCAGCCGAAGAACAGCACGCCGAACATGACGATCAGCGCGCTCTCGGCCGGGGCCGATGCCAGCAGCACCGCGGCAAGCCGAGACGTGGTGGCCGGCGGCACCGGCGGCGGAACGAACGCCTGCACGACGCCGAGCACCATCGCCGCCGCCAGCACGCCATAGACCGGCTCGCGTCGCCGCATCAGCCACATGATCGCGAGGATCACGGCGAGGATGGACTGCCAGGCGGAGAACACCACGGGCAAGGTGACGAACAGCAGCGTGCGTGTCTCATAGGCGGGACGCAAAGCCGCATCGGGTCCGACATAGACGGTGTCGAGAAAACCCTTCAGCGGGCCCCATACGAAAAGCCGCACCGTGATCTCGTTGCCGCCGTCGCGCAGCAGCGATGCGGGGATGAACGCGATCTGCGGCGTGTTGCGGTCCGGCCGGTTGGCGTTGGCATCGCGCCGGGAATCGAGCACCACGACGCCGTTGACGGCGACTTCCACCGCATTGCTGAAGCGCGGCAGGAATACCGACCATCCCGCCGCCGCCTCGCCGCGCCGGTACGTGAAGGCGCCAGTGTAGAGCGGCGGGTCGGCCAGCGAGTAGCGCGACGAGGTGAAATGCGGCAGCGTCACGGGACGTGTCGCGCCGTCCTCCCGCAGCGAAAATCCGCTCAGGGCAAAATCGTCGGGGTCGCTCGGCTGGAGCAGCCGCAGTCCGAGGATGGTGGCGATCACGATCAACGCCTGGAGCAGCAGATAAGGCACGAGGCGCGCGGCCAGCAGCCGGCGCCGCGCGGGTTTGACCGGTGCCTTCGCCGCGATCTCGCTCACAGCTTGATCAGGCCCTGCTGCACCGCCTCGAACACCGCTTCGCTGCGCGTATGCACTTCGAGCTTGCGATAGATGTTCTTGATGTGGCCGGGCACGGTCTGCCTGGACAGGCCGAGATGGCTCGCGATCTCGGCATAGCTGAAACCCTTGGCGATGCCCCAGAGGATGTCGATCTCGCGCGGCGTCAGTCTTGCGGTGTTGAGTGCGGGGCCCGGCGGCGGCTCTGCCGAATTCTGCGTTCGCCGTACGATGAAACGGGCGATCGAGGCCGAGATCGGCGAATGGCCGGCGACCAGGTCGCGCACGGTGGTGGCGATATCGGTGGGGAAGGCGTCCTTGAGGAGGTAGCCGGTGGCACCGACCGTGATCGCGGAAATCACGCTCTCCTCGTCGCCGAGCGCCGAGATCACCATGATCTCGGTGTCGGGAAGGCGCTGCCGGACCTCGCGGATCAGCTCGACGCCGTGGCCGTCGGGAAGCCTGAGATCGGTGAGCAGCACGCGCGGCGCCGCCTCTCCCAGCGCTGAACGGGCTTCGCCCAGCGTGCCGGCGCTGCGCACCTCGTAGCCGGCCTTGACCAGCGCGTCCTGGAGCCGCCAGCAGGTCGGCGCGTCATCCTCGACGAGGAGGATGGTGATGGCTTCACCCGTCTCGCCCTGTTCGCTCATGTCCATCGTCCCGCACCGCGTGTCCCCCGCGGCGCAAGGCCAAGTTTAGCCGCGGCACGGGCGCCGCGACACCCATAATCATGGGGCGGGGGAGACCCATGGCGCTGGGCCAGCAGCTGCTGGCCGATGAGGTCACCTGAAGTGAGTTGCGGCTCCAGGCGCTATTTGTTCACCGGCGGTTGGTCCACCGGCAGCGATGGTGCCGGCAGCCGCTGCACCGTGATCCGCGCGGTTCCGCTGTTGTTCTTGTAGTACTGCTCGTCCGGTCCGAAATAGGCGGCGTATTTTGCCGGGACCAACCATCGCAGGAATTCCGGAAAGATCTGCACGGCGTCGTTGACGTAGAAGAACAGCTCGCCGGAGTCGGGCGCCACGAATTCGGCGACCATCCGGTTCGCCAGCTTCTGCGTGTCCCAGACCTTGCGTGCCGTGTCGTTCTTGGGAAGCGCATCGAATGTACCCATTCCGGCCACGTCGCCCTTGAGCTTCTTCAGCTTCTCCGTGTCGGCGGGATCGGCCAACTCCGTCGCATCCTCGAGATGCACGGGATATCTGTTCTTCGACTTGTCATTGTCCTTTTCCGCAGGGAGGGTCGGATTCATCCGGCGGGGCAGCTCATCGGCGGACATCGCGTTCACGGCTTGCAGTGGTTGATCGTTCAAGCCCTTCTCGCCGACGCGCACCATCGGCTGGAACCAGTCTGCGCCGAACAGCCGCCGAATCGGCAAGGCGAAGTAGTGATGTGTTTCGTAGGTCTGGAATCCGTTGACGCCGGTCATGATCGTGCGATCGAACCAGGGTTCATCCATATCGATCCAGACGCGGTATTTGCGGCCTTTCTCGACCGAAAGCCTGCTTGCCCAGCAGAACTGGTCGACCTTGAACGGCTCGGTTGCCTGGACAGCCTCGTCACCCACCGGCTTCGCCGGCGCGATATTCGCCGGCCCCTTTACCCCGGCTCTTTTTTCCCTTTCCGCCCTTGTGTCGGGGCTCTCGCAAACCTGGCCCGTCGCGAGGCGCCAGGTAAAGAAGCTGCTCGAGCCGATCAGGAGGCCCAAGGCATAGATCGCGACGATGGCGACGATCGGAAAGACGAACTTGGCGAACGGGACGTGTAGCCATCCGCCGTTGCTCTGCATGAAGCCGCCGAATTTGAACAAGAAGTTCAGCCTGCTGAGGTTCTTCAGGCTTGCCTTGCGGTCCGGCCGGTACCAGGCGAGCCGCGCCCGCTCCTGAATGCCGTCGCGCAGCAGGGAGTTCACACGCCAGACGCCCCACGTGAACAGCACGACGAGCAAGGTCAGGCTGGGGTAGTAGAGCGCGATGTCGAGCCATGGCCCGGCATAGGACGGCAAGACGTTCTTGAGCAGGTTGGCGATGGGCCCGATCACGGCGCCGAGGCCCCAGTCGATGTCGGTGATGATCCGCAGCACGAGGGTATCGCGCAGGCCGTTCTCCACCGACAATTCGACGATCTTGTGCGCGATCCACGGCCAGGCGACGATCACACCGGCCATGATGAGGAGCGAGAAATAAGCCACGCGCCGCCACCACACGGCGCCATGCGCGAGATTGACCATCTCCGCGTTGGGTGCTGCCATCGCGGCGAAGGCGCCGGCTTGCTCCTTGTCCCCCAAGCCCTTGGCCTTTTGCAGATAGGCGTCCTGCATGGCCTTATGCGTGCCGGCATCGGTGAGCTCCTGGATGCTTCCATCGGGCATCAGCACGCGCGCGTTTGCTGGAAGCATGATCGGTGCGTAGTCATCGCACCCGAATAGCATCCGCTCGACCACGGCGAAGTGTACCACCGGCGGGCCGCCATTTTCCTCACCGACGCGGATCGGACGAGGATCGTATCGGTACAGCACCGCCGCGCCGCTGCGTGAATCATGCCGTGGTCCGATCGCCGACTGATAGGCTTGGAAATGCTCGATCGATCCGTTCTGGAAGCGGAGCTGCCCACCGAGCTGTTCGACCATCCAGACCAGCGGGACGAAGGAAAGGGAGGACTCCGGATAACCGCCGCCGATATCGGAATGCACGCCGGCGAACCACACCTCGTTGACGGTCTGGTGCGTCTCTTTCAGTTTTCTCTGGTCGATGCGCAAGGGATGGAAGCTGGTGCGCTCGTCATCCAGCGCGAGCGCGTGACAGGCGCGCTTCACCGTGCGTGAGAGTTCGTGGTTGCGGAACGAGATTGGCCAGACCGACCAGTCGATCGCCACGCGTAATTCCTCGATCGGGACGCCGAACGCTTCGACTGTGTCGAACAGTCCGAGAAATTCGATCTTGACGTTTCTCCGGCCGACCATGGCCTTGCGGACGGTGCAATAGGAGCGGTGGCCGCAGAAGAAGTGATAAATGAGGAGCAGCAGGTCTCGAATCCAGCGTGTTATCCAGATCGTCGGAAGGCTCCAATAGCCGACCGACTTCTTGCGGTATTCCCGCCACGCCGCCATGGCGTTGCGCTCCATCTCGGCATGTGAGACCGGTTCGCCCTTGATCTCCGCGGGCACCAGGCCCTGGCTCGCGATCAGCGCCGCCAGCGTGCGCGCGGTGAAGGCGCCGCGGCTGAAGCCGAAGATGTAGATCTCGTCGCCCTCGCGCCAGTTCCAGCACAGGAAGCGGTAGAGCTTGCGGACGTTGCCGGGCACGCCGATGCCGGTGGCGCCGTCGAGCGCGGCGAGCGGCGCCCAGCCGGCGGTGCCGACGCCCTTGATGTAATAGGCGATCTGGTCCGGCTGAGTGTGGTCGAGCGCCTCGTAGAGACGCCAGACGCTGGATTCCTGGGTCGTGAAGGCATTGCCCGTGCCATCGGCGAACAGCACCAGCTTGCGTCGCGACCGAGCGGCGGTCGTGCCGTCGGCATTCACGTCGCTATGCGGGAGTTCCGGTCTGGCGATATCGGTGTTCCGCGCGCCATCATGATGTGGCATGGGCTCCTCCGGCAATTGCACGAGGAAGCGTTTCAGGCCCGCGCCGGACGCCACTTCCCCGATTCAATCAATGGTTGCGTTATGAAATAACGTGTATTCTGCACACAATCCCGCTGAGGTGGCAAGCAGGAACGTGCCGTCTCGCAGTGGTCGGCGGGCCGGACGGCTACGGGGCGGTCATGTGGATCGTCGCAGGGTGGTTACGTTGACGCTCACCCACTCTACGAAACGTCCATTCGCGGCGGCGGATAACGCCGCGCCAGCGCCGACAGCGGCAGATGCCGCTCGCCTTCCGGCAGCTCCAGATAGGCGAGCACGAGCGGCCGCTTCCAGTCGCCGACGCCGAAATCCATCGCCGTCCATTTTTGCGGCTCGGGGCCTTCGAGGCCCCGGACCCAGACGAAATAGCGGGGAAGGTCGTCGATGTCGGCTTCCGTCGTGCGTCTCCTGGCCATCAAAGCTGCTCGCTGCCACACCAACTGTTGCCGCAGGATATAGGTACAAGCCCGGCGAAGTCGAACGCCTCGACGGTCGTTCGTACCGGCACGCACGCGGCCTTCTGCCGGCACGGCGTGTCCGCGACGCCGGCAAGTGTACGCGGCACTTTCTCGTCACTGCCAGAGCCGGCTCTCCGCCACACGGTTGATGTCGGCGAGCCGGCGGTCAGCGTCGGCGTTCAGGTCGATGCTCGCAACCAGCGTCAGCAGGCGGTGATAGGCGCCCTCGGCGACCTCGACCGGCAGCGGGGCCTCGTCAAAGGCCTCGACATAGCTGCCGACGACACCGCCGAGCAGGCGGCAGAGACCACGCTGGGCGGGATCGTCCCGGCCGAGCGTCTCGAGCTTTTGCTGGAATGTCCGGAAGGTGCGCAGGCCGTGGTGCTGCTCTGAAAGCCACGCGTGCAGGTCGTTCATGTGAGCTCCTTCGAGTTACGGAAGAAGCTACCGGTTTATACAGGTGGGATGTGACGATTGGAAGGGGAGGGAATGTTGATCCAGTCCGTCTTCGCCAAGAGGCTTCGCCGGACACGCTTCGCCTTTCCGGCTTGGCGTGGCTGCGCCACGCGAAGCCCGTAAGGGCGAAGCGTGGTGCCCCTGGCCGGAATCGAACCAGCACTCCTTGCGGAACTCGATTTTGAGTCGAGCGCGTCTACCAGTTCCGCCACAGGGGCCCTCGGTCGGCCCCAAAAGCGGGCGTCGCGAAGCCGGCGGACTATAGCCATGGCCAAAGCGAGGTCAACCCGCGCCAAAGTGATCCCGGCCGTTCTCGACAGCTGCATGGGCCGGGGTTAGAGGCTATGGAAGCGACCCACCGGAAGAGGCTGCCGTGACGACCCAGAGTGCCGCAATACCTGCATTCAAGCCGGCGGCCGCGAGCCCTGCGTTGACCGCCTCGCTGCTCGTCACGTTGATTGCGGCAGCCACGATCGCGGGCGCCTGGTTCTTCCAGCTCGTGCTGGAGATCCTGCCCTGTCCGCTCTGCCTGGAGCAGCGTTACGCCTATTACCTCGCGATCCCGCTCGGCGCGCTGACGGCGCTTGCGGCGAGGAGCGGGGCGCCGCGGCCGCTGCTGCTCGCCGCCTTGGCGATCCTCGCGCTGGCGACGCTCGCCAATGCCGGCCTCGGCACCTACCATTCCGGCGTCGAATGGGGGTTCTGGAAGGGGCCGACCGACTGCTCCGGCCCCGTCGTCAATCTTGGCAACGCTGGGGATCTCTTCTCGCGGCTCGACACCGTGAAGGTGGTGCGCTGCGACGAGGTGCAGTGGCGCTTTCTCGGCCTTTCGCTCGCCGGCTACAACGTGCTGATCTCGCTGCTGATGGCCGCGATCGCCGCGTGGGGATTTGTGGCGACTGCGAAGCGCTAGAGCCTAATCATCCACGTCGTCCTGCGTGCGGCCGAACAGGTGCACGATGCCGGGCGTCGCGATCGTCACGAACACGAAGCGCGACAGATGATGGGCGCCGACGAAAATCGGGTCGATGTGCAGCGTCAGCGCCAAGGCCAGCATGGCGTCCATCGCGCCCGGCGCGAAGGCGACGACGACGTCGGAGAACTTCACCTGCGTGGTGAGAGCGACGATGCCGACGAAGAGCGCGGAGACGGCGATTGCCACGGCAAATGACCCCAGCGCCGCGTTGATGTGGCCGGCGAGGGTCTTGATCCGCATCCGCGCGAAACGGCTGCCGATCAGGGCGCCGATGCCGATCAGCGCCACGCCGCGCCCCCAGTCCGGCAGGCCGCCCTCGACCCAGCCGGCGCCATGCAGCACGCTGGAGCCGATCATCGCACCGAACATCCAGCTTGCCGGAAACTTGATCAGCCGCAGCACGAGCGCTGCGGCCAGCGAGGCTGCGACCAGCTCCACGAGGTCGAGCGGCGAGGCAATGGCCGTCGTCAGGGACGGCGCAGCCGAAGGCGCCACGCCCGCGAGCGCCAGCACCATCGGCAGTGCCGCAGTGAGGATGATGACGCGCATGGTCTGCACCACCGCGATGCCCGGCAGGTCGGCGCCGCGCTCGACCGCCAAAATCGTGATCTGCGACAGCGCGCCGGGGCTGCCGGCGAGGAAGGCCGAGGTGCGGTCCCAGCCATGGATGCGCTGGAGGTAGTAGCTCGAGCCGAAGGTCGAGCAGAAGGTAGCGAGCGCGAGCAGGCCGATGGTCAGAGGATAGGCGCTGACCTGCTGGATCAGATGGCGCGAGACGACCGAGCCCAGCGAGATGCCGAGCAGCACCAGCACGGTCTGGGTCAGGAGCGGCGGCAGCATGAGCTGGCGCCCCGCGATCGCGGCGATCCCGACCGCGATCATCGAGCCCGAGATCAGCCCGCCGGGAAGATTGGCGACGAGAAACACCAGGCCGCCGGCAGTGCCGATGACGAGTGTCTCCACCGTGCTCAAGATCTTGGCACGGCTTGGCCATTCGAACGACAGGGAGGCGGTGATTTGCTTCACACCGCCTTATCGCAAATCGGCGAGAGGCGCACAATTGCGGCTACGTCATGCCGCAATGCGCACGCCCCTCATTGCTCGCGGAAGATCGTGACGGATTTACTTCTTGTCGGCGGTGGGGGCGGCAGTGCCGGCCTTCGCGGTCTTGATGCACTCGGAGCGGAATTTCTTGCGCTCCTTGCCGTGCAGGCCCTTGGCATCCGCCTGCTTGGAGCATTCCAGCGACTCGGTCGAACGCTCCTTCGGCGCCTTCTTGTCGGCGGTGGCAGCGGCGTCGGTCTTGGCAGCCGGCGCAGCCGTCTGCGCGAAGGCGGTGCCGGTGGCGAGCAGGGATGCGAGGGCGACGGCAGCGAGACGAGAGGCGAGGGTCATGGTGTTGCACTCTTCTTGGCAAAATGGCGAAGGGATGGAACGTCGACCCGCGTTGCTGAACGCGACATGAATGGTTCGTGTGGCGGGGATCACTATATTTTGGCGGCGAAAGCCATCGCCTTCTTGTCGGAAGCGACCGGCACGCTAGGATAGCAATCCTCGTTTCGCTTCCGTCCGGGAAGACCAAGGAGGAGACCTAGGGATGACCATTCAGACAAAATTGTTGTGTGCGATCGTGGTGTCGGGTGTTGCGGCATGGGTGGCCACAGCACCGGCGCAGGCGCTGACCTCGCAGGAGTGCAGCGCGAAATACCAGGCTGCCAAGAAGGACGGTTCGCTCGGTACGATGAAATGGAATGACTTCCGCAAGGCCCAGTGCGGCGCCGATGCGACGCCCGCCGCTGCGCCGGCCGCGGCTGCACCGGCCGCGCCCGCCGAGCCGAAGACGGCTGCAAAGAAGGAGGCGGCGCCCGCTGCCGCCCCGGCGCCGACCCTGCCGGCCGGACCCGCAATCTTTCCGAACGCGGTCGACTCGAAATACGCCAAGGAGCCTGCCGGCAAGGCGCGGCTGCACACCTGCGTCGACCAGTACAATGCCAACAAGACCACCAATGGCAATGGCGGCTTGAAGTGGATCCAGAAGGGCGGCGGCTATTACAGCGAATGCACCAAGAAGCTGAAGGGCGCCGCCTGAGCTTCGACGTAACGGGATGCGATGGCCGGAGCACAGCTCCGGCCATTTTCGTGTGTGCCGAGTATGAACGACAGCTTGGAGGTGGAAGTCCTCTATCCAGCCTGATGACGGCGAAGGATTAGCGAAGCGCAAGGGCGCCATCGCGAGATGGGGTCTGAAGAAAGCCCGGAGCAAAGCCGCGGCCCGATGGACAAGAACCGGATGCGGTCGGTCTTACCTCGGGAGGTCTGCGCTGTGTCCCGGCAACGGGACTGAGGCGGCCGTAAGGTGGCCTGACCGCAGCGCAGAAGTCAGCAGACGGCATTGGAGGCGGAACGAGTTTCGCTGAAGGCCCGAACGCTGGAAAGACGTTTGGATGTGGAAACCTCGAGCCGGCCATGCGGCGGAAATCCAGGTCACTGGCCTTGGGAGCGGCGGGAAAGGGTGAAGCCCGGACGGCGCCGCTCAAAGGAGCCGAAGCCAACGCGACGGAGTCCACCATCTGAACCTCAGGCGCGGACGCAAAACAAACCGTTCGCGCTTAGTCCGGTGAACCGCCGGATACGGACCCGTATGTCCGGTCGTGTGGGAGGGGCGACGTCGCGAGACGTCCCCCCTATCCCGATTTCCAACTCAGCAAACCGCTAAGCGCCTCACGTCCGCGTGCGCATCCGCATCATGAAGCTGTCGTAGCTGAGCTCGGCGACCTGCATCCAGGCGAGCGACTCGTTCCGGAAGGCGGACAGGCTCGTGTACATCTTGTTGAAGTGCGGGTTGGTCTTGGTGAGGTCGGCGTAGATCTCGTTCGCGGCGCTGTAGCAGGCCTCAAGCACCTCCTGCGGGAACGGCTTCAGGATCGCGCCGGCCACCAGCAGGCGCTTCAGCGCCGGCGGGTTGACGTAGTCGTATTTGCCGGTGACCCAGGTGAAGGTGTCGCGCGAGGCCATCTCGATCGCGGCCTGGTAGGGCTTGGGCAGCGCGTTCCATTTGTCGAGATTCATGATGTTGTGGCCCTGGCCGGTGCCTTCCCACCAGCCCGGATAGTAGTAGTACTTCGCGACCTTCACGAAGCCGAGCTTCTCGTCGTCATAGGGCCCAACCCATTCGGCCGCGTCGATCGTTCCCTTCTCCAGCGCCGGATAGATGTCGCCGCCCGCGATCTGCTGCGGCACGCCGCCGACCTTGGCGATGATCGTGCCGGCGAAGCCGCCGACGCGGAATTTCAGTCCCTTGAAATCCTCCATCGATTTGATCTCCTTCCGGAACCAGCCGCCCATCTGGGCGCCGGTCGAGCCGGTTGGAATGCCGACGGTGTTGTATTCCTTCAGGAGGTCGTTGAGCATCTCCGTGCCGCCGCCGAAGTGCAGCCAGGAGATGTGCGCCCGCGTGTTCAGCCCGAACGGCAGCGACGTGCCGAAGGTGAATGCGGGGTTCTTGCCCCAATAATAGTACAGCGCCGTGTTGCCCATCTCGACGGTGCCGTTCGACACGGCATCCAGCACCTGCAGGCCCGGGACGATCTCTCCGGCCGCGAACGGCTGGATCTGGAATTTGTTGTCGGTGACCTCGGCGACGCGCTTGCAGAAATATTCGCAGCCGCCATAGAGCGTATCGAGTGCCTTGGGCCAGCTCGCAGCGAGCCGCCATCTCACTTCAGGGCTCGACTGCGCAATGGCCGGCGCGGCGACTGCCGTGCTTGCCGCCAGGCTGGCGCCAGTCACTTTCAGGAAATCACGACGTTTCATGCGTATCCCTCCGTTGCGCCGATTCATCGACCAGGGGAACGATCTTGTGTCGTCTTGGCTTCGCCGATAACCGACGTGGTGTTGTGACGATGTGGGCGTTTCCGAAGGCCCTTAGGGGCTCTTTGTGGATTCCGCGCGTTGCGGTTCCGATGGTCAGGATGACCGGTCGCCCAGGGATAATCAAGCGGCGTCGGCGTGCTCGCAGTTGCGAAGGCGCACTGGAGCTCATCGGACATGAGCAATGAGAAGTCGTCATGCCCGGGCTTGTCCCGGGCATCCACGTTCTTCGTGCCGTGTGGTTCGGCGTGGATGGCCGGGACAAGCCCGGCCATGACGATGTGGAAACAGCAACGCATTAAACTGGCGCAGCATGTGCAGCCTTGCTGCGTACCCCAGAGACGTTGCCATCCCCGGGGCTTCTCAGTCTTTAGTCGTGCGACTCTCTAGCCCCTTACGTTTTCGTCCGCATCCGCATCATGAAGCTGTCGAAGCTCAGCTCCGCGACCTGGAACCACGGCAGCGCCTCGCCGCGATAGGCGGCCAGGCTCGCATACATCTTGCCGAAATGCGGATTGGTCTTGGACAGATCGGCATAGATCTCGTTGGCGGCACTGTAGCAGGCCTCCAGCACCTCCTGCGGGAACGCCTTCAGGATCGCGCCCGACACCAGGAGCCGCTTCAGCGCCGGCGCGTTCAACGCGTCGTACTTGCCGGTGATCCAGGTATAGGTGTCGCGCGAGGCCGCATCGACCGCCGCCTGATAGTGTTTCGGCAGTGCGTTCCACTTGTCGAGGTTGAAGATGTTATGGCCCTGGCTCGTGCCCTCCCACCAGCCGGGGTAGTAGTAGTATTTGGCCACCTTCACGAAGCCGAGCTTCTCGTCGTCGTAGGGGCCGACCCACTCGGCGGCATCGATCGTGCCTTTTTCCAGCGCCGGGTAGATGTCGCCGCCGGCGATCTGCTGCGGCACCGCGCCGAGCTTGGCCATGATCGTGCCGGCAAATCCGCCGATGCGGAATTTGAGGCCCTTGATGTCCTCCACCGACTTGATCTCCTTCCGAAACCAGCCGCCCATCTGGGCGCCGGTGGATCCGGTCGGAATGCCGTAGGCGTTGTGCTCCTTCAGAAGGTCGTTGACGAGATCCTGTCCGCCACCCCACAGCAGCCACGAGATCTGCTGGCGCGTGTTCAATCCGAACGGAAGCGCCGTGCCGAAGGTGAAGGCGGGGTTCTTGCCCCAATAATAATAGAGCGCGGTGTTGCCCATCTCGACGGTGCCATTCGAGACCGCATCCAGCACCTGCAGGCCAGGCACGATCTCGCCGGCGGCGAAGGGCTGGATCTGGAAGCGGTTGTCGGTGATCTCGGCGACGCGCTTGCAGAAATGTTCGCAGCCGCCATAGAGCGTATCGAGCGCCTTGGGCCAGCTTGCGGCAAGCCGCCATCTGACTTCGGGCATCGATTGTGCGATAGCCGGCGCAGCAACAGCGCTTGCGGCCAGGCCCAATCCGCCTGCCGTCAGGAATTTACGACGTTCCATTAGTAGTCCTCCGTTATGCCGATGCGTCGACCGGGGAACGATCTTGGTGTCGTCTTGTCTGCGTCGAGGATCGACTTTGTTTTGTTGAGGCTTGTTGACGTTTCCGAATGGCCCTGATGGGCTCTTGGTGTTGGAATTCCGATCATTGCGGTTCCGTCAGCAAGGATGACCGGACGCCCCGGGAGAATCAAGCCTCGTGCCGCCCTCGCGGGTGCGAACGCGGGTCAGACAAAGGTCGGAGGCATCAGCGCTCTGCCACTCGATTGGGCAACGGCAGGAAGCTCCGAAGCCGGCGCGCTCCCTCCCCCCGCTTGCGCAGGGCAATCGCATATGGATTTAACGGGGATCGCGGGCTTGCTCCGCCTCTCCCGCTTGCTTGCGGGAGAGGCCGACGCGCCCCGGGCGATGCGAAGCATCGTCCCGAGCGTGGCGGGTGAGGGCTCTCACCACTTGGGGATTCCCTCCGCAATTCTCGACAATCCCATTGCTGAGACAGCCCTCACCCCAACTCTCCCCCGCACGCGGGGGAGGGAGCTCACTGCCGATGCCGCCACACTGTGCACGCCATATGCGATTGCCCTGCCCGCTTGCGGGGAGCCCGCGGCACCATCCCGTCTCAACTCTCCTTCACGAACGCGGCCTCCATCGCCTTGCGCGTCCTGATCGTCTCGTTGCCCGCGTCGAACTCGACGTCGCTCCAGCGCACGATCTCGCCATGGGCGACGTCGTGCTTCAGCTTCAGCCGGTGCGCCAGCCCGATCGGCAGCGCGCCGGCCTTGAGGCTCGCGGCCGCCGGCACCAGCTTGCCCCAGACGGTGTAGCCGCCTTCGCCGTCCAACATCTCGCCGGCGCGCAAGTTTCGTTTGGCAACGGACGCGACGTCGCCGCGGAAGCCATGGGGCTGGCCGGTCGGCTCGCCCCGCAGCGCAGCGGACAGGATCGAGATGTTCAGCTCGAGCCCGATCAGGTGATAGGGCTTGTACATCGCAGCGAAGCGTCCGCTGGCGTCGGTCTTGAGGCCATATTGCCTGAAGCAGTCGGCGGCATAGTCGTTCGGCGCTTCCAGCACGACATAGACGCCCCAGCGCAGGTCGCGAAACACCGGCCGTCCGTCGCGTTCGAGCGAGGAGACCACCTCCACCACGCCGGACCGTTCCAGCACGCCGCCTCGTGATCGCGGCCGCATGATGTGCGGCAGGTCGTCGACGCCGCAGGGCGGAAACAACAGTCCCTCCGTCGGCACGTCGAGGCCGCAGGCGTTGGCGATCGCAGCCATCTCGATCGCCGATTTGGTGCCGTCGAGGAAGGAATTGAACATCTGCGGGTTCATGCCGGCCGACTGCGCTTCGCCCGCAGTCAGGCCGTAATGCTGCCAGACGCCATCGGGCGTCACGTCGTGATAGGCCGGCAGGTACTTTGTGCCCTTGCCGGCTGCGACGACGCGAAAGCCGGTGGCGCGGGCCCAATCCACCATTTCCGCCGTCAGCGCCGGCTGGTCGCCATAGGCGAGCGAATAGACCACGCCCGCCTTGCGCGCCTCCTCGGCGAGCAACGGGCCAGCCAGCACGTCGGCCTCGACATTGACCATCACGATATGCTTGCCCGCCGCGATCGCCGCGCGCGCATGCCTGATACCGACCGCCGGATTGCCGGTCGCTTCCACCACCACGTCCATCGCGCCGCCGGCGATGGCGCGTGCGCCGTCATCGGTGAAGACGGTCGCGGCGATGCGTTCGGCGCTCCAGCCGACCGTGCGGCAGGCCTCGCGCGCGCGCTCGCGGTCGATGTCGACGATGATGGGCACCTCCAGCCCCGGTGTGTGCGGCACCTGCGCCAGAAACATCGAGCCGAATTTGCCGGCGCCGATCAGCGCGACGCGGACAGGCTTGCCGGCGGACGCGCGGACCTGCAGGAGGCGGAAGAGGTTCATGGGGGATGTATCCGGTTACAGAAATTCGTGAGACGCGTGTCTCCATCCGTTCGTCATGGCCGGGCTTGACCCGGCCATCCACGTCTTTTGCGTCACGCCAAGAAAGAACGTGGATGCCCGGGACAAGCCCGGGCATGACGCCTGAGATGGTTGCACGAGACCTGTCTACTCCGCCGCCTGCCGCGGCGCACGCGCAAGCCGCACCAGCGCATCATCATCCACCGTCTTGATCGGTGTGAAGTCGCGGTGCGCGATGTATTCGGGCCGCGTGGGGGTGCGGATGTAATTCGAGACCGCGTTCAGCGTCAGGTACACGATCTTGCGCGGGTAGGGCGTGATGTTGCCGCTCGAGCCGTGCACCAGATTGCCGTGGAACATCAGCATGCCGCCGGGCTTGCCGGTCGGCGCGACGATGCCGCCCTGCTTGACGAGGCGCGTCACGGTGTCCTCGTCCAGTGTCCAAAGCGGGTAGGATGTCGTCGAAAGGTCATGCGAGGCCTGGAGGTCGCCGGCGTTCTGGCTGCGCGGCACCAGCATCAGGGGGCCGTTGATCGGCATCACCTCGTCGAGGAAGATCGCGATGTTCATCGCGCGCGGCTCCGGCATGCCGTCGTCGCGCTTCCAGGTGCCGTAATCCTGGTGCCATTGCCAGACGTCGCCGGTGAAGGCCGATTTCGCGTTGATCTTGAACTGGTGCATGTAGACAGGCTCGCCGAACAATTGCTCGACCGGGTCGATCATGCGCGGATGCGCGCCGAGGATTCTGAACGCCTCGTTGTAGAGATGCGCGGCAAAGGCCGTGCGCGGCGCGCCGCTCTTCTCGCGCCAGACCTCCGGCCGGTTGGCATCGTAGATGCCGACCGCCTCGCGCGCGAGCAGATCGACCTCCTCCTGTCTGAACAGCTCCGGCAGGAACAGCCAGCCCTCGCGGTGGAAGAACTCCAATTGCTCCTGAGACAGTTTCATGGGTCGTCCTCCTTCTTAGTCGTTTTGTTGTTGTCTCTCGTCATGCCCGGGCTTGTCCCGGGCATCCACGTTCTTCGAGCGTCGAACAAAGACGTGGATGGCCGGGGCAAGCCCGGCCATGACGGCGCGTGGCGCAAATGATTACGCCGCCGCCTCGTCCGTCGCCCTCAATCTCTCCTCGGTCATCCGTCCCGCCGTCTGCGCATGCGCCAGCGCCGCGCGCTCGGCCGCCTTCGCATCGCCGCCGAGAATGTGTCCGGCAATCGTGGCATGCTCGGCCCAGGCGCTGCCGCGATAGTCGAGCTCCGACAGCACCGTCGCCATCGAGCGCCGCATATGCGGCCATTGCGGCGCGATCGTCTCCTCGATCACGGGATTGCCGGCGAGCTGATAGATCGCGCGGTGGAAGTCGACGTCGAGCACGATGAGCTCGGCAAGCGAGGTCTTGCCATCGATGCGGCGGCCGGCGGCGAGCGCCGCCTCCAGCCGCGCGCGTCCCGCCGCATCGCTTGCGGCGCGCTGAGCGGCGAGCCGCGCGGCCAGCGCGTCGATGGCGCCGCGCACCTCGTAGAGCTGGCGGATGCGCGCGGGATCGAGCTGGGTGACTTCAAAGCCGCGCCGGCCGCTCTCGGCGACGAGACCCTGGCGATGTAGCAGGTGCAGCGCATGTGACACCGGCTGGCGCGACACGCCGAGCTTGTCGGCGAGCTCGTTCTGCCGGATGCGCTGGCCGGGCTGCAGCGTGCGATCGGAGATCGCCTCCAGGATCCGTGCATAGACCTGGTCGATCAGGTTCGGGAGCGGGTCGAGAGGGATCACGCCGGCGGCTCCAACAGGACGCTGAAACAGAATACGGAATTCCGTATTCGACGGTAATCCGGGACGCCAAGGGCGTCAAGCCGACGATTCGGGGGCGCCCGAGCCGCGACCGGCTAAGCCTTTGATATTACTGAGTCCGTCTACTGTGCATGGGGTTGTTTTCACGGAAGTCGCCCGCTCCCGCTACTCCGCCAGAAACCCGTTCACCACGTCGCCGAACTCCAGCGGGGCCTGTTCGAACATCCAGTGGCCGGCATTCGCGATCACGGCCGTCTTGGCGCCTGCGATATGATCGGCCAGCACGCGCCACATCACCGCCAGGCTCCCCGTCGTCGCGCCGCCGCCGATCAGCAGCGTCGGTGTCCTGATCGCCTGCGCATCGCCGCGCGTGTAGGGCCTCCGCTGCTCGTTGATCTGGCCGAGGAAGGTGATGGCGTTGTCGCGCAATTGCTGCTTGGCCGCCGCCGGCACGCGCCGCCAGGAGCCGTCGCCCTCGATACCCTCGTAGAAATTCTGCAGCGCGCCCTCGATGTCGCCGGCGCGGATCATCTCGACCGAGCGCACCGTGCGCGCGGCCAGCGGCGGATGCGCGGGCGTGCCTTCGGGCACCGGCAGGCTGGCGTCGAGATCGCCGCCGGGTTCTGCCAGCACCAGCTTGCGCAACAGATCGGGCCGCGCCTGCGCCACGCGGAACGCGATGTGGCCGCCGCGCGAATGGCCCATCAGATCGACGGGTGCGGGGCTCACCTGCTCGATGAAGGCGATCACGTCAGCGACGTGCTGGGCCATCTTGTAGTCGTTACCGACGGCGTCCCACTGCTCGGGAAAGAAGTGCCGCAGGCTGACCGAGATCACGCGATGGCTCTTCGACAGCGGGCCGAGCACCGAATACCAGGTACGGAAATCCCCGAGCGTGCCGTGCACGCAGACCAGCGGATGGCCCTCTCCGACTTCGAGATAGGCCATGTCGTAGCCGTTGACCTGAAAGCTCTGCATGATCAGCTCGCCAAAAAGTCCAGAACGATTTCGGAGTATTTCTGCGGCGCCTGCTCGAACATCGGGTGCGTCGCGTTCGGGACGATCGCCGTCTTGGAGTAGGGCACATGCGCGGCGAGCGCATGCAGCACCTTCGGCAGCAGGCCTTTGGTTCGCGCACCCAGGATGAACAGCGTCGGCATCTTGATCGTCTCCGCATCCGCCATCGAGAACGGCGGGCGATTGTCGCGAACCTGGCCGATCAGGGTATAGGCGTTGTCGCGCAGATTCTGCTTCACCATCGCCGGCAGCCGCGGCCAGGTGCCGGCGCCCTCCAGCGTGTCGACGAAGACGGCGAGGCCGCCATCGACGTCGCCGGCCGCGATCTTCTCCGCCGAGGCCGTGAAGCGCGCCAGCAGCGGCGAGGGGCCGCCGACGTAGTCAGGGTCGAGGCTCGCATCGAGCTCGCCGCCGGGCTCGGCCAGGATCAGCCGCCGGAGCAGGTCCGGCCGCTGCTGCGCGACGCGGAAGCAGATGTGCCCGCCGCGGGAATGGCCCATCAGATCGACCGGGCCGAGATCGAGTTTTTCGATGAAGGCCATCACGTCGTCGACATGCTGCGCAATTGAATAGGTGTCGCCGATGCCATCCCACCGCTCCGGGAAGAAGTGCCGCAGGCTGACGGCGATCACCCGGTGCTGCTGCGTCAGCGGCCCGAGCACGCAGCCCCAGACGCGGAAGTCGTTGAGCGAACCATGCACGCAGACCAATGGCGGCCGGCCTCGGTCTTCGCCCACGTCGAGATAGGGCATGTCGTATCCGTTGACGTGGAGGCTTTGCATTCGGGGCTCGCGGGAAGAGGGGCGGAACTCCTGTGCAAGATTCCCGGAAACCGGGTGGATCGCAACTATTTCCAAGCCTAGATTTAGGCTGAGAACACAATGGGGGCATGCGACGAGGACGCAAGCCAGGAAACAAGCCATGACCGACCAGCATTTCGCCCTGTTCGACACCCGGATCGGCCTCTGCGCCATTGCCTGGGGCCCGCGCGGCATCAACGGCACGCAGCTGCCAATGGGCGGCGAAGACAAGATCCGCACCCGCATCAGTCAGCGCCACGCTGACGCCAGTGAAGCCGAGCCGACCGCCGAGGTGCGAGAGGCGATCGACCGCATCGTCAAACTGCTCGCGGGCGAGCCTGACGATCTCACCGACATCCCGCTCGATCTCGACGGCGTGCCCGACTTCAACCGCGGCGTCTACGAGATCGCCCGCGCCATCCCGCCGGGCAAGACGCTGACCTATGGCGACATCGCCAAGCGCCTTGGCGGCGTCCAGCTGTCACGCGACGTCGGCCAGGCGCTCGGGCACAACCCGTGCCCGATCGTCGTGCCCTGCCATCGCGTGCTGGCGGCCGGCAACAAGCCTGGCGGCTTCTCGGCCAATGGCGGTGTGGTGACGAAGCTGAAGATGCTCGAGATCGAAGGCGCGCTGGTGAACCACACGCCGAGTTTGTTTGATTGAGGCTGCTCTTACCCTCCCCTGGAGGGGGAGGGTCGCTGCGCATGCAGCGGAGCGGAATGCGCAGGGGGGGTGACAGTCTCTCCGCGTCGAACGGTGCCCGAGTGGAGAGATCACCCCACCCCGGCGCTTCGCGCCGACCTCCCCCTCCAGGGGAGGGTGGGCATCGCGCCCTAAATCTTCGCCGCCGTCTTCGGCCAATATTTGTCGCGCAAGTGCCGCTTCACCAGCTTGCCCGTCGGCGTGCGCGGCAGCTCGGCCTCGAAATCGATCGAGCGCGGGCATTTGATCGCCGAAAGTCGCGTCTTGCAAAACGCGATCAGATCGGCCTCGAGCTCTTTCCCCGCGCGCGCCATATCGTGCGGCTGCACCACCGCCTTCACCTCCTCGCCCATCTCCTCGTTCGGCACGCCGAACACCGCGACGTCGGCGATATCGGGATGGGTGATGAGCACGTCCTCGGTCTCCTGCGGGTAGATGTTCACCCCGCCCGAGATGATCATGTAGGACTTGCGGTCGGTGAGAAACAGGAAGCCGTCCTTGTCGAGATAACCGACATCGCCGAGCGTCGACCAGCCCTTGGCGTTGTAGGCCTTCTTCGTCTTCTCGGGATCGTTGTGATAGGTGAAGGCGGGCGCGTCGGCGAAGTAGACGGTGCCGATCTCACCTGTCGGCCGCTCCTCGTCGTTCTCGTCCAGGATCTTGATCTTGCCGACCACGGCGCGGCCGACGCTGCCGCGATGCGTAAGCCAGTCTTTCGAATTGCAGACGGTGACGCCGTTGCCTTCCGAGCCCGCGTAATACTCGATCAGGATCGGCCCCCACCATTCGATCATCTTGGCCTTCACGTCGACCGGGCAGGGCGCGGCGGCGTGGATTGCGCCCTTGAGCGTCGAGACGTTGTACTTCGTGCGAACCTCGTCCGGCAGTTTCAGCATGCGCACGAACATGGTCGGCACCAGCTGCGATTGCGTGACCTCATACTTTTCGACCAGCTGCAAAAACTCTTCGGCGTCGAAATGCTCCATGATGATGGAGGTGCCGCCGAGTACGATCGCCATCATGTTGAAGCGCAAGGGCGCTGCGTGATAGAGCGGCGCCGGCGACAGATAGGTGCTCTCCGCATTCATGCCGCACATGTCGGCGCAGAGCACGCGCAGGAAGGCGTTCGGCACGTCGATCTTGTTGCCCTCGAAGGCCTTCTTGATGCCCTTGGGCCGGCCGGTGGTGCCGGACGAATACAGCATGTCGTAGCCGGCGACCTCGTCGGCGATCGGCGTGGTCGGCTGCGCGGCGGCTTCCTTGTCGTAGGAGCGGAAGCCGGGGAGCGGCTCGTCCATCATGTAGAAGACCGGCTCGCCAGGCGTGCCCTTGATCAGGGCCTTGATCTGGTCTGCGCATTTCGGCGTCGTGATCACGACCTTGGCGCCGCAATCGGCGATGATGTAGTCGATCTCGTCCTGCTTCAGATAGCGGCTGATCGCGGTGTAATAGAGCCCGCTGCGCTGCGCGGCCCAGCAGAGTTCCATGAAGGCGAGACGGTTCTCCATCAGCAGCGCGATGTGGTCGCCGGCCTTCAGGCCGAGCGAGCGGAAGAGATGCGCGCCCTGGTTCGAGAGCTCGTCGAGCTCGCGATACGTGATCGCCTTGCCGGTGCCGGCCATCCGGTAGGCGATTTTGTCGGGCGTGGTGCGGGCGTGGATGGAGGGGTGGGTCATGGCGTTTCCTCAAGACGCGAATGGCGAGTGGCGAATTGCGAATAGGGAAGAAGGGCAGATAACGGCCCTTCACCCACCCACCATTCGCTACTCGCCACTCACTACTCGCTTTTGTTTGCTTACAGCCGCTCCACGATCGTCACATTGGCCATGCCGCCGCCTTCGCACATGGTCTGCAGGCCATAGCGCTTGCCGCGCTGGTGCAGGGCGTGGACCAGCGTCGTCATCAGCTTGGTTCCGGAGCCGCCGAGCGGATGGCCGAGCGCGATGGCGCCACCATTGACGTTGAGGCGTTCCGGATCGGCGCCGGTGGTCTTCAGCCACGCGGTCGGCACCGAGGCAAAGGCCTCGTTGACCTCGAACAGGTCGATGTCGCCGATCGTCATGCCGGCCTTCTCCAGCGCGCGCTTGGTGGCGTGCAGCGGTGCGTCGAGCATGATCACGGGATCACCGCCCATCATGGTCATGTGATGGATGCGCGCGAGCGGCTTGACGCCGAGCTGCTTCAATCCGCGCTCGTTCACCACCATGACGCCGGAGGCGCCGTCGCAGATCTGGCTGGCGCTGGCTGCGGAGAGCTTGCCGTTTTCGGCGATCAGCTTGACGCCCTTGATGCCGTCGAGCGTGGCGTCGAAGCGGATGCCCTCGTCGATGTGGTGGGTGTCCTTGGAGCCGTCGGCGCGGGTGATCTCGAGCGGCACGATCTCCTTCTTGAAGTGGCCTCCTTGCGTCGCCGCGATCGCGCGCTGATGGCTGTTGTAGGAATATTCGTCGAGCTCGTTCTTGGAGAGGCCGTACTTTTCGGCCATCATCTCGGCGCCGGTGAACTGGCTGAACACGATGTTCGGATAGCGCTGCTCGATGCCGGGGCTCTTGTAATTGCCAAAGCCGTTCTTGGCCGGAAGCTGCGAGGACAGGCCCATCGGCACGCGCGTCATCGATTCCACGCCGGCGGCGATCACGACGTCCATCGTGCCGGACATCACGGCTTGCGCCGCGAAGTGCAGCGCCTGCTGCGAGGAGCCGCACTGGCGGTCGATCGACGTGCCCGGCACGCTCTCCGGCAGCTTCGAGGCCATGATCGCGTTGCGCGCGACGTTGTTGGACTGCTCGCCGACCTGCATGACGCAGCCCATGATCACGTCCTCGACCAGGGCCGGATCGACCTTGGTGCGATCGACCAGCTCGTCCAGCACCTTGGCGGCGAGATCGGCCGGATGCCAGCCGGCGAGGCGGCCCCCCTTGCGCCCGCCCGCGGTCCGCGCAGCGGCGACGATGTAAGCCTCGGCCATTTCGGTCTCTCCCTGGATTGTTCTGTATCGAATTGGGTTGTCGGCGCGGATTTAAGAGCTACCTGATCGTTTAGTCAATCGATCAATTAACTCTTGTGATGAGGCGCTGCTTGGGCTTATCTGCGCCCCGCTTCACGCGGCGAGAACAGGGATCTCCGTGGCTACCAGCGTACCGAACAGGCTTCCCAGCGGGAAAAATTCCACGGCAGAGAAATTGCTCGTGGCCGCGAGCGAGCTGATGATCGAACGCTCCTCGATCGAGATCTCGCTCTCCGACATCGCCCAGAAGTCGGGCGCCAACGCCGCACTGGTCAAATATCATTTCGGCAACAAGGACGGACTGCTGCTGGCGCTGCTCGAGCGCGATGCGGGGACGGAGCTGTCCAATCTCGAATATCTGCTGGCCCAGCCGATCACGCCGACCGCGAAGCTGAAGCTGCATATCGCCGGCATCATCCGCGCCTATCACCGGTTCCCCTACATGAACCGGCTGATCCACTATCTCCTGCACGAAACCAATGCGGGTTCGGCCGACGAAGTCTCGAAATTCTTCGTCGCGCCGTTGCTGGATTTTCACCGCCGCCTGCTCGCCGAAGGCGTCAGCAGCGGCGAATTCCGCCAGACCGATCCGGTGCTGTTCTACACCAGCCTGATCGGCGCCTGCGATCACCTGTTCTTCGGCCGGCACGCGATGTCCCGCGCGACCGGCGTCGGCCCGGTCACCGATGAAGTCTGCCGGCAATATATCAAGCACATGGAAACGCTGATCTGCGGCGGCATCCTCACGCAAGCCGAGGAAGCTGTCGCCGCCGGATAGTCCGGCCAGCACTTCACGAGTCCAGAGAAGAAACGCCCAAGGAATAGGTAGAGGAAAGGTACAAGCGATGCAGTTGAAAGACGTAGCCGTTCTCATCACCGGCGGTGGTTCGGGCCTTGGTGCCGCGACCGCCCGCGCCATGGCCGCCAAGGGCGCCAAGATCGGCGTGATCGACCAGAGCAAGGAAAATGCCGAGAAGGTCGCGGTCGAAGTGAAGGGCGTCGCGTTGCATGCCGACGTCACCAGCGAGGAGCAGATCAAGGCGGCGATCGCGAAGGCGGAAGCCGCGCATGGCGTCGCGCGCGTCCTGATGAACTGCGCCGGCATCGGCGGCTCGCAGCGCATCGTCGGTCGCGACGGCGTCTATCCGCTGGAAAAGTTCGCGCGCATCATCAATGTCAATTTGATCGGCACCTTCAACTGCCTGCGGCTGTTCGCCGAGCGCCTCGTCACTGCCGAGCCGATCGGCGAAGAGCGGGGCGTCATCGTCAACACGGCTTCGGTTGCCGCCTATGAAGGCCAGATCGGCCAGATCGCCTATGCGGCCTCGAAAGGCGGCGTCGTCGGCCTGACCCTGCCGGCCGCGCGCGACCTCGCCAGCCAGAAGATCCGCGTCAACACCATCGCGCCCGGCCTGTTCCTGACGCCGCTGTTGATGGGTCTGAACGAGGAGGCCCGCAAGAGCCTGGGCGCCCAGGTGCCGCATCCCGCGCGCCTCGGTGATGCCAATGAATACGGCATGCTCGCCGTGCACATCGTCGAGAACCCGATGCTGAACGGCGAGACCATCCGCCTCGACGGCGCGATTCGCATGGCGCCGCGGTAAGCGGTCCGTTTCTTACCCTCCCCTGGAGGGGGAGGGTCGATCGCGCGAAGCGCGAGCGGGGTGGGGT
>NZ_JBXAQU010000012.1:69222-223691 GCF_058807535.1 Bradyrhizobium sp. GW821-FHT12B03
CCCCGCGGGGGGGGGGGGGGGATCTCTCCACACGGGCAGTGTCTCAACGTGGAGAGACTGTCACCCCACCCCGTCTCACATTTCGCTTCGCGTAATGTGAGCCGACCCTCCCCCTCCAGGGGAGGGTGGGAGACGGTCTCCGTGTAGCAAGAAAGTGCGAGGCCCCATGTCCCAACCGCTGCTGATCGAGCATAACGACGGCGTCGATCGGGTGACGCTCAATCGTCCCGACAGCCTCAACGCGCTTGATCCCGCGCTGATCGATGCACTCAACGTCTATTTCCAGGGACTGCAACGCAATCGCGACACGCGCGTGGTGGTGCTGAAGGGCACCGGCAAGAATTTTTGCGCGGGCCTCGATCTCAAGGCCGCGATGGCTCGCCGGGCCGGACAGCAGGAGCCGCCCGGCGTCACCGAATCGCTGGACTCGCAGCGGCGCATCGCCGACATCGTGATGCTGATGCGGCGCTGTCCGCAGCCGATCCTGGCGCTGGTGCAAGGCGCGGCGGCCGGCGGCGGCTTTGCGCTGGCGCTCGCCTCCGACATCCGTATCGCCGCGAAGTCGGCGCGGATGAACTGCGCCTTCATCAAGCTCGGCCTTGGCGGCTGCGACATCGGTACCAGCTACTTTCTGCCGCGGCTCGTCGGCGTCTCCGTTGCCTCCGAGCTGATCCTCACGGGGCGCTTCATCGGCGCAGAGCGGGCGCTCGCGGTCGGGCTCGTCTCGGAAGTCGTCGATGAAGACAAGCTCGACGACGCGGCCGAGCCTTACGTCGATGCGATGATCACGGCCTCGCCCGTCGGGCTTCGCCTCTCGAAAGAATGTCTCAACATGAGCGTCGATGCCGGATCGCTGGAAGCAGCGATCGCGATGGAAGACCGCAACCAGGTCCTGTGCAGTCGCTCCGAGGAATTTTCGGAAGGCATCAGGGCCTTCCTTGAGAAGCGAAAGCCTGTCTATATCAGGCGGTGAACGACGAAGATCCGCAAAGGACAGTAATTCCGGGAGACGCAAAATGAGTGGCAGCGCGGCGGCGGTGATGACGAAGCCCGCCTTTCGCAAGGTCGAGTGGCTCAAGCGCGACATCCACGTCGAGCGCCGCGGCGACGGCACGGTGGTGCTGAAGTCGCGCATTCCGCTGCAACCTTACGAGAAGCACATCCCGGCCTCGCTGGCGAAATGGGCGAAGGGAGCACCCGAGCGCATCTGGCTCGCCCAGCGCGGCGGCCCGAACCGCGAATGGCGAAAAGTCTCCTATGGCGAAGCCAAGCGCACCGTGGATGCGCTGACGCAGGCGCTGCTGAATCTTGGGCTCGATGGCCGGCCGGTCGCGATCCTCTCCGGCAATTCGATCGAGCACGCGCTGATGACGCAGGCTGCGATGCAGGCACGCGTTCCGGCGGCTCCCGTGTCGCCGGCCTACTCGTTGATGAGCCACGATCACGTCAAGCTGAAGTACCTCTTCGACCTGATCAAGCCGGCCGTGGTGATGGTGCAGGATGGGCCGACCTTCGAGAAGGCACTCAAAGCGCTCGATCTCACGGGCGTCACCGTGGTTCACGTCGTGCGCCCATGCGATGGCATCAACAGCGTTGGCTTCGCCGAGCTTGCGGTAACGCCGGTGACCAAGGATGTCGAAGCATCGATCGCGAAAATCACGCCGGACACTGTCGGCAAGCTGCTTTTCACGTCCGGCTCGACCGGCATGCCAAAGGCCGTCATCAACACCCAAGCCATGATGTGCGCCAATGCCGCGATGATGATGCAGGTGCGGCCGCGCGATCCGGGCGGCCCGATCTCGACCATGCTGGACTGGATGCCGTGGAACCACACCATGGGCGGCAATGCCGCATTCCATCCCATCCTGGTCGACGGCGGCACGCTCTATATCGACGACGGCCGGCCGATGCCGGGCCAGTTCGAGGAGACGCTGCGCAATTTGCGCGAGATATCGCCGACCTATTACGCCAACGTGCCGGCGGGCTACGCCGCGCTCGCTGCGGCCATGGAGAAGGACGATGCGCTCTGCCGCTCCTTCTTCAAGAACCTGTCGATCATGGCCTATGGCGGCGCGCGGCTGCCGGATGATCTCTACGACCGCATGCAGGCCCTCGCGGTGAAGACCACCGGCGAGCGCATCGTGTTCTACACCGGCTGGGGGTCGACCGAGACCGCGCCGACCTCGACCGGCACCTATTGGGACACCGAGCGCGTCGGCCTGATCGGCCTGCCGTTCCCTGGTGTCGAATTGAAGATGGTGCCGTGCGGCTCGAAATACGAATTGCGTCTGCGCGGCGTCAACGTCACGCCCGGCTATTTCGGCCAGCCGGATCTGACGAGGAAGATGTTCGACGAGGAAGGTTTCTACTGCATCGGCGATGCCGGCGTCTTCGTCGACGATGCAGATCCGGTGAAGGGCATCATCTTTGCCGGGCGCGTCGTCGAGGACTTCAAGCTGACCACCGGGACCTTCGTTCACGTCGGCTCGCTCCGCACCGATGCGATCGCGGCCGCGACGCCTGTCGTGCATGACGCGCTGGTCGCAGGACAGGATCGTGCCTTCATCGGCCTGCTCGCCTGGCCCAATCTGCACGCGTGCCGGCAGCTCGTCGGCAATTCCGATCTGAGTTTCGAGGATGCCGTAAAACACCCCGAGGTGATCGCCTGCTTCAGGCGCGGGCTGGAAGCGCACAACAGGGAGTGCGAAGGCGCCAGCAGCCGCATCATCGCCCGCGCCATGCTGATGGTCGAGCCGCCCTCGATCGACGGCAACGAGCTGACCGACAAGGGCTACATCAACCAGCGCGCCGGCCTGGAGCGCCGCGCCGCGCTGGTGGAGCGGCTTTACGCGGATACGCCGGACCAGGACGTGATCGTGCTGAAATGAACATCGTCGGATGGGTCGAGCGCAGCGAAACCCATCGCTTCAAGTCAGACAATTGATGGGTATCGCTTCACTCCACCCATCCTACAGAACAGCAATAACAGGGGCAGCCCGCCATGAACTTCGATTTCTCCGACGACCAGAAGCAGCTCCGCGATCAGGCGCGCAAATTCCTCACCGAAAAATGCTCGCCGAAGGCGGTGCGCTTCGTGCTCGACGGCAAGGCGCCCTACGACAAGGAACTGTGGAAGGGCCTTGCCGAGATGGGCTTCCTCGGCGTTGCGATCCCGGAGGAGTTCGGCGGCGCGGGCGCCGGCCATCTCGAGCTCTGCGTGATCGCCGAAGAGATGGGCCGGGCGAACGCGCCGGTGCCGTTCTCCTCGACCGTCTATCTTGCCGCCGAAGCGCTGCTGATCGCCGGCAGCGACGCGCAGAAGAAGAGATGGCTGCCGGCGATCGCCTCGGGCGAAGCCATCGGCACGCTGGCGCTGTTCGAGGGCAAGGGCAATCCGTCGCCGAAGAACGTCAGGCTCACGGCTGCGAACGGCGTGCTCAACGGCGTCAAGAAGCCAGTGGCCGATGGCGCGATCGCCGATTTCGCGGTCGTTGCCGCGCGCACGGGATCGGGCGGGCGTGACAGCGACATCTCGCTGTTCCTGGTCGATCTCAAGGGCGGCGGCGTCGAGGTGAAGAGCCTGACCAACCTTGATCCGACCCGTGGCCAGGCCGAGATCACCTTCAGGGACTGCAAGGCCGAGCCGCTGGGAGCTGCCGGCGAAGGCTGGAGCATCCTCACCCAGGTGCTCGACCGCGCCGCTGTGCTCTGCGCTTTCGAGCAGGTCGGCGGCGCCGATCGCGCGCTGGAGATGGGCCGCGACTACGCGCTCGACCGCATCGCCTTCGGCCGCCAGATCGGCTCGTTCCAGGCGGTCAAGCACATGCTTGCCGACATGTATGTCTCGGCGACGCTGGCGCGCTCCAACAGCTATTATGGCGCCTGGGCGCTCTCGACCAACGCATCCGAACTGCCGGAAGCGGCTGCCGCCGCGCGCATCAGCGCGACGCAGGCGTTCCAGCACTGCGCCAAGAACAACATCCAGGTGCATGGCGGCATGGGTTTCACCTGGGAGTTCGACTGCCACATGTACTACCGCCGCGCCAATGCCGCGGCGCTCGGCCTCGGCAGCCTGTCCTATTGGGAAGACCAGTTGATCGACCGCATGCGGAAGAAGAACGCGGCGTAAGCGCGAGATTCGTAGGGTGGGTTAGCCCTGCGGATTGCGCGAAGCGCAAACCGCTTGGCGTAACCCACCGCTTCTGTCGATGAGGAAATCAAAGAGGTGGATTACGCCTTCGGCTAATCCACCCTACGAAGAAGAGATGCGTCATGAATTTCGACGACACCCCGCAGGAAGCCGAATTCCGCGCCATCGCGCGCGCCTGGATCGGCGCCAACGCGCCAAGGCAGTACGAGGACGAGCTGCGCAAATCTTCGCTCGGCCGCACCGTGCTCAAGAACGCCAACATCCTCGAAGTCGCAAAGGCGTGGCAGAAGAAGAAGGCCGATGCCGGCTGGGCCTGCCTGCACTGGCCGAAGGAGTATGGCGGCCGCGGTTCCTCGCCGATCGAGCGCGTGATCTGGCAGCAGGAGGAAGGGCCGTTCGGCCAGCTGTCGCGCATGTTCATCATCGGCCACGGCATGTGCGGGCCGACCATGATGGCGTTCGCGCGGGAAGAGCATAAGCGTGCCTATCTGCCGCCGCTTGCGTCGGGCGAAAAGGTCTGGTGCCAGCTGTTCTCCGAGCCGGCCGGTGGCTCCGACGTCGCGGGCCTGCGGACGCGGGCGGAGAAGGACGGCGATGAGTGGGTCATCAACGGCCAGAAGATCTGGACCTCGGGCGCGCATTATTCCGACTATGGCATCCTCCTGACGCGCACCGATCCGACCGTGCCGAAGCACAAGGGCCTCACCATGTTCTTCCTGGACATGAAGAGCCCGGGCGTCGAGGTGCGGCCGATCAAGCAGGCGAGCGGCGCTTCCGACTTCAACGAGGTCTATTTCACCAACGTGCGTATCCCTGACCATCAACGCCTCGGTGAGGTCGGCGACGGCTGGAACGTCTCGCTGACCACGTTGATGAACGAGCGCAGCGCGATCGGCGCGGCCGTCTCGACCGGCTTCCCGGAGCTGTTCGAATACTGCTCCAGCCTGATGCTCGACGACGGTCCCGCGATCGAGGATCGCGCGGTGCGCTCGAAGCTCGCCAACTGGGCGGTGAAGGCGAGTGGCTTGCGCTACACCAGCATGCGCGCGATCTCGGCGCTGTCGAAGGGCGAGCGGCCGGGGCCGGAGAATTCCATCGGCAAGCTGGTGGCGGGCTCGATGATCCAGGACGTCGCGACCTACGCGCTGGATTTGCAGGGCGCGAGCGGCGTGATCAGCGGCGAGGATGCCGAACTCGCCGGCCGTTTCCAGGCGATGCTGCTGCGTGCGCCGGGTACGCGCGTCGAGGGCGGCACCGACGAGATCATGCGCAACATCATCGCCGAGCGGGTGCTGGGCCTGCCCGGCGATATCAGGGTCGACAAGGACGTGCCGTTCAACAAGATCCCGACCAAGGGAAGAGGTTAGCTGTGTCCCGGACGCGGTGCGGTACGAAGGACTGCTCCGCAGAGCCGGGACCCAGAAAGCCGCAATGGGCCCCTGCTCTGCAGCGCACCGCTTCGCGCTGCGCCGCGTCCGGGGCACGAGAGAGGAGAGTTCGAAGATGAATTTCGACGACACCCCGCAGGAAGCCGCATTCCGCGAGACCGCGCGCAAATGGGTCGAGGCCAACGCGCCGAAGGAATTGCATGCCGAACTGTCGAAATCCTCGCTCGGCCGCATTCGCCTTGCTCACCACGACATCGTCGATGTCGGCAAGGCCTGGCAGAAGAAGAAGTTCGAGGGCAATTGGGCCTGCCTGCACTGGCCCAAGGACTATGGTGGCCGCGGCGCGACGCCGATCGAGCGCGTGATCTGGCAGCAGGAGGAAGGCGTCTACGGCAAGCTGACGCAGCCGTTCCAGATCGGCGAGGGCATGTGCGGCCCGACCGTGATGGCGTGGGGCAGCGAGGACGCCAAGCGCCGCCATCTGCCGAAGCTGGCCTCCGGCGAGGAGATCTGGTGCCAGCTGTTCTCCGAGCCGTCCGCCGGCTCCGACGTTGCGGGCCTGCGCACGCGTGCGGAGAAGAAGGGCGACAATTGGGTCGTCAACGGCCAGAAGATCTGGACCTCCGGCGCGCATTATTCCGACTTCGGCCTTCTGATCGCGCGCACCGATCCTGGTGTGCCCAAGCACAAGGGTCTCACCATGTTCTTCCTGGACATGAAGAGCCCCGGCGTCGAGGTGCGCCCGATCAAACAGGCCAACGGCATGCAGGAGTTCAACGAGGTCTATTTCACCGACGTCGTCATTCCGGACGGCCAGCGGCTCGGCGCCGTCGGCGAAGGCTGGAGCGTCTCGCTGACTACGCTGATGAACGAACGCATGTCGATCGGCTCGCGGCTTGCGACCGGCGTGCCTGAAATGTTCGAGTTCTGCTCCAGTTTGATGCTGGAGGATGGGCTGGCGATCGACGATCCCGCCGTGCGCTCGAAGCTTGCGAGCTGGGCGGTGAAGTCGAGCGGGTTGAAATACACCAGCTACCGCGCGATCTCGTCGCTGTCGAAGGGCGAGCAGCCGGGCCCGGAGAACTCGATCGGCAAGCTGGTGTCGGGCATGATGCTCCAGGACATCGCGACCTACGCCATGGACCTGCAGGGCGCAGCCGGCGTTCTCACAGGCAGCGACGAGGAGACGGTGCAGGGCCAGTTCCAGCAGATGCTGCTGTCCTCACCCTCGATGCGCATCGCCGGCGGCACCGACGAGATCCTGCGCAACATCATCGCGGAGCGCGTGCTGGGATTGCCCGGCGACATCCGCGTCGACAAGGACGTGCCGTATAACAAGATCCCGACCAAGGGACGGTGATGTGGCCTCTCGCTGTATCTCGTAGGGTGGGCAAAGCGAAGCGTGCCCACCATATGCAGATGCGCCGGGGTAAGTCTGTCGGTGGGCACGGCGCGATGCGCCTTTGCTCACCCTACGAAGAGAAAAGCGCGAGCTGATCCATGGACGCACAAGTGAAACAAGACGACCGCATCGGCGTGCTCGAAGAGCTGCTCAACGAGCGCTACTCCGTTCGCGCCTTCCTGCCCAAACAGGTCGACCGTGCCACCATCGAGCACGTGCTGACCACCGCGCAGCGCACCGCGTCCTGGTGCAACAGCCAGCCCTGGCAGGTCATCATCGCCAGTGGCGAGGCCAAGGAGCGCTTCCGCCAGTTGATCTACAAGGAGGCCTCCAGCGGCCTCGGCGACGATTACGATTTCACCCCGCCGCGCGAATATGTCGGCGTCTATCTCGACCGCCGCCGCGAAAGCGGCTTTCAGCTCTACAACACGCTCGGGATTCCCCGCGGCGACAGAAGCGGCTACGCCAAGCAGGCGCTGGAGAACTACAATTTCTTCGGCGCACCGCACGTGGCGATCATCCATACCAACGAGCCGCTCGGCATCTACGGTGCGATCGATTGCGGCGCCTATGTCGGCAATTTCATGCTGGCCGCCCAGGCGCTCGGGCTCGGCACCATTCCGCAGGCGGCGCTGGCGCGCCACTCCGGCCTGATCCGCCGCCACTTCAATTTGCCCGACGACCGCCGCGTCGTCTGCGGCATTTCGTTCGGCTATGCCGACCACGCGCACAAGGTCAACAGCTACCGCACCTCGCGGGCGAGCGTCGCTGACACCGTGACGTTCGTGGACGAGTGATCGAGCGGCGCGCTAACCGATTCTCAGCCGCGCATGAAGACGGCCGCGGAAACGGCCGCCTTCGCGCTTGTCGTCTCGGTCCGATTGACGCCGACTGCTATCCGCCGCTGCCGCCGATCACGGCGCGCACGGTCTCGTCCGGCCCAAAGTCCTCGGCGCCGTCGACATAGAGCAGCGCGGCGAGCTTCGAGCGCGCGCGGTTGACGCGGCTCTTGATCGTGCCGACCGCACAGCCGCAGATCGAGGCTGCGTCCTCATAGGAGAAGCCGGAGGCACCGACCAGGATCAGCGCTTCGCGCTGGTCCTGCGGAAGCTTCTCGAGCGCAGTGCGAAACTCCTCGAACTCGAGATGCGCGTTCTGCGAGGGCTGTGTCTTCAGCGTCTTCGCATAATTGCCCTCGGCATCCTCGACCTCGCGCCGCCGCTTGCGATAGTCGGAGCGGAACAGGTTGCGCAGGATCGTGAACAGCCAGGCCGGCAAGTTGGAGCCGGGCTGGAACGAGTCGATGTTGGCGAGCGCGCGGAGCAACGTCTCCTGCACCAGATCGTCGGCACGGTCGGCGTTGCCGCTGAGCGAGATCGCGAACGCGCGCAGACTTGGCACGGCCGCGAGGATGTCGTTACGCAGGGAGTCCGTGAGAGGCATTAATCCCTCCCATTGTTGTTGTCGTTGGATCCGCCCTCATTTTCCACTTGGGGTGTCGCTCCCGGCGCATCAAGCTTCTTGATCAGATCCGCGAACCGATCCGGAACCCCCTGCCGTACGACGTCGTCGTACATGGCGCGGAGCTGATGCCCGATCCGGGATTGGATCTCCGGAGTGAGCCCTCCCTTGCCGGGGGTCGTGCTTTTGCTGGCTTGAGACTTGAGATCTTTCATGACCTGTTCCACGTTTCCCCGAGTTAAGTGACTGTAAAATCGAGAAGTTTTCTCAACCGGGAGCCGTTCCCTGGATAGGCTCAATTCCAGGTTCGAGAAAAAGTTCCCGCCCTTGCGGAACTTTTCTTGTCCTGAGGCGTAGTCAGCCCCAGCAGGGGAACCCGGGCCTCCCCCGCTGATACCCGTTATCCGAGGTGTCTTTTGAGGTCGGCCCGAAGAAGAATGGAGTGGGGATGTCCCGTTCACAGCTTGTTGCTGAACACTTGCCGTTGTTGCGCCGGTATGCACGCGCCCTGACGGGCAGCCAGGCCTCCGGTGACGCCTATGTCGCAGCCATGTTGGAGGCCATGCTCGGTGATCCCGCCGTGCTCGATGAGAGTCATGGGCCGCGCGCCGGTCTGTTCCGGCTGTTCACCCAGATCTGGAATTCCGTCTCCGTCAACGACGATGCCGAGGTGACGACATTGCCGATGCCGCCCGAGCGGCGCCTGTCGAACATCACGCCGCTGCCGCGGCAAGCCTTCCTGCTGCTCTCGCTCGAGGGATTTTCGGAAGAGGAAGTTGCTTTCGTGCTCGGCACCGATGTTGGCGAGACGCGGCGGCTCGCGGATGCCGCAGGCCGTGAGATGGCGGCGGAGATCGCCACCGACGTCCTGATCATCGAGGACGAGACCTTCATCGCCATGGACCTCGAGAGCCTGGTGAAGAATCTCGGTCACAACGTCGTCGGCGTCGCGCGCACCCATGCCGACGCGGTGGCGCTGGCCAAGAACAGGCGGCCCGGCCTGATCCTCGCCGACATCCAACTCGCCGACGGCTCGTCGGGGCTCGATGCCGTCAACGAGCTGCTGCGGACCTTCGAGGTGCCGGTGGTGTTCATCACCGCCTATCCGGAGCGCTTCCTCACCGGCGAGCGGCCAGAGCCGGCGTTTCTGATCTCGAAGCCGTTCCAGCCGGCGATGGTATCGGCGGTGGCGAGCCAGGCGCTGTTCTTCCAGCGCAACTCGCGCAACCGCACGCCGAAGGCGCCTGCGGCGTAAAGAGGCGCGCTGCGGCCTGACCTTGGTTGACGATGATCTGATCCGGCGCACCGCAAGGTACGCCGGATTTTTCTTGTCGCAATTTCTTCGGGCGCCTTCCCGCGCTTGACGGCCGTCGATTTCGCCGCTCATACCTCTGCGGCGGACCCGCAACCGCGGCCCGTAACCGGAGATGTGCCATGGACCAAGCACTGCTCGATCGCCTCGCCATCCGCGACCTCGTCGAGAACTGGGCGGTGTGGCGCGACGCCGGCGACTGGGAGCGCTTTGCGACCGTCTGGCATGAGGAGGGCTGGATGTCCGCCACCTGGTTTCAGGGACCGGCGCGGGACTTCATCCGCGTCAGCCAGGAGGGCTTTGCCAGGGGCGTTCGCATCCTGCATTTCCTCGGCGGCACCAGCATCGATCTGTCCGGCGAGCGCGCCATCGCCCAGACCAAGATGACGATCTCGCAGCGGGCATCCGTGCACGACGTGCTGTGCGACGTCGTCTGCACCGGGCGCTTCTACGATTTCCTGGAGAAACGACAGGGCCAATGGGGCATCGTCCGCCGCCAGCCGATCTACGAGAAGGACCGGATCGATCCGGTCGACCCCGCCGCGACGCTTCAACTCGATCAAAAGGCGCTCGCCGCACTGCCCGAAGGCTACCGCCACCTTGCCTACATGCAGGAGCTGATTGGTTACAAGGTCAAGCGCGACATGCCGGGCCTCATCGGCGCCGAGGTCGAGAAGCTCTATGGCGAAGGGCGGGACTGGCTGGCGGGAAAGGTCATGCAACGCCTGGAGCGATAGGCGGGCGCTGTCGTACGTGCAGCCAACGGGCGTTCGTTCGCCGGCGAGCTCACAACGCGGCCGCCTTGTGCAGGGACGCTGCGAAACGCAATTGCGCGACCTTTTCCAGATCTGCGAGCGTAATGCGGTAATCGGAGATGTCGATCCTGCGGCCGATGTCTTGCGCCACCATCACCGCCTGGTCCATCAGGTAAGCCGCGACGGCAAGGCGGCCGCGTGGAGCGGCCACCACCGCGACCTTCCAATAGGCCCGCGG
The DNA here is from genome assembly GCF_058807535.1 of Bradyrhizobium sp. GW821-FHT12B03. NCBI lineage: Bacteria > Pseudomonadati > Pseudomonadota > Alphaproteobacteria > Hyphomicrobiales > Nitrobacteraceae > Bradyrhizobium > Bradyrhizobium sp. GW821-FHT12B03. The sequence goes on from NZ_JBXAQU010000012.1 coordinate 79,929, forward strand.
CACGCGAAAAGTGTCGCGTGCGATCAGGCCGTGCTCGAACTCGACGTCGCCGCGGAAGGCCTCATCGTCCTCGGAGAAGACCGACCCGCTGAAGCCTGTCAGCCGTCCCTTCGATTGCGCAGTTGCACGCTCCCACTGTTCCAGCGCGTGCCACCAATCCCGATTGAGCCGCTGATGCTGGGGCACGACATTGGGCCAGTAGAACGCCTGTCGTGCCGAGATCGAGGCAGCGCGCGGCTCGCCCCAGCAGCCCGTCGATCGGGCCATCAGGTGGCCACGGTCGTAAGGGCTCTGTCGGAGCAACGGTAAATTCATCTGCAACGATGGGGGAAGCAGCGGGTCGGGCGACCACTTGTCCGCGCCGCGCGGCTCGTCGACGAATTGGCTCCCGTCGCAATTATAGGCCACATAATGCGCGAGGCGGCGCGCCGGATTCATCACGACCGTGAAGTGCAGATAGCGCAACACAGCCACCGCACCATTCACTCCCGGCAGGGAGATCGGGTGCTTCTTGCCGAGAAAGTCCGGATCGAAGCCCGGACGAACCGTATCGATACGTGAGGGCGGGACGAGCCGTGCCAGCCGGCGCAGCAGGGCTTCCACCTCGGCGCGGTCCGTCTCGCCCTTCCAGCGTGAAAGGTCGGTCGCTTGCACGGCGGCGAATTCGGACGGAAATTGGTCTTCGTCGAGGAGAATGGGGACCAGCGCGCCTTTCTTCAGGCCGGCGCGTGCCTCGTGACATACCCATTCGCTGGCGGTTGATGTCTGCGACCACAGCACGACGACGGCGCGGCAATTCGCCAGCTCCACGTCGAGCTCGGGCCGCCACGGCATGCCCGGCTCGATGCCGCGGTCCCACCAGACGGTCCAGCCCTGCTCTTCGAGGAGGTCGACGATCGGACGGGCGCGGGGCCGGTCGACATGGGTATAGCTCAAGAAAATGTCGGCCATGCCGCCTGGTCCTGTCGTGCGTGAAAGCCCTTGCGGCTCAGCCGGCAGCTACCGGACGCAACTGCTCGACCCTTTTTTGAGTTTCGACAAGAAGCTGCTTCATGAATTCCTTGTTTCGCCTCAACCAAGGCTCCAGCGTCTCCCGCACATCGCCCGGCGATCTCTTCTGTATCCCCACCGCCAGTCTCTGCTGGAAGGTTTGCCAGTCCTTGAACATCTCCTTCAGGAGAAGGTCATCGGAAATATTGGTGGCGGTCTTCACGTCGCCAACGGTTTCGAGCTCCCGCATGTTGGCCTGCCGCAAGATCGATTCGAGATTGTCCGTGCATTCGTTGTAGCGTGTCAGAAGGTCATCCCATTGCTCGGCGGAGAAGTCGTCGGCCATGCCCTCGACGGCATTGTACAGCGGCTCGAGAAACGACCATCGGAATCGTCTCGCCAATCTCAGCAGAATCGATAGAAAGACGACGTCCTTCGGTATGTTCTGGGCGACCATCAATCGCGGATCTTCGCTGAACGGCGGCATGGGGACGAAAATGATCACGATCGAAAATGGCGCATTATCGAGATATTCCAGCCGGGCAATAACGGGCTGAAACAGTTTCAGGTCTCGGAATATCGGACTCAATACCTGTTCGCGGCTTCGCCGATGGGCGATAGCCACGTCTGCGAAAGAGTTTGCGACATAATTGGTCAATTCCTCCAGCCACCCGCCGCTGTTGTACCTGTTCTGCATGCGGGACAGGCTTTCCCAGTCGAGCACCGGCGTATCAGGTCCCGACAGCAGCGTGATGGACGCGGCATCCGCCTCCAATTGGGCCCCCTTGAGAAACTCGCGTGCTCGTTGCGAGGGAGGAAGAGTTGCAAGTTCGCTCACTCTTCGCCGAAACGAAACCTCTTCGCTGAGCACGATCCGGAGCCGCAGGCGGAACAGCTCCTCGGGCCGGGTGATCTGCATGAACTGCGCGTGAAGGTCCTTCACCGCCGCCGTAAACTCGCGGGAGTGATTGGCGTTCAATCTCGGCCTTATCGGCGTGTTGCCGAAGGTCGGTCTTACGAACAAATCCTCGAAAAATCGCCGTACCTCGTCTTCGTCAATTCCATAAAACTCGTTTTCCGCCAGCATCGGAAATGAAGGGGAGCTGTCGACGGAGAACCACAGGACCTTCGACGTGACCTTGAGGGCGCGCTTGTACCCGTCGAACTGAGAGATTTCGGACGCGCACCATGTCCAGTTATGCTCGGCGTTGGTATGGACGAAGATCAGGCAGTCGGCCTTTGCCGTGTTGTCGATCATCCATTTGCGCCATTCGGAGCCCCCGGGAATATCCTCGCAGACCATGCACTCGATCGGATCGAGGGCGTCGAGGCTGCTCAGATATTCGAGCCGCGCCTTCAAGAGACGCGCGAGAAACCTGTCTTCAGTCCGATGACTGATGAAAACCGAAAAAGGCATGTCAAGAAACTCAATCGTCTCGGCTCGGATCGACCACGCGGCTGGGTTGCGTGTGCACCGCCACCGCCGCGATTGGACGCCTCACCTGGGGAAACCGAGCAGATGCCTTGGTCCCGGAGCCACGTCTAATGGACGATGGCGAAGGAGGTCTGGCCTTCTCGGCCGGCAATCGTCAGCACTATACTTTAGGGTGTACATCATGCAAGATGGTTGTCACGACGCTACGGATTTCGAAGCCCCGGCCCGATTTGATGCCGCGGCCATGCCGGAGCCGTCGCATATGAAAACATTTTGAGCTGTCGCATTGCTGCAGCCGGCATCGCCGGTAGCACTTACCATCTGGGAGAGTTTGATGCCCAAGACCAAGCAACAACATCTGGACGGGACGAACGGACCAAAGCGGATACTGGCCCTCGATGGCGGCGGAATCCGCGGCATTCTCACCCTCGAATATCTCGAAGTCATGGAGAGCGAGCTCAGGAAGCGATTCAACAACCCGAACTTCCTGCTCTGCGATTATTTCGATCTCATCGGCGGGACATCGACCGGGTCGATCATCGCGGCCGGCCTGGCTTGTGGATTGACGGTCAAGGAGCTCAAGAAGCTCTATACCGGGATCGGGACGGATGTTTTCCGGGCCGAGTTCTGGAGACTCGGGTTGTTGGCGCCGAAGTTCAAATCCGGACCGCTCCAGGAAGCGCTCGACGCGCAGCTCGGGGCAGATACGACGCTCGACAGCGACCGTATCCGCACCGGCTTGATGATCATGACGAAGCGGCTCGACACGGGCAGTCCGTGGCCGCTGCACAATCATCCCGCCGCTCGATATGCCGGGCAGGACGGCAAGTTGCATTTGACCAAGGTGGTCCGGGCGAGCACGGCAGCACCGACCTATTTCGAGCCCCAGGAGATCGACATCTCCTCGCGGGATGGAAACGTCGTCGCCGGCGCGTTCGTCGACGGCGGCGTGAGCCCTTTCAACGACCCGTCCCTGCAACTCCTGATGCTGGCGGCGCTCGACGGCCATGGTTTCCACTGGCCGACCGGCAGAGACAAGCTGTTGCTGATCTCGGTCGGCACAGGCGTGTTCAAGAAGACCTACACGGCGAAACAGATCACGGGTATGGCTGCGGCCGAGCAGGGTCTGCGATCGCTGCAATCCCTCATGGATGATTGCGGACGCGTCAATCAGGCAATGCTGCAGTGGCTGACGAACTGCCTGACACCGTGGGCGATTGACCGCGCTGTGGGGGACATGAAGCTGGACAGCCAGAGCGGCCCGCAACTCGCCACCTATGCGCGCTATAACGTGCTGCTGGAGCCCGGCTGGCTGAAAACCACGGTCAAGCTCGACCTGGCGCCGGAAGCTGTCGCGAAGATTGCGGCGATGGACGACCCCAACAATATCAAGGACCTTGCCGACATCGGACGGCTTGCCGCGAAGGAGCAGCTCAAGCCGGAACACTTCCCGTCCTGCTTCGATGTGGGGTGATCCAGCGGCGGCAGGTGCCCGCTCGCAAGTCTTTTGATGCCGGTCGGAGGATTTCAGTCATGGATGTCACGCGCGCTTTCATCGTTCGTCCCTTCGGCACGCAGGACGGCATCGATTTCGACCGGGTGGAAGAGAAGCTGATCGCGCCGGCGCTCAAGCAGGCCGGGATCGAGGGCCGCACCACCCTCGAGATCACGCGACAGGGCAATATCCGCGAGGATATGTTCCGCCTGCTGGTGCTCTCCGATCTCGTGATCGCCGACGTCTCCATCCACAACGCCAATGTCTTCTACGAGCTCGGGATCCGGCATGGCTTGCGCGATCGGCACACCCTGCTGATCCGCGCCGAGGGGACGAAGGACAAATATCCCTTCGATCTTCAGACCGACCGATATGGTCAATATGACCCGGCGGACCCTGCCGCTGCGTTTCCCGGCTTTCTCGAGTCACTCAAGTCGACGCTTGCCGACACCAAGAAGGACAGTCCGGTCTTTCAGTTGCTGCCTCGTTTGACGCCACACGACCGCGCTGCGCTCATGGTCGTCCCGTTCGATTTCCAGGAAGAGGTCGGGATCGCGCAAAAGGCGGGGCGCGCCGGCGACCTGCGTCTGCTCGCCCAGGAGGTTCGCGGCTTCGAGTGGGGCAGTGCGGGATTGCGGATCGTCGGCGACGCGCAATTCCGGATCAAGGCCTTTGCCGGTGCCAAGGAGACCTTCGAGCTGCTTCGGCGCCTGGACAGCAACGATTTTCAGGCCAACTACCGCCTGGGCACGATCTATCAGAAGCTGGCGGCAACGGCTCTCGGCCCCGATGCGAAGCTCGACCGCATTACACTTTCGGAACAAGCCATCAACCGGGTGCTCGCCCGCACGATGCCGCCGAATGATCGCGACGAAACGCCCAAGGAGTCGGCGGAGCGGCGGTCTCACCGTGCCGAAGGACATTCGCTGCTGGGCAGCAACGCCAAGACGCGTTGGATCGACGACTGGAAAGCCGCGGCGGATGCCGCGGATCCGGACGCGCAGCGCCACACCGCGCTCCGCTCGCCACATCTTGCGTCCTCCATCCAGCACTATCTCGATGGCTTCGCCGAAGACCTGGGCAGCTTCTATTCCGGGATCAATGCGCTTGCGATGCTGACGATCCAGATCAATCTCGCGAAGGCATTCCCCGACATCTGGGCTGAAAGTTTCGATGATGGGGACGCGGCGGTCGCCGATCTCAAGACGCGCGAACGCCGCGCTGGTCGTCTCGCCGCGGCATTGCAGCTCGTGGTCGGAAACGACGACAAGGTGATACGGGAAGGCGAGAAGTTCGACATCTGGAAGGAAATCAGCCGCGCGGACCTGTCGTTCCTCACCGCCGACAGGCCGCCGCAAGTCGGGACGGCCTATCGAAAGAGCCTGGCCAATGCGGGCCCGTTCGAAATAGACGCGGCGCGACGTAATCTGGTGCTGTTTCGTGAGCTCGGGGTGCTGTCCGCAAACGTCGAAGCCGCGCTGAGGGAGATGAACCAGGCTGCCCCGGACAAGCCCGCGGCGCTGCCGGTGCGGGTCATCCTGTTCACGGGCCACATGCTGGATGCGCCCGGCCGGGACAAGGACAATGCGCGCTTCCCCAACACGCCGGAGGCTGTGGCTGCGGCGCGCAAGATGATCGAAACGGCGGTCAAGGAGGAAATGAGCGCGGATGGTGGCGTTGCGTTCGGCATCGCAGGTGGTGCTTGCGGCAGCGACATTCTGTTTCACGAGGTCTGCAACGCGCTCAACATCCCGACGCAGCTCCTGCTGGCATTGCCGGAGGCTCAGTTCCAGGCCGAGTCGGTCAATCGCGGAGGCGTGGATTGGGTGATGCGATACCAGCAACTTTGCCAGCGCGTGACGCCGCGTGTGCTTGCCGAGTCCAAGGATCTGCCGCGCTGGCTCTCGGGCAAGAAGGATTACGATATCTGGCAGCGGAATAATCTTTGGATGATGTTCAACGCGCTTGCCACGCAGGCGCGTAACCTCACGCTGATTGCGCTCTACAACCGCGACCGGGACCCTGATGGTCCCGGGGGCACGGTGCACCTCGTGGAGGTCGCGGCGGACTGGGGGTTCAAGACGGTGGAACTCGACGCGCGGCAACTGCTCAAGGCCGGCGGTTCGTAAGTTAGAGCCAGGCAACGAGTTCCATACCGGTCGAGGATATCAGGCGGATGGCCTCGGTAACCCCCAGGCAAAAGCTCGGTAACCCCCAGACAAAAGTAAGGCGCGACTGGCATCACCACAGTCGCGCCCTACGTCGCCGGCTTATGGGGCAGGGGGGAATAGCCGGCTGTTGAGATGACTCCCGGGCCCGGGAGTCGTTCCCCGACTCCAGAAATATTTTTCGCGACCTTTTCGCACACGGTTAAGTGATCGTGATGGCCGAGAACTCCCGATCCTTGGTCCGCGTTGTTCCCGCGATCGCCATGGGGCGAGGGACCGACAGCCATGTCACAGATTCACAAAGCATTTTTGGGCGCCGTTGCCATCACATTCGCGCTCGGCGCGGCGCAACTGGCCTCCGGCCACGATCTGGCCGACCGCTGGCAGGCGGCTTCGGACAAGCCGGGCCACAACGTCAATCGCACCGGCAAGGCCGACCGGCTCGCCGACATCAAGCCGGGGGTTCCCACCCGCACCGTGTCGATGCGGCTGAACGACCTGACCGATACGTCGGTGCTGCTGCGGGTTCCCGCGGTGATCGAGACCGGCAATGCCAAGCCGCCGGCGCCGGTCCAGAATCAGAAGCAGGGCCGTAACAAGCCGACGATCGCCTGCGAGCCCATGGTCAGCTCCCTGACCGAGGTCGCCAAGCTGCTCCAGCCGGGCCGCTGCGTGACCTGATCGCTCCGGTCCAAGGGCCAGCAAGGGACAGGCTGCCTCTGCCGCAGGCAGGGACGGCTGCTCACGTCCTCTTGATCCGCTCTCTCATCGCGTTATATCCCGGTTTTCCCCTTTGATTGACCGGGTAAACGCATGACGACGTCAGATACGGCTGTGCATACGCAGCCCTTCCAGGCCGAGGTTTCCGAGCTTCTGCACCTCATGGTGCACTCCGTCTATTCGGAGACCGATATCTTCCTGCGCGAGCTCGTCTCCAACGCCTCGGACGCCTGCGACAAGTTGCGCTACGAGGCGATCGCCAGTCCCGCGCTGCTGGGCGAGGGCGACGCCCTCAAGATCCGCATCATCCCGAACAAGACGGCCGGAACGCTCGTGATCGCCGATAACGGCATCGGCATGGAGCGGCAGGAGCTGATCGACCATCTCGGCACCATCGCCCGCTCCGGCACCAAGGCCTTCGTGTCGAAGCTGAAGGAGGCCAAGGACGGTCTCGGCCTGATCGGCCAGTTCGGTGTCGGCTTCTATTCCGCCTTCATGGTCGCCGACAAGATCGTTGTCGTCAGCCGCCGCGCCGGGGAGAGCGACGTTTGGAGCTGGACGTCGTCCGGCGGTTCCGGCTTCGAGATCGCGCGCGCCAGCGACGAGGAGGCGGGCCGCGTGGCGCGCGGCACCGAGATCGTCCTGCACCTGAAGGACGACGCGAAGAAATATCTCGAGACCTACGAGATCGAGCGCATCATCAGTGCCTATTCCGACAACATCCTGTTTCCCATCGAGCTCGTGCCGGAAGAGGGCGACCCGCGCCAGATCAATTCGGCGAGCGCGCTGTGGCAGCGCTCGAAATCCGAGCTTTCGGCAGAAGACTACAAGAAGGCCTATCAGCAGATCGGCTCCGCCTTCGACGATCCCGCGATGACGCTGCATTATCGCGCGGAGGGCCGTTACTCCTACGCCGTGCTGCTGTTTGCGCCCTCGACCAAGCCGTTCGACCTGTTCGAGCCGAATCGCAAGGGCCGGGTGAAGCTCTACGTCCGCCGGGTCTTCATCACCGACGATGCCGACCTCTTGCCGGGTTATTTGCGCTTCATCCGCGGCGTGGTCGACAGCGAGGATCTTCCGCTCAACATCTCGCGCGAGATGCTGCAGAACAATCCGCAGCTGGCCCAGATCCGCAAGGCCGTGGCCACCCGCGTCGTGTCCGAGCTCGAAAGCCTCGCCGAGAAGGACGCCGAGAACTTTGCCAAGATCTGGGACGCCTTCGGCGCGGTGCTGAAGGAAGGCATCTACGAGGATTTCGAGCGTCGCGAAAAGCTGCTCGCACTGTCGCGCTTCACCACGACGTCGGGCGAGAAGCGTTCGCTGAAGCAGATCGTCGCCGATTTCAAGCCGAACCAGACCGAGTTCTATTATCTCGTCGGCGACAGCATCGAACGGCTGAAGTCCAACCCGCGGCTCGAGGCCGCGACCGCGCGCGGCATCGAGGTGCTGCTGCTGTCCGATCCCGTCGATGCCTTCTGGACTTCGATGCCGACGGAGTTCGAGGGCAAGCCGCTGAAGTCGCTGAGCCAGGGCGACCTCAATCTCGATCTGATCCCGCGCGTCGACGACAAGGACGAGGCGAAGAAGGACGAGCCGGAGGCGGACGAGGCGGCGACCATCGCGGTGATCAAGGCTGCGCTCGGCGAGCGCGTCAGCGACGTCAAGGCGTCCACGCGCCTCACCAGCTCGGCCTCCTGCCTCGTTGCCGACAGCCAGGGCCCCAGCCGCGAGCTCGAGCGCATCCTGGCGCAACAGAACCGCGGCATGCGCACCAAGCCGGTGCTCGAGATCAATCTGCGCCATCCGATGGTGGGAGCCATCACCAAGGCCCAGGCCGGCTCCAAGGTGGTCGATGATCTCAGCCTGCTGCTGCTCGAGCAGGCGCAGATCCTGGACGGCGAGTTGCCGGAAGATCCGGCGGCGTTTGCAGCGCGGCTGAACCGGCTGGTGCTGCAGGGACTGGGCTAACGCGGCTTCTTTGGGCGTCATGGCCGTCAAGTCCGGCCATGACGCGTGCGTTGCGACAGCTCACCTCACCTTGCCGTCATCTGTCCCTGGGAACAGTCGCCTCCGGCGTGGTGTTATGCCATAGGAGGCCGTCGGCATCAGATTCGCCGACGCCATCGATTCGAGGATTAAGTCCATGCGTTTGCCGATCATGACCCTCACCGCGATTGCCTCGCTGTTCGTCGCGGCAGATGCCAGCGCCCAGACCTATGATCCGCGCTATCCGGTGTGCATGCACGTCTACATGCCCGGCGGCTTCGGTGGTGGCGGCGGAGACTATTTCGACTGCTCCTTCACGTCGTTGCCGCAGTGCCGCGCGACGGCGTCGGGCCGCTCCGCGAGCTGCGACCTCAATCCCTATTACGCCTTCGACCAGCCGCCGCCCCCGCGCAAGCGTCACAAGAAACAGAATTAACGGTCTGAGATGCGGTTTCTGCAGATATTCACTTCGCACCGCTGCCTCGGCCTTGTCGTGACCGCCGGCGCATTGTTCGCGGCGCTGCCGTCGCATGCCCAGACCTTCGATCCTCGCTATCCGATCTGCATGCACGTCTATTCCGGCGCGAACGGCGGTGGCGGGGAGTGGTACGACTGCTCCTTCACCTCGCTGCCGCAGTGCCGCGCCACCGCTTCCGGCCGCTCCGCGACCTGCGATCTCAATCCGTATTACCCGGTCACTCCGCCGCCGCCTCAGCGCCACAGGAGAAGTGGCTAGCGCCGGATGATTGCCGCTACGAGTGTCGGCGCGCTTCGCGACCGGAGTGCTCGCATGGCTATTCCTTCCTGATCCCCGACAACTCGACCACCTTGCGCCAGCGCTCGGTCTCTGCCGTCAGCATGCCGCCGAACGCGCCGGCATTGCCGTGCAGCGGGATCGCGCCGAGCTCGGCGATGCGGGCCTTGATCGCGCCGTCGGAGAGCGCGGTGTCGATCTCGCGATTGAGGAGATCGACGATCTCGGGCGGCGTGTCGTGCGGGGCGCCGACGCCGTAGAACGAACTGGTCTCGTAGCCGGGCAGTGTGTCGGCGATCGGCGGCACGTCCGGAAATATCTCCGAGCGCTCGCGCGTGGTGACGCCGAGCGCGCGCAGCTTGCCGGCGCGCACCAGCTCGAAGGACGAGGTGACGTTGTCGAACATGCCCTGGATCTGGCCGCTCATCACGTCGGTCAGGCCCGGTGCCGAGCCGCGATAGGGCACGTGGGTGAACTGCACGCCGGCCAGCGCCTTGAACAACTCGCCGGACAGGTGCAGCGAGGTGCCGATGCCGGAGGAGGCGATCGACATCTTGCCGGGATTGGCCCTGGCATAGGAGATGAAGTCGGCGACGGTCTTCACCGGCAGGTCGTTGTTGACGACCAGCACCAGCGGAATCCGCGCCACGCCCGCGACCGGCGCGATGCCCTTGGCGAAATCATACGGCAGTGCCGGATCGAACGAAGCGTTGATCGCGTTCGCGGTCGAGGTCAGCAGCAGCGTGTAGCCGTCGGGTGCGGACGCAATCACGGCCTGTGTCCCGATATTGCTGCCGGCGCCCGGTTTGTTCTCGACGATGAAAGTCTGCCCGAGCCGGTCGGACAGGCGCTGGCAGAGCAACCGCGACAGCACGTCGGTGGCGCCGCCCGGAGCATAGGGCACCACCCATTTCACGCTGCGCGACGGATAGGAGGGATTGCCGATGGCAAACGCACGCGGCGCGGCCAGCGCGGAGGCGGCACAGGCGGCGGTCTGAAGGAAATGGCGCTTGGTGATCATCGTCTTCATCCCCACTCTCGCCGGCTCCTCGCACAGGGGGAGGGGCAGCAAGCCCGCTCGGCGTCGTCGACTTGCTATCGCAAGAATTGCGCTGCCGCGCACGCCGATCCCGTCGGCTTGGTAAAGGATGACTAGAGTTAATCGTGCACTAACCGGCTTTTACCTTGTCTCTTAACACCTGGGCAGGACGCGCGGATTAAGCTGCCGGAACCTGCAGACACGTTCCGAAAGCATGAACGGCATGACCACCGGCGTCATCGAGCAACCGAAGGCCGCGCGCGCGCCTTCGGCGTCAAAGATCTGGCTGAAAGCCATCGAGCTCACCGCGCGGATCGAGACGCTGCCGGGCCGCCTGTTCGCCGACGTCGTCGACGATTGGGCGCAGCGCCAGCCCGATCGCGTCGCGCTTGTTACAGATGACGCAACGCTGGACTACGAAGGTTTGTCGAAACGCATCAATCGCTATGCGCGGTGGGCGCGCTCGGTCGGCGTCGCCAAGGGCGACACTGTCGGCCTGGTCATGCCGAACGGCATCGACTATCTCGCCGCGTGGCTCGGCATCAGCCGCGTCGGCGGGGTGGTCGCGTTGGTCAACACGAAGCTTGTCGGGCAATCGCTCGCGCATTGCCTCGATGTCGCCAGGCCCCTGCACATCATCGTCGCGCACGATCTGGTGGAAACGCTGGAAGGCGCGAAGCCGCATCTGAAGACGGATGCCACGATCTGGATCCATGGCGATGCCCGCAGCGAACGCGCCATCGACGTCGCGCTTGCCGCCCTCCACGACGGCCCGCTTTCGCCCGAAGAGCACGGCGACGTCACCATCGATGATCGCGCGCTGCTGATCTATACGTCCGGTACGACAGGCCTGCCCAAGGCCGCCAGCATCAGCCATCGCCGCATCCTCAACTGGGGCTTCTGGTTCGCCGGCCTCACCGGCGCTGGCCCACAGGACCGGCTCTACGATTGCCTGCCGCTGTTCCACTCGGTCGGCGGCATCGTCGCGCCGTGCAGCATGCTGGCCGCCGGCGGCTCGGTGGTCATCGCCGAAAAATTCTCGGCGTCGAATTTCTGGCCCGACATCGTGCGGCACGACTGCACGCTGTTCCAGTATATCGGCGAGCTCTGCCGCTATCTGCTCAAGGCGCCGCCGTCGGAATACGAGAACCGCCATCGCCTGCGGCTCGTCTGCGGCAACGGCCTGCGCGGCGACATCTGGGAAGATTTTCAGACCCGCTTCGCCATTCCCCGCATCCTCGAATTCTATGCGGCGACCGAAGGCAATTTCTCCCTGTTCAACGTCGAGGGTCAGGTGGGTGCGATCGGCCGAATCCCGCCGCTGCTCGCGCATCGTTTCCCTGCGAGCCTCGTCAAGCTCGATCCCGATAGCGGTGCGCCGCTGCGCAACGAAGCGGGCCTGTGCATTGCCTGCGCCCGTGGCGAGGCGGGCGAAGCCATCGGCCGCATCGGCACGGCCGACCAGGGCGGCGGCCGCTTCGAGGGCTACACCGATGCCGGCGAGACCGAGAAGAAGATCCTGCGCGATGTCTTCGCCAAGGGCGACGCCTGGTTCCGCACCGGCGACCTGATGCGGCTCGACGACAAGGGCTTCTTTCATTTCGTCGACCGCATCGGCGACACCTTTCGCTGGAAGGGCGAGAACGTCGCGACCTCGGAGGTCAACGACGCCGTGCGCGATTTTACCGGCGTCGTCGACGCCACCACCTACGGCGTCAGCATCCCCGGCACCGATGGCCGCGCCGGCATGAGTGCGATCGTCGTGAACGAGGGTTTTGACGTCGCGGCATTGCCCGCGCATCTCGCACGGCGCCTGCCGGCTTACGCCCGCCCGGTCTTCATCCGCATCTCGCGCGAGCTCGATGCGACCGAGACGTTCAAGCAGAAGAAGGGCGATCGCGCGCGCGAGGGCTTCGATCCCGGTGCGATCAGCGATCCGCTGTTCATGCTGGAGCCGAAATCCGGCGGCTATGTTGCGCTCGATTCCGGCGCATATGCGCAGATCGTGGACGGTACGATCCGGCTGTAGCCGAACCAAAATCGCGAGATAGGTCCAATTTTATCTGAATTGTCCAAGAAGCCATTTACTTCTGTCGGGTAAACAGAGGGCCATGGGGAGGCGGTCATCAAGAGCCGTCGCAAGACATTCGGTCGAGTAACAAAGCAAGAGGCAAGCCAGCCATGTCGGTAAGGTCCAAGGTCATTGAAGCGATCCAGCAGATCGCTAGGGAACAGCACGTCACGCTTCCCGCGCTCTCGGACGATCTGTCCCTGCACGAGACGGGTTTCGACTCGCTCGCCTTCGCGATCCTTGTCGCCCGGCTCGAGGACGAGACCGGTGTCGATCCCTTCACCATTTCCGAGGACGCAGCGTTCCCCGCCACGGTGGGCGATTTCGTGCGGGCCTACGAAAATGTCCCCGCGTGAGATTTTTGCGCTACGCGACCATCTCGGCGCGGAGCTGAAAGGCCGCACGCTGTCGGATGCGCACGACGTCGTGTCGCTGACCGACGTCCTGTCGCACACGGTTTTGGGTGGCCGCCTGCGCGAGCTGTCCGGCCGCGCCGTGCTGCTCAGATTGTCCGACCAGCTGCGGTCCGGGCTGGCCATGATCGAGCTCGACGGCGTCGCCCGTCGCATGCTGCTGTGTCCGCCCGATCTCAATCCGACTTATTTGGACGCGCTGATTGCGGATGCCGGGATCGATGCCGTCGTCACCGACGAGCCCGATCGCTGGGCTGAGACCGGCGTGCCGCTGGTCGTTACCGCACAATTGCCGCTTCAGACCACCGTGCCTGCGCAGACCGAGCGCGCCACCGAATGGCTGATGCTGACCTCGGGCACCTCGGGCGTGCCCAAGATCGCCGGCCATACGCTGGAAGCGCTCACCGGCGCGATCGTCGCCGAAGGTCCCGCGCGCGGACCGGCGCCAGTCTGGGCGACTTTCTACGATATTCGCCGCTATGGCGGCCTCCAGATTTTCCTCCGCGCGATCCTTTCCGGCGGTTCGATGGTGCTGTCGGATCCGCATGAGGCGCTCGCCGATCACGTCGCGCGGCTGAATGCGCGTGCGGTCTCCCACATCTCCGGCACGCCTTCGCACTGGCGCAAGCTTCTGATGAGCGGCTCGGCCGCGCAATTCGCGCCCGCTTACGTCCGTCTCTCCGGCGAGATCGCCGACCAGGCGGTGCTCGACGGCCTGAAGGCGGCGTTCCCGAATTCCTCCGTCGGCCATGCCTATGCATCGACCGAGGCCGGTGTCGGCTTCGCTGTCAACGACGGGCTCGAAGGCTTTCCGGCCGACTATCTCGGCAACCGCAACGGGGTCGAGATGAAGGTTGTGGACGGCTCGCTCCGCATCCGCTCCACGCGCACCGCGCATGCCTATATCGGCCGCAACGCCGCGGCGCTCGCCGATGATGACGGGTTCGTCGACAGCGGCGACATCGTCGAGTTGCGCGGCGACCGCTATTATTTCGTCGGCCGCCGCGGCGGCATCATCAATATCGGCGGGCTGAAGGTCCACCCTGAAGAGATCGAGGCGGTCATCAATCGCCATGCCGACGTGCGGATGTCGCGGGCCAAGTCGCGAAAGAGCCCGATCACCGGCGGGATCGTCGTGGCCGACGTGATCCTCGCCGACGGCACCGACCAGACGCGGGCGAAGCAGATCCGCGACCAGATCCTGGATCAGTGTCGCGCCCAGCTCGCGTCCCACAAGGTGCCGGCGGTGATCCGCTTCGTCGAGGCACTGAACGTCACCCCGGCCGGCAAACTGGCGCGCACCGATGCATAATGTCCTCGTCACCGGCGGCAGCCGCGGCATCGGCCTTGCGATCGGCAAGCGTCTGGCTGGCGCCGGCTACAACGTGATCGCCGCAGCGCGGCGCGTGAGCGACGAGCTCAAGGCGGCGATCGCGGAGTCCGAGGGGCGTCTGCATTTCCGCGCATGCGATCTTGCGGTGATCGACGCGATTCCCGCTTTCGCAAAGCTCGTGCGCGACGAATTCGGCCCGATCTACGGCCTCGTCAACAATGCCGGTCTCGGCACCGAAGGCCTGCTCGCGACCATGCACAATTCCGAGATCGAGGCGCTGGTGCAGCTCAACGTGCTGTCGCCGATCATCCTCACCAAATATGTCGCACGGCAGATGATGGCCGATGGCGCCGGCCGCATCATCAACATCTCCTCGATCATCGCGACGACCGGCTACAACGGCCTGTCGGTCTATGGCGCCACCAAGGCCGCGGCGACCGGCTTCACCCGCTCGCTCGCGCGCGAGGTCGGCAAGCTCGGCATCACCGTGAATGCGATCGCGCCGGGTTTCATCGACACGGAGCTGACCCACAATCTCTCCGACGAAGCGCGCAAACGCATCGCGGGCCGCAGCGCGCTGCGCCGCCTGCCCGAGACCGACGACGTCGCGCGCATGGCGGAATATCTGTTGGGCGAGGGCGGCCGCAACGTGACC
This sequence comes from Bradyrhizobium sp. GW821-FHT12B03, assembly GCF_058807535.1. Lineage (NCBI taxonomy): Bacteria > Pseudomonadati > Pseudomonadota > Alphaproteobacteria > Hyphomicrobiales > Nitrobacteraceae > Bradyrhizobium > Bradyrhizobium sp. GW821-FHT12B03. The sequence goes on from NZ_JBXAQU010000012.1 coordinate 94,988, forward strand.
GGCACCGTCTTCACGGTCGATGCGGGGAATACGGCTTAAGCGGAACTCCGCCGCCACAATTGCGTTGATTCGGCGCAATGACATTCAGCCGGATTTGGTCGTAAGATGCCCCGTAATCGATTGGGTTACGTCAATCGATCTGCCCTAATCGAAAGGGAGCAGTTCATGGCGACTTCAAACATGACCGCTTCAAGTCAGCGCCGAAACCAGCAATCCCGTGCGAAGCCGGACGACGTCCGCTGTCCGCCGATGTCGCATCAGAATTCCGGCGATCATGGCCACGAGATGTATCCGCAGCAATTCGTGCGTCTCGTCGGCTGTCACGACGTTCCCGCATCCGCGTTGCGCAAGCGTCAGGACGAGAAGCTGCACTAGTCGCTCACGTCCGCGGCTTCGGCAGGTCAATCCGTTCGTGTGAGAATTCCGGCGGCCCTTCGGTGAGGCGGCGGATGCGGCGTTCGCGTTCGTCCTCCGGCAATGCAGGATCGAGCAACCCCTCGATCTCGTGCACCGCGAGCTCCTCGAGCCTGGTCGCGTCCGAGGCGACCGTGGACCCTGGCGCTGCTGCGGGAGGCGCGATCTTCAGGCCGAACTCAACCAGCTTGCAGATCGCATCCGAGCGCGACATTTGGTGGGCCTCGGCCCAGGCATCGACGGTGGCGGTCAGCATCTCCGGCATTTTCACCGCGCTGATCGCGTCCAGCCCCGTACGTCGGCGTACTGGCGAGGTGGAGTCCTTGCTGCCAAAATCAGACACCTCGATTATCCCGCGTAACCATTTCAGATGGCTCAACCGTAAACGTCATTTGCGGCCGGATGTTTGATGCTGATCAATGACGAGCCGCGGCACTGCGGCGCGGTGCGATCTTGTTGTCCGCCTCCATTTCGGCCAATGATCGGACTTCGGGGCGCCGGCGGGCGAACCCGGATCGATCCTGCCACGTATGTTTCTTGGACTGTCTCTTGGACGCGTCCCAACCATCCGGCATCACCCGATGACATCAGGCGACTCTTTCTATGGCGGCATTCCCGTCTTTCGGGGCTTCACCAGCCTGATGGACCCCGCACTCTATGCGCCGCTGCCGGACGACTGGAGCATCGGTGTCGCGGACATCGTCGATTCCACCAAGGCGATTGCGGCGCAGCGCTACAAGGCGGTCAACATGGCCGGCGCCGCCGTGATCGCGGCGGTGACGAACGCATTGGAGGGACGCGAATTCCCCTTCGTGTTCGGCGGCGACGGCGCGAGCTTTGCGGTCGCGCCATCCGATCTCGAACCCGCCCGCGAGGCGCTGGCCGCGACCGCGACCTGGGTAAGCGAGGATCTCGACCTGAAGATGCGTGTCGCACTGGTACCGGTCAGCGCCATCCGCGCGCATGGCCTCGACGTGCGCGTCGCGCGCTTCGGTCCGTCGGCGAACCTGTCCTATGCGATGTTCTCCGGCGGCGGGCTCGCCTTCGCCGACGCCGCGATGAAGCGCGGCGAGTTCGCGGTCACGGAGGCACCCGCCGGCACGCAGCCGGACCTCTCCGGCCTGTCGTGCCGCTTCGAGGTGATGCCGGCTGCGCGCGGCCTGATCCTGTCGGTGCTGGTGATGCCGGCGCGCGGCGCCGATCCTTCGGCGTTCCGCAAGGTGATCGAGGACATCATCCATCTCGTCGAGCGCAGCCCCGATGGTGGCCGCCCGGTGCCGCCGCAGGGGCCGCCGCTGAAATGGCCGCCGCAGGGGCTGGAATTCGAGGCCCGGACCAAACGTGGCGGCCCGCTGCTTGCCCGTCGCGCCAGCGTGCTGGCCTATACGCTGTTCGTCTATCTGATCATGCGTTTCGACCTCAATGTCGGCGGCTTCGTGCCGAACGTCTACAGGCGCCAGGTGGTCGAGAACTCGGACTTCCGCAAATATGACGACGGCCTGCGCATGATCCTTGACTGCACCCCGCAGCTCGAGCGGTCGCTGAGCGACCGTCTCGCCGCCGCCGCGCGCGACGGCATCGTGCGCTATGGCCTTTACCAGCAGGACGCCGCGATGATGACCTGCTTCACGCCCTCGGCGCTGCGCAGCGACCACGTGCACTTCATCGATGGCGCACGGGGCGGCTATGCCTCGGCGGCGACGGCGCTGAAGGCGATGATGGGGTAACACCACTCTCGTGCCCCGGACGCAGCGCAGCATGTAATGATGCGCTGCTGAGCCGGGGCCCATGTCGCCGTGTCGTACTGTGCTGCTTTCCGGGTCCCGGCGCTGCGCAGCGTCACTGCGTGCCGTAGCGCGTCCGGGACACGAGAGAGGATTACCGTCCCGCGCGGGTCCAGGTCTCGCCGCCGCAGAGTGCGCCGACACAGCCTTCGACCCGCAGCGAATCTGCGCCTGTCACCGCGACGCTGCTCGCATAGGTGCTGCCGTCGTCGGCGTTGTAGATCTGGCCCGACCATTTGTTCGGCCCCACAGGCTGCATGCCGCTGAACAACGGCAAGCCGATCATCGGGCGCTTTGCGAGCGCGGGATTCGGGTTCTTGCTGTCGGTGGCGGGCTGGCCGGTCGCGGTGTCCATGGGCTCGCGCAGCCAGACGATGTGGCCGCAGATGCCGCCGCCGCACTTGCTGATCTTGACGCGGGCATCACCGGCCTGGGTCAGCCAGGTCCCGTCGGCGCTCTGCGCGTGGACGGCAGTCGCGCCAAGCAGCGCAGCCAGGAGAACGATGAGAGCAGCGAATCTGGTAGTCATGGAGAGGCCCCGAAATGGAGCGCCTCCATAGCAGCCTAGCTGGATAGTGCAACGCTGAATGAAATCACATTCCTGCGCGTATTTGCCTGCGCTCATTTGCCCCAGCGCGCGAAGGCGACCGAGGCTGCGGTCGACAATCCGAACACGATCATGGCGCCGCCGACCAGCGCGAACAAGGTCCAGGCCGGCGCCTGTGCCATCATGAGGCCGATGCCTCCGATCGCGACGATCAGAAGCCGCGCGGTGGAGGCGAGCACGGGGCCGCCGACGCGCGCGGCGCCCTGCGAGGAGAAATATAGCGACACACCCATGCCGAAGAACACGAAGGCAGGGCCGGCCCAATGGAAATAGCTGTGCGCGGCGGCGGTGACGCCGGGATCGGCCGTGAAGAGCGACACCCACAATGCGGGATCGAGCGCGATGACGAGACCGATCGTACCGACAGTGAGGCCGGACGCCGCGGCCGCGCTCCAGGCGACACGTCGCGCGCGCTTCACCTGTCCGGCGCCCATCGCCATGCCGACCATCGGCACCGAGGCGATGCCGAAGGCGAAGGTGATCGGGATCAGCAGAAATTCCAGCCGCGAGCCGATGCCGTAACCGGCCAGCATCTCGGTGCCGAACGTTGCCAGGATCTTTGTGAAGATCAGAATGGTGAGCACGGTCTGGAGCGGAGACAGGCAGGCCAACGCGCCGACTTTGAGGATGTCGAAGAACATCGCCGGCTCGAAATGGAAGGCGCGGACGTTGAGCGACAGCCGGCTGCGGCCGGACAGCAGATACCAGAGGAAGAAGACCGCGGCGCAGGTGAATGCGATCAACTGGCCGGCGGCGACGCCCGGCATGCCGAATTGCTTCACGCCGAACAGGCCGAGCCCCAGCGTGCCGCCGAGTACGATCTGGAGCGTGCTTGCCCCGATCAGAATCATCGAGGGCAGCCGCATGTCGCCGGTGCCGCGGATCACCGAGGCCAGCGTGTTGACGAGCCAGATCGCAATGGCGCCGGAGAACAGCATTTGCGAATAGCCGCTGGCCTCTTCGAGCACGCGCTCGCGCCCGCCGAGCAGCGTGAAGAACGAGCGGCCGAAGGCCAGCATCATCACCGTGAAGAACAGCCCGCCACAGAGGCCGATGATGGCGGCATGCAGCGCCAGCGTCGCGGCGCGGTTGCGGTCCCCGGCGCCGAGCGCGCGGCTGATCGCGGATGAGACGCCGCCGCCCATCGCACCCGCGCTCATCATCTGCGTCAGCATCGCGAACGGAAACACCAGCGCGATCGCCGCCAGCGGGATGGTGCCGAGCCGGCCGATATAGGAGGTCTCGGCAATCGCAACCAGCGTGCTGCCGACCATCGCGATCATGTTGGGAATCGCAAGCCGCAGCAGAGTCGGCAGGATCGGCGCCGTCAACAGGCTGGCGATGGGGGAGGCGACCGGGGCACGCGGCGCGGCGGCGTCTAGCGGGGCGTCGATCGTCATGTTCACCGGGTCGAATATTAAATGATGATTGACATATTACAGGGTGTGGCTCTCCGGCACCAGCCCTCCGGTCACGCAGGGCTCACCACGGCAGGCCGCATAGGTCGATGGTGCCCAGCGTCGGGGCGCGGACGATGTTGAAGACATAGGGCGCCATGTAGTCGAAGCGGATTCGCCCCTCCGGTTGCTCGCAATGGACCTCGCCCTTGAAAGGCAGCCAGCTCCGCCTCTCGTAGAATCCAAAATTGTGCGGCTCGCAGAACAGCAGCGCGAAGCGCACGGCCTCGTTGGCGCGCATGGTGTGGACGGCCGCGTCGATCGCCACGGTCGCATAGCCGCGGCCACGCCGGTCCTCGCGCGTGCAGACCCCGCCGATGCCGCCGATATGGACCTTCTGGCCGTTCCAGGTGACTGTGCGGAAATAGACGCCGACATGGCAAACGAGGCCGTCCTCGGGCGTCTCGATCAGCACGCGAAGGTGGGCGTTATCCCATTTGACGTGAGCCCAGGGCTTGTCCGCGACCTGTTGCGGTCCCCAGACCGCCTGATGCAATGGCTCGGCGATCCGCCACGAGGCGTCGCCGTTCAAAATATCGATCTCGATGCTCATCGCTCTCTCTTCCGCATCTCCGCGCCGTGGTGCGTTCGTTCTGCCATAAGCGCCTCAAAGGCAATGATATTTTACGGCCTAGCGACGCGCCCCATTCGATGCGTCGATTTTATGCAATCCGGCCAATCGATCGCATCACGCATTTTCGCAAATTCGCGGTATTTAACGGCCGCGGAACCTTCTATAAGGGGTGACCGTTAGAACGTTCCCCACCAGTTGCGGACAAGAACCCATGACATTCACGCTGCCCCCACTCCCTTACGCCTATGACGCCCTCGGCCAGTTCATGTCGAAGGAGACGCTGGAATTCCACCACGACAAGCATCATCAGGCCTACGTCACCAACGGCAACAACGCGCTCAAGGGCACCGAATGGGAAGGCAAGTCCCTTGAGGAGATCGTCAAGGGCTCGTTCGGCAAGAATCCCGCCGTGTTCAACAACGCCGGCCAGCACTACAACCACATTCACTTCTGGAGCTGGATGAAGCCCAATGGCGGCGGCACCAAGCTGCCGGGCAAGCTCGAGAAGAAGATCAACGAGGACCTCGGCGGCTTCGAGAAGTTCAAGACCGACTTCCAGGCGGCCGGCGTCGGCCAGTTCGGCTCCGGCTGGTGCTGGCTCCAGGTCAAGAACGGCAAGCTCGAGATCGCCAAGACCCCGAATGGCGAGAATCCGCTGGTGCACGGCGCCACCCCGATTCTCGGCTGCGACGTCTGGGAGCACTCCTACTACATCGACTATCGCAACCGCCGCCCGGACTATCTCAAGGCGTTCGTCGAGAACCTCGTGAACTGGGAATACGTCGAGTCCCTGTTCGACAAGGCCTGAGGCTTTACTCCGAAAACAAAAGGCGGCCGCATGCGCGGCCGCCTTTTTGCTGTGCGGAATTGATTGAAGCAGTCCTGCGCCATGCGCGCACCGGTCTGTGATCGTACCGTTTGCATCGCATGGGCGGCGCCCTTAATCAGAATGGGCATCACCATCGAGCCGACCCGAGCCCGTTGTCAGACCCTTCCCCGAAAGACCCGGCGCCTGCCGCGGACGCCGAGTCCGAGCCGCGGCCGGGGCGTGTCCGCAAGCCGATCGGCTGGTCGACGATCATCATCGCGGCCCTGGTGGCGGTCAGCGCAGGCCTGGTCTGGCGGCGTGACGGCACCGACGGCGTGCTCGACATTCTCACCCACGACCTCTCGCTGTTCGGCGGCATCCTGCCGCGCGTGCTGGCCGGCTGCCTGCTCGGCGCCTTCATCTCCGAGATCCTGCCGCACGAAAGAGTCTCGCGCTCACTCGGGCCGCAATCCGGCCTGAAGGGCCTCCTGATCGGCACCGCCTTCGGCGCGATCCTGCCCGGTGGCCCCTTCACCGCTTATCCGGTGGCAAGCGCGCTGCTGGCGGTCGGCGCCGATTTCGGCGCCACCATCGCCATGGTCGTGAGCTGGACCCTGATCGGCTATGGCCGGGCGGTCGCCTGGGAAATCCCGATCATGGGCACCGACTTCACGCTGTGGCGGATCGTGATCTCGCTGCCGCTGCCGGTGCTTGCCGGCGCGCTCGGGCGCTTCGTCTATGTCCGGCTCTACCCGAAGCGCGATAGCGACGAGGAGGCGAATTGAGCGCCGCGCTCCTCATCGACATCCTGCTGTGGGGCTCGGTGTTCGGCGTCGGCCTGATCGCCTTTCGCCGTGGCCCTCCGGTGTTCAGGGCTTCGCTGCGCGAAGGCTCGATGGACTTCATCAACATCGTGCCGCGGATTGCGCTGGGTGTGATCGGCTCCGGCTATATCGCCGCCATCATCCCGCAGGAGGTGATCACCGGCTGGCTCGGGCCGGACAGCGGCTGGCTCGGCGTTGCGACCGCCGTGGTCGCCGGCGCCGCCACGCCCGGCGGACCCGTGATCGGCTTCTCCATCGGTACCGTGGCGCTGAAGTCCGGGGGCGGGGTGCCGCAGGTGGTCGCCTATGTCGTCGCCTGGGCCCTGTTTGCCTTCCAGCGGGTGATCCTGTGGGAAATCCCGTTCATGCCGGCCCGCTTCGTCTGGTTCCGCTGCGCGGTCTCGGTGCCGTTCCCGTTCGTGGCGGCCGCCATCGCGATGGTGATCGGCAAGCCCTGAGCCTGGCGTGGACAGGCGTTATGTTATAATATAACATCCAAGAATGGTTCCCACCGCGTCCCACGTCCACCATCACGATCACGCCCACGGCCATTCCCATACCCATGGGCATTCGCACGGGCACGACCACAGCCACGCCCATGTCCATGACGCATCCTCGCCGCATCCGGCCCAAGCCGCGACCTGGTCGATCCTGCACATGACCATGGCGGGCCGCCTCTCGGCCGCCGTTGCCGTCTGCGCCGTGCTCTGGGGCATCGTCTTCCTGGCGATGAGGTGACGATGGCGGCCGTGCACTTCCACAACGTCACGCTCGGCTATGACCGGCATCCGGCCGTGCACCATCTCAACGGCGAGGTCGCCTCCGGTGCGCTGGTCGCCGTGATCGGCCCGAACGGCGCCGGCAAGTCGACCCTGCTGCGCGGCATCGTCGGCATCCTCCGGCCGCTCGACGGCAGCATCCATCTCGGCGGGCTCGACAGCCGCGACATCGCCTATCTGCCGCAGAGCGCGGAGATCGACCGCAGCTTTCCGATCTCGGTGTTCGATTTCGTCGCGACCGGTCTGTGGCGCGCGACCGGCCTGTTCGGCGGCATCGGCAAGGCCGCGCGCGACAAGATCCTGCATGCGATCGCTTCCGTCGGCCTCAACGGCTTCGAGAACCGGCCGATCGGCACGCTCTCCGGCGGGCAGATGCAGCGTGTGCTGTTCGCGCGCGTGCTGCTCCAGGACGCGCGCCTCATCGTGCTCGACGAGCCCTTCAACGCCATCGACAGCAAGACCACGACCGACCTGCTCGCGCTGGTGAAGCACTGGCATGGCGAGGGCCGCACCGTGCTGGCCGCGCTGCACGACATGGAGATGGTGCGAAATCATTTCAGCGAGACGCTGGTGCTGGCGCGCGGCCCCGTGGCCTGGGGACCGACGGCGGAGGTGCTGACGCCGGAGAACCTTGTCGTCGCGATGCGGATGTGCGAGGCGTTCGACGACAGCGCGGCGACGTGCGCGGCCGACGATGCCCGCTCGCGGGCCGCGTGACGTCCAATGCTCCATGACGCGCTGATCGGTCCGTTCACCGAATTCGAGTTCATGCGGCGGGCGCTTGCCGCTGTGATCGCGCTGTCGCTGGCCGGCGCGCCGATCGGCGTGTTCCTGATGTTGCGGCGGATGAGCCTGGTCGGCGATGCCATGGCGCATGCGATCCTGCCCGGCGCGGCCGTCGGCTTCCTGCTCTCCGGCCTCAATCTTTTCGCGATGACGGCCGGCGGCCTGATCGCGGGCTTTGCGGTCGCGATCCTCGCCGGCGTGGTCGCGCGCTCGACCGGACAGAAGGAGGACGCCTCGCTCGCGACCTTCTATCTGGCCTCGCTGGCGCTGGGGGTGACCATCGTCTCGATCAAGGGCACCAATATCGATCTGCTCCATGTCTTGTTCGGCAACATCCTCGCGATGGACGACCAGACGCTGCTGGTGGTCGCCTTCAACGCCACGGTCACGCTGCTGGTGCTCGCCGTGATCTACCGCCCGCTGGTAATCGAGAGCGTCGATCCGCTGTTCCTGCGCACCGTCAGCCGGTCCGGAGGACCTGCGCATCTCGCTTTCCTCGCGCTGGTCGTGATCAACCTCGTCAACGGCTTTCAGGCGCTCGGCACGCTGCTCGCGGTCGGGCTGATGATCCTGCCCGCCGGCATTGCACGGTTCTGGTCGCGCGATCTCACGGTGATGATTTGTATCGCGGTCGTGGTTGCCGCGGTCTCGGGCTATGCCGGCCTCGTGCTGTCGTTCCAGACCCGTGTGCCGTCGGGGCCTGCGATCATTCTCGTGGCGAGCGTGCTCTACATCGTCTCTGTCCTGTTCGGCCGCGTCGGCGGTATCGTCCGACAGCTGTTTCCCGGCCGGCATCTGGAAGCGTGATGGCGATGCGCTTTCTTCTCCTCTTTGCCCTGCTGCTGATCGCCTCGCCGCTGCACGCCGCGGAACGGCTCAACGTCGTCGCCAGCTTCTCGATCCTCGGCGATTTCGTCCGCAATGTCGGCGGTGACCGGGTCAACGTCACGACGCTGGTCGGTGCCGACAGCGACGTCCATGTCTACGCGCCGGCCCCAAGCGATGCGAAGCGGATCGCGGATGCAAAGCTCGTCATCGTCAATGGGCTTGGCCTCGAGGGCTGGCTGCCGCGCCTCGTGCAATCCTCCGGCAGCAAGGCAACGGTCGTCACCGCCAGCGCTGGCATCGTCCCGCTCAAGCTCGGTTCGGGCGCTGACCCCCATGCCTGGCAGTCCGTCCCCAACGCCAAAGTCTACGTGACTGATATCGCCAACGCGCTGGCCGCGGCCGATCCTGACGATGCGGAGTCGTTCCGCGCCCAGGCCAAGGCCTATCTGGAAAAGCTCGAAACGCTCGACCGCGAGGTCCGCGAGGCCGTGGCCAAGATTCCGTCCGAGCGGCGCAAGGTGATCTCCACCCATGACGCCTTCGGCTATTTCGCCGCCGAATACGGTATCCGGTTCATCGCGCCGCTCGGCGTCTCCACCGAAACCGAGCCCAGCGCGCGGGACATCGCCGCCATCATCAGCCAGATCAAGGCCCAAAAGATCCCGGCCGTTTTCCTGGAGAATATCAGCGACGACCGGCTGATCCGGCGGATCGCGGCCGAGACCGGCGCAAAGGTCGGCGGGACCCTGATTTCGGACGGTTTGACGGGTGAAAAGGGGCCTGCACCCACTTACATTGACATGGTCAGGCACAATATAAAGGCCCTGACCAGCGCGCTTGACCATTAGGGCAGGGGCCACCCCGCCTCGCGTCGCGCGGAAAAGCCCTACGTTCGGAGTAGTTATGTCTGAAGCGTCCCAGAAAATTCCCGTGACCGTCCTGACCGGCTATCTCGGTGCCGGCAAGACCACGCTTTTGAACCGCATCCTGTCGGAAAACCACGGCAAGAAATACGCCGTCATCGTCAACGAATTCGGCGAGATCGGCATCGACAACGACCTCATCATCGGCGCGGATGAGGAAGTGTTCGAAATGAACAATGGCTGCATCTGCTGCACCGTGCGCGGCGACCTCGTGCGCATCATGGACGGCTTGATGAAGCGCAAGGGCAAGTTCGACGCCATCATCGTCGAGACCACCGGCCTTGCCGATCCGGCGCCGGTCGCCCAGACCTTCTTTGTCGACGAGGACGTGCAGAAGAACGCCCGGCTCGATGCGGTGGTCACGGTTGCCGACGCCAAATGGCTGTCCGACCGGCTGAAGGACGCCCCCGAGGCCAAGAACCAGATCGCCTTTGCCGACGTCATCGTGCTGAACAAGACCGACCTCGTTTCCAAGGCGGAGCTTGCCGAGGTCGAGGCCCGCATCCGCGCCATCAACCCCTATGCGAAGCTGCATCGCACCGAGCGCTGCTCGGTGGCGCTGGCCGACGTACTCGATCGCGGTGCGTTCGACCTCGACCGCATCCTCGACATCGAGCCTGACTTCCTGCAGGCCGACGATCATGACCACGACCATGATCATCACCATCATGGCCACGACCATCACCACCATGATCACGGCCACGGCCTGAAGCATTATCACGACGAGGACATGCAGTCGCTCTCGCTCAAGACCGACAAGCCGCTCGATCCGAACATGTTCATGCCCTGGCTCCAGAACCTGGTGCAGGTCGAGGGCGGCAAGATCCTGCGCTCCAAGGGCATCCTCGCCTTCCACGACGACGACGACCGTTACGTCTTCCAGGGCGTCCACATGATGCTGGAGGGCAACCACCAGCGGAAATGGAAGGATGGCGAGCCGCGCCAAAGCCGCCTCGTCTTCATCGGCCGCGAATTGCCGGAAAAGGCCATTCGCGAGGGTTTTGAGAGCTGCATCGTCTCGTGATGAAAGAGTTTACGCCGGCCCCCGATTCCGCCTCGATCGTCTCCGTCACCGACCGCGTCAAGCCTGTTGCGCTCGGCATGGGCGTGACCTCGGTGCATTTCCTCAGGGATCGCGTCGCCTTCGTCGGCGGCGAGGAGAATGTCGCGTTCGTGGATGCCCAAGGCGAGATCAGTACCGTCGCCGTGCACAGCGGCGGCATTCTCTCGTACGCCTCCGACGGCAAGCGTCTCGTCATGGGCGGCGACGACGGCAAGGTCGTCTCGCTCGATGCCAAGGGGGAGGTGACGCTGCTCGCCACCGATCCGAAGCGGCGCTGGATCGACGCCGTGGCGGTGCACGCCGATGGCGCCTACGCGTGGTCAGCCGGCAAGACGGCGACCGTCAAGAGCGGCAAGACCGAGGAGAAATCGCTCGAGGTGCCCTCGACCGTCGGCGGGCTTGCGTTCGCGCCGAAGGGCCTGCGGCTCGCGATCGCCCATTACAACGGCGCGACGCTGTGGTTTCCCAACATGGAAGGATCGGCCGAATTCCTGCCCTGGGCCGGCTCGCATCTCGGCGTCACCTTCAGCCCCGACAACAAGTTCCTGGTCACTACGATGCACGAGGCGGCGCTGCACGGCTGGCGTCTCGCCGACAACAGGCACATGCGCATGACCGGCTATCCCGGCCGCGTTCGCTCGATGTCGTGGAGCGCGGGCGGCAAGGGGCTGGCGACCTCGGGCGCCGACACCGTCATCGTCTGGCCGTTCGGCAGCAAGGACGGCCCGATGGGCAAGGAGCCCGCGATGCTGGCGCCGCTGCAGGCGCGCGTATCGGTGGTCGCCTGCCATCCGAAGAACGACATCCTCGCCGCCGGCTACAGCGACGGCACCGTGCTGATGGTGCGTCTGGAAGACGGCGCCGAGATCCTGGTCCGCCGCAACGGCACCCCGCCCGTGGCCGCGATCGCCTGGAACGCCAAGGGCACGCTGCTGGCGTTCGCCGACGAGAATGGGGACGGCGGCCTGCTGGAGCTTTAAACTGTCATGGTTCCGGCCGTAGGGTGGGCTCTTGCGCCGTGCCCACGATCCTTCTGCGTTGACGAGAGCCGTGGGCACGCTTCGCTTTGCCCACCCTACGGCAGCTTACATCCATGCGGTTTCTGACGACTTTCCAGCTTGCTGATTTCGCCGACACGCTGGTCAGCCTGTTCACGGCCTTCGTGCTGGGCACGCTGATCGGCGCCGAGCGGCAGTATCGCCAGCGCACCGCGGGCCTGCGCACCAACGTGCTGGTCGCGGTCGGCGCTGCCGCCTTCGTCGATCTCGCCATGCATCTGACCGGTGCGGACGGCGCGGTCCGGGTGATCTCCTACGTCGTCTCCGGCATCGGCTTCTTGGGCGCCGGCGTCATCATGAAGCAGGGCATGGACGTGCGCGGGCTCAACACCGCGGCGACGCTGTGGGCCTCCGCCGCGGTCGGCTCCTGCGCCGGCGCCGACATGGTCGCACAGGCGGCAGCGCTGACCGTGTTCGTCATCGCCGGCAACACCATGCTGCGGCCGCTGGTCAATGCCATCAACCGCATCCCGCTGAACGAGAAGACCTCGGAGGCGACCTACTACTTCAAGCTCGCGGTGGCGGTTGACGCCTTGCCCGACATGCGCGACCGGCTCGTCGAAAAGCTGGAGGCCGCGAAGTATCCGGTGGCCGATATCGAAGTGGTCGAGATCGGCGAGGACATTCTGGAGATCGTCGCAAAGCTGGTTTCGACCGCGGTCGATCCGAACGAGTTGAATGCGGTGGCGACCGATCTCCAGCACCTGCCGGGCGTGCGCCACGCCACCTGGGAAGTCAGCACCTCGGACTGAGCGCGGCGTTTTGGCGCGCGAGCGTGTGGTTCCGGCCTTGTCTGGCACGGAACCGCGGTCGCGCAACTTCGTTGATCCCCCGGACAAAGGCGGTGATCGACATGCCCGGCCAAAATGACAAGCGCAGACTGAAATTCGACCTGATGATTGCCTGCTCGCTGTTCGCTGCCGGCGTCGTGGTGTCAGGCCTGTCGGTGGCGCAGATCCGGGCACAGAGCCGGATGGAGCTGGCGCAGGCCACGGGACCGCTCCAGGGCACGCCGTCCGACGATCAGAGCAAGACTCCGGCTGAATCAAAACCGGGCGGCGACCGGCCGACCACGCCGGCTCCCGAGCCGGCGCGCCCCGATCCGCAGACGCAGGGCGCGGCCACCAAGCCGGTGCTGCCGCAGGCGCCCGCCGAGAAGATCGCGCCGCCGATCAGGGAGAAGTAGCCCACTCGTCGTTGCCGCGTCATGGCCGGGCTTGTCCCGGCCATCCACGTTCTTGGAGCTGCAGAAAGAAAGGTCGTGGATGCCCGGCACAAGCCCCGGGCATGACGGCTGAGTCGTCACCGCACCAGAATATTCCGGAACTGCCAGGGATCGCTGGTGTCGATGTCTTCCGGAAACAGTCCCGGACGATCCGTCAAAGGGGTCCAGTCGGTATAAAAACCCTTCACCGGGCCGAGATAGGGCAGCTGGATTTCCAAGAGGCGGTCGAAATCCATCTCGTCGGCTTCGACGATGCCTTCGTTCGGGTTTTCCAGTGCCCACACCATGCCGCCGAGCACGGCGGAGGTCACCTGCAGGCCGGTGGCGTTCTGATAGGGCGCGAGGGCGCGGGTTTCTTCGATGGAGAGCTGCGAGCCGTACCAATAGGCATTGTTGTCATGGCCGAACAGCAGCACGCCGAGCTCGTCGATGCCGTCGACGATCTCGTTCTCGTCGAGGATGTGGTGCTTCTCCTGCATCTTCGCGGCGCGGCCGAACATTTCATGCAGCGACAGCACGGCGTCGTCGGCCGGATGATAGGCATAGTGGCAGGTCGGCCGATAGACCGCCGTGCCCGATGCGTCACGCACCGTGAAGTAATCGGCGATCGAGATCGACTCGTTGTGGGTGACGAGGAAACCATATTGCGCGCCGCGGGTCGGGCACCAGGTGCGCACGCGCGTGTTGGCGCCGGGCTGCATCAGATAGATGGCAGCGCCGCAGCCGGCTTCGTGGGTGCGCGCATTCTCGGGCATCCATTTTTCGTGGGTGCCCCAGCCGAGCTCGGACGGCTGCACGCCTTCCGACAGGAAACCTTCCACCGACCAGGTGTTGACGAAGACGTCAGGCTCTTTCGGCGTCTTGGAGCGCTGGGTGTCGCGTTCGGCGATGTGGATGCCCTTGATACCGGCCTGCCGCATCAAATCCGCCCATTCGGCCTTGGTCTTGGGCTTGGGCGCATTGAGCTTGAGATCGGCGGCGACATTGAGCAGCGCCTGCTTAACGAAGAAGGAGACCATACCGGGATTGGCGCCGCAGCAGGAGACGGCCGTCGTCGAGCCCTTAGGCCGCGCCTTCTTGGCGGCCAGCGTCACTTCGCGCAGCGCGTAGTTGGAGCGCGCTTCCGGGCCCTTCGACGCATCGAAATAGAAGCCGAGCCAGGGCTCGTTGACAGTGTCGATATAGAGCGCGCCGAGCTCGTTGCAGAGCTCCATGATGTCGGTCGAGCCGGTATCGACCGAGAGATTGACGCAAAAGCCCTGGCCGCCGCCCTCCGTGAGCAGCGGGGTCAGCAACTCCCGGTAATTGTCCCTGGTCACAGCCTTCTGGATGAAGCGGACATTGTGCTTCTTGCAATGGGCCTTGCGGCCCTCGTCCTTGGGATCGATCACGGTGACGCGCGACTTGTCGTAGTCGAGATGCCGCTCGATCAGCGGCAGCGTGCCTTTGCCGATGGAGCCGAAGCCGACCATGACGATGGGACCAGTGATCTTCGCGTAGATCTGCGAGGGGTGGCTCATGGGATGGTTTCTCCGGAACGTGCTGGCGGGCAAAGGGTGGGGTGGATCAGGCGTTGCGGCGCTTTTCAGATGCTGCGGCGCTTGGCGGTGACTTCGATCTCGACTTTCATCTCGGGCTTCGCGAGAGCGCTGACGACCAGCAAGGTCGCAGCCGGCCTGATATCGCCGAGCACCTCGCCGCAGACCGCGAAATGGGCATCGATGAAGCTGGCGTCGGTGACGTAATAGGTCGCACGGACGATATCGGCCATCTCGAATCCGCCCTCCTTCAGGGCGGCTTCGATGGTCTTGAAGCAGTTGCGTGACTGGCTCGTGACATCGGCCGGCATTGTCATCGTGGTGTAGTCGTAGCCGGTGGTTCCCGCGACAAAGGCGAAATCGCCGTCGATGACGGCGCGGCTGTAGCCGACGGTCTTCTCGAGGGGAGAGCCGGTGGAGATCAGGCGACGGGGCATGGTTTGGACCTCGACTGAAAGGGGTGTTTGGCGGGGGTTAAAGGGCGTTTCCTGGGCCTGCGCAACCCCAAAGGGATGGAGCTTGGCGCAGGCGCGTCCGGGCGTTGCCGCTCAACGCGGCTGAGGTCGTCGCCGTTACGGCGATGTCTTAGGCCGCGTGCGCCTGGAGGGGACGAACTACCCTCCGTTTGGTCAGGACCGCGCCGGTCGGGACGATCATCCCCTCGACGCCATCCAGCGCACCGGCCTGGAATTCGATCGCCAGCAGGCGGTCGCGCTCGAACGGGCCCGGCAACATCAGTGCGCCGGTCTTCTCCGCCGAGAAGCCGAAGCGGGCGTAGTAAGGCGCATCGCCAAGCAGGATCACGGCTTCATGCCCGCGCGCCCGGGCGGCGGCCAGCGCTTGCTGCATCAGCGCGGCGCCGATCCCGAGCTCGCGGCAGGCAGGGTCCACCGCCAGCGGTCCGAGGACCAGAGCGGGCCTGCCTCCGGCGCTGACGTGCCACAGCCGCACGGTTCCCACGAGTGTCCCCTCGCGCACAGCCGACAGGGCAAGGCCTGCGGCAGGTGCACGTCCGTCGCGCAGGCGCTGGCAGGTGCGGTCATGGCGGTTCTCGCCAAAGGAGGCATCCAGCAGCACTTCACGGGCGGCGACGTCGATCGCACGCTCCGCACGGATCGCGAACGGAGCGGCTTTCGAAGTGAGGGCGACTTGTGGCTTCCGAAAAGCAGTCATGGCGCGTCAGTCCTCGCTTGAGACCTGCGTGCCAAAGGCACGCCGGTCCAAGGCGTCGTCAGAAATCGAGATGTCAGGGAGGAGCCGGCAAGCCGGCTCCCGGGTTCGTCAGGCCTCGGACAAGTGAGGCTGCTTAGATGTGGTAGGTCTTCAGCGGCGGGATGCCGTTGAACGCCACCGACGAGTAGGTCGACGTATAGGCCCCGGTGCCTTCGATCAGCACCTTGTCGCCGATCTCGAGCGTGACCGGGAGCGGATACGGGCTCTTCTCGTACAGCACGTCGGCGCTGTCGCAGGTCGGACCTGCGAGCACGCACGGCGTCATGTCCGCGCCGTCATGGGCGGTGCGGATGGCGTAGCGGATCGACTCGTCCATGGTCTCGGCGAGACCGCCGAACTTGCCGATGTCGAGATAGACCCAGCGCACCTCGTCCTCGTCGCTCTTCTTCGAGATGAGCACGACCTCGGATTCGATGATGCCGGCGTTGCCCACCATACCGCGGCCCGGCTCGATGATGGTCTCCGGGATCTGGTTGCCGAAGTGCTTGCGCAGAGCGCGGAAGATCGACCGGCCGTAGGTCACCACCGGCGGCACGTCCTTCAGGTACTTGGTCGGAAAGCCGCCGCCCATGTTGACCATGGACAGGTTGATGCCGCGCTCGGCGCAGTCGCGGAACACCTGCGAGGCCATCGCCAGCGCACGGTCCCACGCCTTCACCTTGCGCTGCTGCGAGCCGACATGGAAGGAGATGCCGCACGGCTCCAGGCCCAGGCGCTTGGCGACGTCGAGCACGTCGACGGCCATCTCCGGGTCGCAGCCGAACTTGCGCGACAGCGGCCATTCGGCGCCGGCGCAGTCGTAGAGAATGCGGCAGAACACCTTCGCGCCGGGAGCGGCACGGGCGATCTTCTCGACCTCGGCGGTGCAATCGACCGCGAACAGCCGGATGCCGAGCGCGAAGGCGCGCGCGATGTCGCGCTCCTTCTTGATCGTGTTGCCGAAGGAGATGCGGTCGGGCGTCGCGCCGGCGGCCAGCGCCATCTCGATCTCGGCGACGGTCGCGGTGTCGAAGCAGGAGCCCATGGAGGCGAGCAGGGCCAGCACTTCCGGTGCCGGGTTCGCCTTGACGGCGTAGAACACGCGGCTGTCGGGCAGCGCCTTGGCAAAGGTCTGGTAATTGTCGCGCACGACCTCGAGGTCGACGACGAGGCAAGGCTCGGTGTCCCGGCCCTCGCTGCGGCGGTTGCGCAGGAATTCCTGAATACGTTCGGTCATAGCACTCTCCCAAACGGCCCAGCGACGGGGATCCGTTCAAAAAATGACGTCGGATAAGAGCGCTCTGGCCGGATTGCGCGATGGAGGCGCAACGAAGCCAAAAGACTCAAACCAGACTGTGCTGCCGTGGATTGGTTGGGAATTTCCCGCCCGCACACCTGGCAATGAAGGACAAGCCTTTTCAGTAGCCCGCGCCGGCGTTGGACTGCCGGTAGAGACCAAAAAAGCCCGATCCGTCGTTGCTTTAAGTCGCGTCCCCCGTTGAGAGCGGGGTGCGCCGGTTCGCCTCCGGCTGCCAGTCACGGTTGCAAAGAGCGAAGTCGCCTTCGACAAGGCATCTCTTTGAGAGAGATGCTGGACGCTTCGGGTTCGCTTCGTCTTCTCGACTTCCGCGCTTCCGAAGAGCCCCTCGGCTTCTTCACCCCTTGGCGGCTGTCCGGCCTCTTGTCCGGATACCTACCGACTGACACACGACCACAGGCACGTGCGAAATTGGGCAAGAGCGCACATAAGCGTTTTGACTCTGCTTCGCAAGAATTTTTTTAGGCTGAGAACAGATTTGCCTAACATCTGCTTGCGCAGTGTGGTGCCCGCGACGCGGAAGATGAACGCGCGTTAAGTTTTCTGTGTCGTGCGCGCGTTGCTCGCGCGCGCGAAGCGTCAGCCGCGCCTGGTGAACGGCTCGACGCGCTGCGCAGCGCGGATGAACGCGGTCATCACCAGCACGCCGAGTGCGAACAGCACGGCCTGAAGGATGTGCGCGCCCTGATCGCCGAGTCCGAACAGGATCGCGAGCGCCCAGCCGCCGGCAAAGGCCGCGCCGAACACCTCGGCGCCGATCAGGATGGCGGCGCTGATGACGGTGATGACGCTGGGCCAGACGATCTGGCGGGAGGAGGAAGGCGCGTTCATGGGGCTCAGTGATCCCTGGTCTTCGAGGGCCGCAATCTCTCCGAAAAGGCGGGCGGGAGCAAGGCCAAATGGCCCAAAAAAGCCCCATCGCATGCTATAGCTGGCCGCAACAAATCAGCTCGAAAACCGGGACTTGCGATGTCAGACCCCCGCCAAACTACGGACTCCGAGACCAACCCGCTGCTGAAGGCCTGGGTGACGCCGTTCGCGACCCCGCCCTTCGACGAGATCAAGCCGGAGCACTTCCTCCCGGCCTTCGAGCAGGCCTTCGCCGACCATTCCGCCGAGATCGCGGCGATCACCAACGACCCGGCCGCGCCCGACTTCGCCAACACCATCACGGCGCTGGAGCGCTCCGGCAAGCTGCTGAGCAAGGTCGCGGCGGTGTTCTACGACCTCGTCTCGGCGCATTCCAATCCGGCCATCCTGGAGATCGACAAGGATGTCTCGCTTCGGATGGCGCGGCACTGGAATCCGATCATGATGAACGCCGTGCTGTTTGGTCGCATCGCCCAGCTGCACGAGAGCCGGGCCGCGCTCGATCTTGCGCCCGAGCAGCTCCGCCTCCTGGAGCGCACCTATACCCGCTTCCACCGCGCCGGCGCCGGCCTCTCGGAGGAAGCCAAGACGCGGATGGCCGAGATCAACGAGAGGCTCGCCCAGCTCGGCACCGGCTTCAGCCATCATCTGCTCGGCGACGAGCAGGAATGGTTCATGGAGCTGGGGGAGGCCGACCGTCAGGGCCTGCCGGAGAGCTTCGTCGCTGCCGCCAAGGCTGCGGCGGAAGAGCGCGGCATGGCCGGCAAGGCCATCATCACGCTGTCGCGCTCCTCGGTCGAATCGTTCCTCAAGAGCTCGGCGCGGCGTGACCTCCGCGAGAAGGTCTACAAGGCGTTCATCGCGCGCGGCGACAACGGCAACGCCAACGACAACAATACGACCATCGTCGAGATCCTGAAGCTGCGCGAGGAGAGCGCGAACCTGCTGGGCTATCCGACCT
The DNA here is from genome assembly GCF_058807535.1 of Bradyrhizobium sp. GW821-FHT12B03. Lineage (NCBI taxonomy): Bacteria > Pseudomonadati > Pseudomonadota > Alphaproteobacteria > Hyphomicrobiales > Nitrobacteraceae > Bradyrhizobium > Bradyrhizobium sp. GW821-FHT12B03. The sequence goes on from NZ_JBXAQU010000012.1 coordinate 114,017, forward strand.
ACGCCGCCTACCGGCTCGAGGACTCCATGGCCAAGACGCCGGAGGCGGTGCGGAGCCTTCTGGAGCGGGTCTGGAAGCCGGCACGGGCCCGGGCGCTGGCCGACCGCGACGAGATGCAGACGCTGATCACGCAAGAGGGCGGCAATTTCAAGCTGGCGCCCTGGGACTGGCGCTTCTACGCCGAAAAGCTGCGCCTTCAGCGGGCCAATTTCGACGACACCGCGATCAAGCCCTACCTCGCGCTCGACCACATGATCGCCGCCGCCTTCGACTGCGCCACGCGCCTGTTCGGCATCACCTTCGAGGAGCGCAAGGACGTGCCGGTCTGGCACCCGGACGTCCGGGTCTGGGAGGTGAAGGGGGCCGACGGCAAGCACAAGGCGCTGTTCTATGGCGACTACTTCGCCCGGCCGTCGAAGCGCTCCGGCGCCTGGATGACCTCGCTGCGCGACCAGCAGAAGCTCGACGGCGACGTCGCGCCGCTCGTTCTCAACATCTGCAACTTCTCCAAGGGGGCTGGCGGCGAGCCTTCGCTGCTGTCGCCTGACGATGCCCGCACCCTGTTCCACGAGTTCGGCCACGGCCTGCACGGCATGCTGTCCAACGTGACCTATCCGTCGCTGTCGGGCACATCCGTGTTCACCGACTTCGTCGAGCTGCCGTCGCAGCTCTACGAGCACTGGCAGGAGCGGCCCGAGGTGCTCCAGCAATTCGCCCGCCACCACCAGACCGGCGAGCCGCTGCCGGACGATTTGCTCCAGCGCTTCCTGGCCGCGCGAAAATTCAACCAGGGCTTTGCCACGGTCGAGTTCGTGTCCTCGGCGCTGGTCGACCTCGAATTCCACACCCAGCCGGCCGCGGCGGCCAGCGACGTGCGCGCCTTCGAGAAGAAGGAGCTGGAGAAGATCGGCATGCCCGAGGAGATCGCGCTGCGTCACCGCCCGACGCAGTTCGGCCACATCTTCACCGGCGACCATTATGCCGCCGGCTATTACAGCTACATGTGGTCGGAGGTGATGGACGCCGACGCGTTCGGCGCGTTCGAGGAGGCCGGCAACATCTTCGATCCGGCCGTCGCCAAGCGCCTGCACGACGACATCTACGCCTCGGGCGGATCGGTCGATCCGGAGGCCGCCTATGAGGCCTTCCGCGGCCGCCCGCCGGAGCCCGACGCACTGCTCCGCCGCCGCGGCCTGCTCGACGCCCCCAAGGCGGCCTGATGGGCATGCGCGCTCTGTTCGGCTTGCTGCTCGCCGTGGGCCTGTCGCTCGCGGCGGGCGCCGCGCACGCCCATCCGCATGTCTGGATCACCGCGACCAGCGAGCTGCTCTATGCCGCGGACGGCAGCATTACCGGCGTGCGCCATGCCTGGACCTTCGACGACATGTTCTCGGCCTATGCGGTGCAGGGGCTCGAGAGCAAGACGAAGGGCGCCTATACGCGCGAGGAGCTCGGGCCGCTGGCGCAGACCAATGTCGAGTCGCTGAAGGAATACGCCTACTTCACCTTCGCGCGAGCCGACGGCAAGAAGGAGCGATTCCAGGAGCCGGTCGACTACTTCCTCGACTACAAGGATACGGTGCTGACCCTGCACTTCACGCTGCCGCTGAAGAACCCGGTCAAGCCCAAGCAGCTGGTGCTCGAAGTGTTCGACCGCTCCTTCTTCATCGACTTCCAGATGGCCAAGGACAACCCGGTCAAGCTGGTCGGTGCGCCCGCCGGCTGCCAGATGAAGCTCGATCGTCCGAGCGACGGCACCGCGACCGCGCAGAAGCTCAACGAGCAGACCTTCATGAGCGGCGAGAACACCAATTTCGGCATGATGTTCGCCAACAAGATCACGGTGGATTGCCCTTGATCGGTCGTCTTCATTCCCCGCTTGCCCGCGGGCTTCTCGCCTGTGCCGCGGTCATCGTCGTGCTGGGTGTGGCAGATGCCGCGCTGCACGATCTCCTCGCGCAGAACCCGTTCGGCGCACCGAAGCCCGCGCAGGCGGCCGAGCCAGAGGCCGGCGGTCTCATCGGCTGGCTGCTGGCCAAACAGTCGGAATTCTACCGGCAGATGTCGGCGACGATCCGCGCCGCCAAATCCGACGGTTCGGCGGTGTGGACGCTGCTCTTCATCTCGTTCGCGTATGGCATCTTCCACGCGGCCGGCCCGGGCCACGGCAAGGCGGTGATCGCCTCCTATCTCGTCGCCAACCGCGAAACCGCGCGGCGCGGCATCGCACTGTCGTTTGCCTCGGCGCTGATGCAGTCGCTGGTCGCAATCCTGATCGTCGGCATCTCGGCCTGGGTGCTGAATGCGACGGCCAAGACCATGTGCAAGGCGGAAGGCGTGATCGAGATCGCGAGCTACGCGCTGATTGCGCTGTTCGGCCTGCGCCTGGTCTGGGTCAAGGGCGGCGCCTTTATCCGCGCGCTCCAGGCGGTTCAGCCGGTGCCGGCGATCGCGGGCGTGCCGCATGACCATCATGATCACGGCCACCACCATCAGCATGATGCCCATCATCATGATCACGCCCACGCCCATCACGATCACGGGCACGACCACGTCCATGACGAGCATTGCGGCCATTCCCACGGCCCGACGCCGAGCGAGCTCGCCGGCCCCGGCGGCTGGCGGCGCGGATTCGCCGCGATCCTCACCGTCGGCATCCGTCCCTGCTCGGGTGCGATCCTGGTGCTGGTGTTCGCGCTGGCCCAGGGCCTGTTCTGGGCCGGCATTGCCGCGACCTTCCTGATGGGATTGGGCACCGCGATCACGGTCGCGACCATTGCGGTCGTCGCCGTCTCCGCCAAGGACATCGCCGCCCGCCTGAGCGCAGGTCGCGACGGCGGCGGCGCGCTGTTCATGCGCGGCATCGAATTCGGCGCCGCCGGCCTCGTGCTGCTGTTCGGCGCTGGCCTGTTGTTCGGCTATATCGCGGCCGAACGGACCACGTGTTTTTGAGTGAGCTCCCGCTTACCCTCCCCCTCCAGGGAGGGTAAGACCTCACACCGGCAGAAATCGCTTCAGCATCGGCATGAAGAAGATCCCGAGATTGATCGCAAAGCCGATGCTCCAGAGGATCGAGCGCAGCGTCGGGCGGTTGCCGAGATAGGTCAGCACGTAGGCGATCCGCACGATCAGGAACAGCACCGCGAGCTCATCGATCAGCCGCTGCGGCGAGTCCCTGAATTCGGCCAGCAGCACGGCGAAGGCGAAGAACGGAAAAGTCTCGATGCCGTTCTGGTGAGCGCCGAGCGCGCGCTGCGCGATGGCGTCTTCATAGAAGGCGGGATCGCGCGGCCGGGAATTGTCGAAGCCGCGAAACCGGATCCATTTGATCGAGGCGATCGTCAAGAGATAGAGCAGCAGCGCGCCGAATACGCACCATTCCGCGAGTGTCATCAGCCCCTCCCCGCTTGGGGAGACCCTAGCGAAACCGGGCTCATCTTGACAAGTTCGGTGCAACGCGCGACGCAACTGGTCATGACGACCGTCGCCCCCATCGAGACCACGCAGCCGACCGTCCGGTCCGGCCAGCCGCGCGTCGGCGTGCTCCTGGTCAATCTCGGCACGCCCGATACGGCCGATGCGCCGGGCGTGCGGGTCTATCTCAAGGAATTCCTCTCGGACGCCCGGGTCATCGAGGACCAGGGCCTGATCTGGCAGCTGGTGCTGAACGGCATCATCCTGCGCAGCCGTCCCCGCACCAAGGCGCTCGACTACCAGAAGATATGGAACAACGAGCGGAACGAGTCGCCGCTGAAGACCATCACGCGGTCGCAGGCCGACAAGCTCGCCGCCGCGCTGTCGGATCGCGACCACGTCGTGGTGGACTGGGCGATGCGCTATGGCAATCCCTCGATCAAGGCGGGCATCGACGCGCTGATCGCTGGGGGATGCGACCGCATCCTCGCCGTCCCGCTTTATCCGCAATATTCCGCCCCGACCTCGGCGACCGTCTGCGACGAGGTGTTCCGCGTGCTCGCCCGCTTGCGCAACCAGCCGACGCTGCGGGTGACGCCGCCCTATTATGAGGACGATGCCTATATCGAGGCGCTCGCCATCTCGATCGAGACGCATCTGGCAACCCTGCCGTTCAAGCCGGAGCTGATCGTGGCGTCCTTCCACGGCATGCCGAAATCCTATGTCGACAAGGGCGATCCCTATCAGGAGCATTGCATCGCCACGACCGAGGCGCTGCGCCGCCGGCTCGGCATGGACGCGACAAAGCTGCTGCTGACGTTCCAGTCCCGCTTCGGCAATGACGAGTGGCTCCAGCCCTACACCGACAAGACGATGGAGCGGCTCGCGAAAGAGGGCGTCCGCCGTATCGCGGTGGTGACGCCGGGCTTCTCGGCCGATTGCCTGGAGACGCTGGAGGAGATTGCGCAGGAGAATGCCGAGATCTTCAAGCACAATGGCGGCGAGCAGTTTTCCGCGATCCCCTGTCTCAACGACAGTGAACCCGGCATGGACGTGATCCGCACCCTGGTGCTGCGCGAGCTTCAGGGCTGGATCTGATGGTGTCTCCCATGAACCGCCGCGAGCTTCTGGCGCTTCTTGGGACGATCGCGGCTCTGCCGGCTTCTGGACAGGCGCAGCAGCCAAACGCAACGCGCCGGCTCGGCGTGCTCTCGGTCACGGCCGCCGACGATGCGATCGGGCAGACGCGCAGCGCCGTCCTGGTCGAGGCGCTTGCGGTCCATGGCTGGAAGGAGCACGGCAACCTCAGGATCGACTGGCGCAGCGGCGCCGGCGACCGGGCGCGGATCTCAGGGCTCGCCGATGAGCTGATCGCGCTCAAGCCCGACATCCTGCTCGCGGTCGGCACCCCCTCGGTCGAAGAGTTGCGCCGGCGCACCGCGACGATCCCGATCGTGTTCGCCGTGGTGACCGATCCCGTCAACCAGGGCTTTGTCGAAAACCTCGCCCATCCCGGCGGCAATATCACCGGCTTCACCGATTACGACGGTCCGCTGGCCGGCAAATGGCTGGAGATGCTGACGCAAGTGACGCCGAAACCGTCCCGCGTTGTCGTCGTCTACAATCCCGCCACCGCGCCGTTCGCGCCCCTCATGCTGCGCACGATCGAGGACGCCGCACGGACGCTTCACGTGACGGTCGAGCCGGCCCAGGTCCACGACGCAGCCTCGATCGCGGCGCTGGCCACGCGGAAAGACGGCGGCCTGCTGATCCTGCCGGACTTCTTCACCATGGCCAACCGCGCGCATCTGCTCGGGGCGATTGCCGAGGCGCACATGCCCGCGGTGTTCTGGAGCCGCACCTTCGTCGACGAGGGCGGCCTGATGTCCTACAGCACCGACAGCACCGAGCAGCTCCGCCGCGCCGCCGGCTATATCGATCGCATTCTGAAGGGCGCACGACCTGCCGACCTGCCCGTGCAGAACCCCACCAAATTCGAGCTCGCGGTCAACCTCAAGACGGCCAAGGCGCTTGGCATCACGCTTCCGCCAAGCCTGCTCGCAACAGCGAACGACGTCATCGAATGAAGTCTTTCGCGACCGGCGACATGGCCGGATTCGTTAATTTTCGCCGCTAGGTCTGCGCCTGCACGCTTTCAAGAGCCTTTCGCAAATACATATCGTGACCGTTCCCTCCTGACGCGTCTTGTGCAGAATCGTGCTGATACCGACGTGAATCGTAACCGCTGAACCGGTAAGGTCGCGTTCCCGACCAATGACAGCGCGGGAAAGGGCTTTTTCCCGCCTTGGAGGAGATATGAGCGGTTTCGACATTTTCGCGATTGTTCTGGTTTTGCTCGTCATCGTCACGCTGGTCGCCGGTGTGAAGACGGTGCCGCAGGGCTTTGACTGGACCATCGAGCGGTTCGGCAAGTACACCCAGACGCTGAGCCCCGGGCTCAACCTGATCGTGCCCTATTTCGATCGCGTCGGACGTAAGATCAACATGATGGAGCAGGTGATCGACATTCCCGAGCAGGAGGTGATCACCAAGGACAACGCCACCGTGACGGTGGACGGGGTCGCCTTCTACCAGGTGTTCGACGCCGCCAAGGCGAGCTACGAGGTTTCCAACCTGACCCAGGCCATCACCGTCCTGACCATGACCAACATCCGCTCGGTGATGGGCGCGATGGATCTCGACCAGGTGCTGTCGCATCGCGACGAGATCAACGAGCGCCTCCTGCGCGTCGTCGATGCCGCGGTCTCGCCGTGGGGCCTGAAGGTCAACCGGATCGAGATCAAGGACATCGTGCCGCCCGCCGATCTCGTCGAGGCGATGGGCCGGCAGATGAAGGCCGAGCGCGTCAAGCGCGCCGACATCCTCGCCGCCGAAGGCCAGCGCCAGTCCGAGATCCTGCGCGCCGAAGGTGCCAAGCAGGGGCAGATCCTCCAGGCCGAAGGCCGCAAGGAAGCTGCGTTCCGCGACGCCGAGGCGCGCGAGCGCTCCGCCGAGGCCGAGGCCAAGGCGACGCAGATGGTCAGCGAAGCCATCGCCAAGGGCGACGTCGCCGCGCTGAACTATTTCATCGCGGACAAATATATCAAGGCGTTCGGACAGCTGGCCGACTCGCCGAACCAGAAGGTCATCATGCTTCCGGTCGAGGCGATGAGCATGCTGGGCTCGCTCGCCGGCATCGGCGAGATTGCCAAGGCAACGTTCGGCGAGAGCGCGGCGTCGGCCGCCGCTGCCGCCCGCCGTGGCGGTTCGGTGCCGTCGTCAGGCCCGACGCCGCCGGCGGTGCCGTAACCGGATCATGCGCATGCCCCGGAAAAGTGGGCACCGGTTTTCCGATAAGGGCATGCGCCATTTCGAAGAGGTCGTGTCATGACCGACATGTTCGTATCGCTCGGCACCTGGAACTGGCTGATCTTCGGCTTCGTCCTGATGGCGCTGGAGGTGCTGGCGCCGGGCGTGTTCCTGTTCTGGCTCGGGCTCGCCGCGCTGCTGGTCGGCCTGATCTCCTTCGCCGTGGCGGTGTCCTGGCAGATTCAACTCGTGATGTTCGCGGTGTTTGCCGCCGCCGCCGTGCCGGTGTGGCGCCGCCTTGCCCGGCCGAAACTGGATGCGAGCGCCAGCCCCTTCCTCAACAAGCGCACCGAAGCGATGCTGGGCCGCGAGTTTACACTGGAGAAGCCGATCGTCGACGGCAACGGCACCATGCGCATCGGCGACACGGTGTGGCGTGTCGCCGGGCCGGATACGCCGGCCGGGACGCGCGTCAAGGTGGTGCAGGTGGACGGCGCGAATCTGACGGTCGCGGCGGCGTGATTTCTTACCCTCCCCTGGAGGGGGAGGGTCGATCGCGCGCAGCGCGAGCGGGGTGGGGTGATCTCTCCACTCGGGCACTGCTTCGGTGGAGAGACCGTCACCCCACCCCGCTACGCATTTCGCTTCGCTGCATGTGTAGCGACCCTCCCCCTCCAGGGGAGGGTAAGAGACGTTACGACCTCTTCCACCTCTCCGCAAACCGGTGTAGCGGCATGAAGGTCTCGCACAATTCCCGCCCGAGCGCCGTCAGCCCATAGCCGCCACCTTCGCCCAGCTCCACGAACCCCGCCTCGCGCAAATCGTCCAGGCGTGCTTGCAGCACTGTCGGCGAGGCCTCGTCGCAGGCGGTGCGCAATGCGCGGGAGGTGAGGGGGGCGTCGCGCAACTCCCACAGGATCCGCAAGGTCCAGCGCCGGCCGAGCAGGTCGAGCAGCGCCATGATCGGCCGTCCGGTGCGCGAGCCGCGGACGTTGCGTGGTGTCGAGCCGGCCTGTTTCGCCATCGTCGCCCTCTTGCGTATCGCTACAGATAGTGTAGCGTATTGCTACGGTAATTGTAGCAATGGAGACGGCCAATGTCCCAGGCCACACCGCGCATTGCGCCGCTCGCGCCGCCTTATCCCCCGGAGATCCAGGCGCAATTCGACCGCATCATGCGCGGCGCGCCGCCGCTGGTGCTGTTCCGGGTGATGGCCGGCCACAGCCGCGCCTGGGACAAGTTCCGCGCCGGCGGCCTGCTCGATCCCGGGCCGCTGTCCCTGCGCCAACGCGAGATCGTCATCGACCGCACCTGTGCGCTGAACCATTGCGAATATGAATGGGGCGTGCATGTCGCGGTATTTGCTGGTCCGGCGAAACTCACCGAGGCGGAGGTCCTCGCGACCGTGCAAGGCGACGCAATGTCAGCCTGCTGGTCCCCAGCCGAACAGGCGTTGATCGCAGCCGTCGACGCGCTGCATCACCGCGCGACGTTCACCGACGCGGAATTCGCCGCGCTCTCGGCGCATTACGACGAGGCGCAGATTCTGGAGATCATGCTGCTGTGCGGCTTCTATCGCACGGTGTCGTATCTGGCGAACGGGCTGCGGCTGCCGCCGGAGGAGAAGGCGGCGCGGTTTCCGGCGCCGCTCTAACTGCGGTCATTGCGAGCGAAGCGATCCAGAGTGCTTCCGCGGAGGGATTCTGGATTGCTTCGCTTCGCTCGCAATGACGGAGGAGAGAGCTGCGGTTCACACGGAGAGCGCGCCTTAAGCCACGCCCGCCCGCAACAGATCGTGTAAATGCACGATGCCGACCACCTTGTTCGCCTCGGTCACGACAAGCGTGGTGATCTTCCGCGTGTTCAGCACCTCGATCATCTCGGTCGCCATCATCGAGGGTGGAACGGTCTTCGGCTGCTTCGTCATGACGTCGTCGACCGATACCGCGAGCAAGTCCGGCCGCTGCATGTGACGGCGCAAATCGCCGTCGGTGATGATGCCCGCGATCCCGCCGGCATCGTCGACGATGCAGACGCAGCCCAAGCCCTTGGCCGACATCTCCATCACCGCGTCCGACATTTTGGTGCCAAGCGGTTTGAGCGGGATCTCCGCGCCGGTGCGCATGTAGTCGCGGACGAATTTCAGCATCGCGCCCAGCTTGCCGCCGGGGTGGAAATGCGCGAACTCGAGCGCGGTGAAGCCGCGGCCTTCGAGCAGCGCGATCGCGAGCGCATCGCCGATCGCGGCCTGCATCAGGGTCGAGGTGGTCGGTGCCAGATTGTGCGGGCAGGCCTCGCGCGCCTTCGGCAACTCGATCACGAGGTCGGCGGCCTGGCCCAGCGAGGAGGCCGCATTCGACGTCACCGCGATCATGGGAATCGCAAAGCGCGCCGAATAATTCACGAGGGTCTTCATCTCCGGCTGCTCGCCGGACCAGGACAGCGCCATGATGACGTCATCAGCGGTGATCATGCCGAGGTCGCCATGGGCGGCTTCAGCGGTGTGTACGAAGAAGGCGGGCGTGCCGGTTGAGGCCAGCGTCGCTGCGATCTTGCGCCCCATATGGCCCGACTTGCCAAGCCCGGTGACGATGACGCGGCCTTTGGCCTGACGGATCAGGTCGACCGCCGCGGCGAAGGTCGCACCCAGCGGGCCGCGCAGGGCGGCGGCGAGCGCGTTGATGCCGCCGCTCTCGGTCTCCAGCGTGCGGAGCGCGGATTCGACGCTTGAGGGGGTAGGGCCGGATGATTGGGTCATCAGCGGTTTCGAACTCGGCATGTCTTGGTCCAGGGAGGAGGGGCAATGGCCTGTTGGCGCCTGCTTAGCACGGCTCGGCAGATCAGGCGACGCGGCCGCCCGGACCCTCAACGGGTCATTAACCATAATTGTTTTAACTCCATTAACGATGGTTTCCGCCAGCCGGCGGAGGCAATCGCGAAAGTATTTGATTTCGTTGGGGTAATTCCATCGTGGGGTCGTCTCCAGGCACCGGCCGGAGCAAACGCGCGCATTTCCTGCGCGCGGCTTTGCCGTGTCTGGCGCTGACCGCCTTGCAAAGCAGCCCTTTGGCCGCCCAGAGCCTCACGCCCGACCTGTTCAATCCCAACCGCGGCGGCTTCGCCGCGCCCGACACGCTGCCGACGCGCCGCACCGCGGGCGTACCGCAGGCGCCTTCGGATGCGCTGCCGGCGCTGCCAGATCCCAATGCCGACCCGCGCAGGCGCCAGCAGACGCCGGCGACCTCGCGCGTCGGCCAAGCCCCAACCTTTCAGGTCCCGACCTACGGCCTGCCGGCCGCCAACGGCGCCAGCGGTTCGGGCTACGACTCGCTCAACCGCAAGCGGCAGCAGCCAAAACTCTATCCCGGCCAGCCGAAGCCGAAGCGCCCGGTCGGCCCCGGCTCGCCGCCGCCACCGGCAACGCCGGTGACGACGCTCGGTCCGCCGCGGATCGCGCCGCCGCCGTCCGAGACTGCGCACAAGGTGCCGGTCGCCCCGGCGATGGCAGGCAACGTGCCCGGCCAGCCGCTGCGCCGCCGTCTCAAGGCCGATGACGACGCGTTCGGCGCGGTCGGCGATTACGCTGGCAGCTTCCTGATCAAGGGCGGGCTCGAGCTCTCCACCGGCTACGACACCAACCCGGCGCGCCTCAACAAGCCGGTCGGCTCGCCGGTCTATGTCGTCGCGCCCGACCTCCTCGTGCAGTCCGACTGGCAGCGCCACGCGCTGGTTGCCGATCTGCGCGGCTCGTTCTCCGGCTACACCAACAACATGCCGGCGACGATCGACGGTTTCGCCTCGCCCTCGCCGGTCGAGATCAATCGTCCCGATTTCAACGGCCATGTCGACGGCCGCATCGACGTCGACCGCGATCTCAAGCTGACCTCGCAGCTGCGCCTGCGGCTCGCCACCGACAATCCCGGCAGCCCGAACGTGCAGGCCGGCCTGCAGAAATATCCTGTTTACGCCACCTACGGCACCACCGTCGGCTTCGACCAGACTTTCAACCGCTTCCAGGTCGCCGCCGGCGCCACCGTCGATCGCACCGCCTACACGGATTCCAAGCTCACCGACGGCACGACCTTCACGAACGCCGATCGCGACTTCAACCAGTATGGCGGCGTCGGCCGCTTCTCCTACGAGCTGAAGCCCGGGCTAAAACCGTTCGTCGAGATCCAGGGCGACACCCGCGTTCACGACCAGGCCGCGGACCGCAACGGCTACTTCCGCGATTCGAACGGCGGCTACGCCAAGGTCGGCTCGTCCTTCGAGTTCTCGCGCATCCTCACCGGCGAGGTCTCGGTCGGCTATTCCGCGCGCAACTATGTCGACCCGCGCCTCAGCCAGCTCTCGGGCTTCCTCACCTCGGGCTCGCTGATCTGGAACGCGAGCGGCCTCACCACGGTAAAACTTGCCACCGACACGCAGATCAACGAGACCACCGTCCCCGGCTCCTCCGGCGTGCTGGTGCACACCTATGGCGTCGAAGTCGATCACGACTTCCGCCGCTGGCTCACCGCAATCGGCAAGTTCACCTACGGCACCTACGACTACCAGAACCAGGGTCGCAACGACAAAACCTACTCGCTCGAAGGCAATCTGATCTACAAGCTCAACCGCAACATCTGGATCAAGGGCACGCTGCGGCATGACATCCTGGATTCGAACCAGGCGGGGTCGAGCTCGCAGGGGACTGTGGTGATGTTGGGGGTGAGGCTGCAGAATTAGAGGGGCGGCGAGTCATCCTGACTGCATCGGAACCGTTGTGCCCGTTCTCGCCACCTACTCCGCCGTCATGCCCCGGCTGGACCGGGGCATCCAGTACGCCGCGGCTCATCCGTATATGTCTGACGCCTCTGGAATACTGGATCGCCCGCTTTCGCGGGCGATGACACCTTTCGTAAGTCTGGCAGCGGAGCGAAAACCTACCGCGGCAGATCAGTCTTCCCCATCAAGAACGTATCGATCGACCGCGCGCACAGCCGGCCCTCGCGGATCGCCCACACCACCAGCGATTGCCCGCGGCGCATGTCGCCTGCCGTGAACACGTTCGGGCGCGAGGTCTGGTAGTCCAAGGTGTTGGCCTTGACGTTGCCGCGCGGGTCGAGCTCGACCGACAGCAGCTTGAGCAGGCCCTCGTGCACGGGATGGACGAAGCCCATGGCGAGCAGCACGAGCTCGGCATCGAGCTCGAACTCGGTGCCGGCAATCGGCTTGAACTTGTCGTCGACGCGCACGCAGTGCAGCTTCTTGACCTCGCCGTTCTCGCCGGAAAACTTCTGGGTCAACACGGCGAATTCGCGGATCGCGCCTTCGGCCTGGCTGGATGAGGTGCGCATCTTCAGCGGCCAGTTCGGCCAGGTCAGGCCTTTGTTTTCGTGCTCGGGGGGAGCGGGCATGATCTCGAGCTGGGTCACGGAGAGCGCGCCCTGGCGCAGCGAGGTGCCGATGCAGTCGCTTCCGGTGTCGCCGCCGCCGATGACGACGACATGCTTGCCGGCAGCCAGGATCTCGGTGACGCCGTTCAGCGGCTCCTCGGAGACGCGGCGGTTCTGCTGCGGCAGGAAGTCCATGGCGTAGTGGATGCCCTGGAGGTCGCGGCCGGGGATCGGCAGGTCGCGCGGGGCTTCGGCGCCGCCGGTCAGCGCAACGGCGTCATACTCGTTGAGCAGCTCGCGCGGATCGACATTGCCGTCAGTGCCGACATGGCTGTTGTAGTGGAAGGTGACGCCTTCGCCTTCCATCTGCTTGACGCGGCGGTCGATGACGCCCTTCTCCATCTTGAAGTCGGGGATGCCGTAGCGCAGCAGGCCGCCGGCCTTGGCGTACTTCTCGAACAAATGCACGTCGTGGCCGGCACGCGCCAGCTGCTGCGCGCAGGCCATGCCGGCCGGGCCCGCGCCGATCACCGCGACCTTCTTGCCGGTCTTGACGGAGGCGATCTCCGGCTTCAGCCAGCCATTGTCCCAGGCGCGGTCGACGATCGCGCATTCGATCGTCTTGATGGTGACGGGGTTGTCGTCGATGTTGAGCGTGCAGGACGCTTCACACGGCGCCGGACAGATGCGACCGGTGAATTCAGGGAAATTGTTGGTCGAGTGCAGGTTGCGCGAGGCTTCTTCCCAATTGCCCTGATAGACGAGGTCGTTGAAGTCGGGGATCTGGTTGTTGACCGGGCAGCCCGGCGTGCCCGGCGCGACCGAGCCGGTGCCATGGCAATAGGGAATGCCGCAATTCATGCAGCGCGCGGCCTGGTCGCGCGTTTCCTTCTCGGTCAAGGGAACGACGAACTCGTTGTAATGCTTCACGCGCTCGGCGACCGGGGTGTACTTGCGGTCGTGCCGTTCGATTTCCAGAAAACCCGTGATCTTGCCCATTAAACCCGAAGTCCCTGCCGCTTGAATTCGTTCTGTTTCGTCTCGTCGTCATTGCGAGGAGCTCGTGACAAAATTGCGGAGCAATTTTGCACTGAAGCGACGAAGCAATCCAGTCTGCATCAATATAGAAAGCCTGGATTGCTTCGCTTCGCTCGCAATGACGGGGTGTGATGCCTTACGCCCCGATCGCGATTTTCGGCTCGGCGTCCGCGTTGGCGGCCATTTCGCGCAGCGCGCGCCGGTACTCGACCGGCATCACCTTGCGGAACTTGGGCAGCCAGTCCTTCCAGTTGGCAAGGATGTCGGCGGCGCGCTTGGAGCCGGTCGCTTTCGCATGGCGCGTGATCAGGACGTGCAGCCGCTCGACGTCGGAGTCGAGCAGATCCTTGAACACGTCGACCCGGCCGTGCGCCTCGAGGTCACCGGAGTGGTGATAGGTGCCGGCGTTGATCAGCTCTTCCGACAGCACCGGCTCGAGCTCGACCATCGCCATGTTGCACAGCTTGTCGAAGTCGCCGGTCTCGTCCAGCACATAGGCGATGCCGCCGGACATGCCGGCCGCGAAGTTGCGCCCGGTCTTGCCGAGCACGACCACGATGCCGCCGGTCATGTATTCGCAGCAATGGTCGCCCGCGCCCTCGACCACGGCAACCGCGCCGGAGTTACGCACGGCAAAGCGCTCGCCGGCGATGCCGCGGAAGTAGCACTCGCCCTGGATGGCGCCGTACATCACGGTGTTGCCGACGATGATGCTCTCTTCCGGCACGATCGCGGAGTTCTTCGGCGGCTTGACGATGATCTTGCCGCCCGAGAGGCCCTTGCCGACATAGTCGTTGCCTTCACCCTCGAGCTCGAAGGTGACGCCATGGGCGAGCCACGCGCCGAAAGCCTGGCCCGCGGTGCCCTTGAGGCTGACATGGATGGTGTCATGCGGCAGGCCGGCATGGCCGTAGATCTTGGCGACCGCGCCCGACAGCATCGCGCCGGCGGAACGGTTGGTGCTGTTGATCGTGGCCTCGATCTTCACCGGCGCGCCGCGGTCGAGCGCGGGCTGCGCCTTCTCGATCAGCGTGCGATCGAGCACCGCCTCCAGATGATGGTTCTGGCGCTCGGAATGATAGATCTTCTGGCCCTTCTCTTCCTTCTGCTTGACGAACAGCTTGGAGAAGTCGAGGCCCTTGGCCTTCCAGTGCGCAACCAGCTTGGTCTGGTCGAGCAGCTGCACCTGGCCGACCATCTCGTTGAAGGTGCGGAAGCCGAGCGAGGCCATGATCTCGCGCACCTCTTCCGCGACGAAGAAGAAGTAGTTGATCACGTGCTCGGGCTGACCGGTGAAGCGCTTGCGCAGGACCGGGTCCTGCGTCGCGACCCCGACCGGGCAGGTGTTGAGATGGCACTTGCGCATCATGATGCAGCCGGCCGCGATCAGCGGCGCGGTGGCGAAGCCGAACTCGTCGGCGCCGAGCAGCGCGCCGATCACGACGTCACGGCCGGTGCGGAAACCGCCGTCGACCTGGACCACGATGCGGCTGCGCAGCCGCTCGCGCACCAGCGTCTGGTGGGTCTCGGCGAGGCCGATTTCCCAGGGGCTGCCGGCGTGCTTGATCGAGGTCAGCGGCGAAGCGCCGGTGCCGCCCTCGAAGCCCGCGATGGTGACGTGGTCGGCGCGTGCCTTGGCAACGCCCGCGGCCACCGTGCCGACGCCGATCTCGGAGACCAGCTTGACCGAGACGTCGCCCGTCGGGTTGACGTTCTTGAGGTCGTAGATGAGCTGCGCCAGATCCTCGATCGAGTAGATGTCGTGGTGCGGCGGCGGCGAGATCAGGCCGACGCCCGGCGTCGAGTGACGCACCTTGGCGATGGTCGCGTCGACCTTGTGGCCGGGCAGCTGGCCGCCTTCGCCGGGCTTGGCGCCCTGCGCCATCTTGATCTGCATCATGTCGGAGTTGACGAGATACTCCGTGGTGACGCCGAAGCGGCCCGAGGCGACCTGCTTGATCGCCGAGCGCATGCTGTCGCCGTTCGGCAGCGGCTTGAAGCGGTCGGCTTCCTCGCCGCCTTCGCCGGTGTTCGACTTGCCGCCGATCCGGTTCATGGCGATCGCGAGCGTGGTGTGGGCCTCGCGCGAGATCGAGCCGAACGACATAGCACCCGTGGCGAACCGCTTGACGATGTCCTTGGCCGGCTCGACCTGGTCGAGCGGCACCGGCTTGCGCTTCTCTTCCTCGGCGCTCTTGATCCGGAACAGGCCGCGCAGCGTCAGCAGACGCTCCGACTGCTCGTTGAGGATCTTTGCGAAGGCGCGATAGCGTTCCAGCGAATTGCCGCGCGCGGCGTGCTGAAGCAGCCCGACCGACTCCGCGGTCCATGCGTGGTCCTCGCCGCGGCTGCGGTAGGCATATTCGCCGCCGACATCGAGCGAGGTCTTGTAGACCAGCGCCTCGCCGAACGCGTCGGCATGGCGGCGCACGGCTTCTTCCGCGATCTCGGAAAGGCCCACGCCCTCGACGCGGGTATGCGTGCCGGCGAAGAACTTTCCGACGAAGTCGGCCTTGAGGCCGACCGCGTCGAAGATCTGCGCGCCACAATAGGACTGGTAGGTCGAGATGCCCATCTTGGACATCACCTTCAGCAGGCCCTTGCCGATCGACTTGATGTAGCGCTTGACGATCTCGTAGTCGTCGAGCGAGCCGGGCAGGCGGTCCTTCATCGCGATGATGGTCTCGAACGCGAGGTAAGGATTGATTGCCTCTGCGCCGTAGCCGGCCAGGCAGGCGAAGTGATGCACTTCGCGCGGCTCGCCGGATTCGACGACGAGGCCGACCGAGGTGCGCAGGCCGGTGCGGATCAGATGATGATGCACGGCGGCGCAGGCCAGCAGCGACGGAATCGGCACGCGGTCGGTGCCGACCATGCGGTCGGACAGGATGATGATGTTGACGCCCTCGCGCACCGCGCTCTCCGCGCGCGCGCAGAGCTCGTCCAGCACCTGGTCCATGCCGGCCGCGCCGAGCCCGGCGTGGAACGTCGTGTCCAGCGTGCGCGACTTGAAGTGCGACTCCGCCACGTCCGAGATCGAGCGGATCTTTTCCAGATCCGCGTCGGTCAGGATCGGCTGGCGCGCTTCGAGGCGCTTGGTGGTGGCGAGGCCCTGCAGGTCGAACAGGTTCGGCCGCGGCCCGATGATCGAGACGAGGCTCATCACCAGTTCCTCGCGGATCGGGTCGATCGGCGGGTTGGTGACCTGCGCGAAGTTCTGCTTGAAGTAGGTGAACAGCGGCTTGGCCTTGTCCGACAGCGCAGAGATCGGCGTGTCGTTGCCCATCGAGCCTGCGGCTTCCTCGCCCGTGGCCGCCATCGGCGTCATCAGGATGGTGATGTCTTCCTGGCTGTAGCCGAACGCTTGCTGGCGATCGAGCAGCGACAGGTTGGAGCGCACGCCGGTCGTCGGAACCTTCGGCAGCTCTTCCAGCACGATCTGGGTCCGCTCCAGCCATTCCTTGTAGGGATGGCTCTTGGCGAGACCGGCCTTGATCTCGTCGTCGGGGATCAGGCGGCCCTGCTCGAGGTCGACCAGCAGCATCTTGCCGGGCTGCAAGCGCCACTTGGTGATGATCTGGTCCTCGGGGATGGTCAGCACGCCCATCTCGGACGCCATCACGATGCGGTCGTCCTTGGTCACGAGATAGCGCGCCGGCCGCAAGCCGTTGCGGTCGAGCGTGGCGCCGATCTGGCGGCCGTCGGTGAAGGCGATCGCGGCGGGGCCGTCCCACGGCTCCATCAGCGCGGCGTGATATTCGTAGAAGGCGCGGCGCGTCTCATCCATCAAGGGATTGCCGGCCCACGCTTCCGGAATCATCATCATGACGGCGTGCGGCAGCGAGTAGCCGCCCTGCACCAGGAATTCGAGCGCGTTGTCGAAGCAGGCGGTGTCCGACTGTCCCTCGTAGGAGATCGGCCAGAGCCGGTTGATGTCCTTGCCGTAGAGCTCGGAGCTCACCGAGGCCTGGCGTGCCGCCATCCAGTTGGTGTTGCCGCGCAGCGTGTTGATCTCGCCGTTGTGCGCGATCATGCGGTACGGATGCGCCAGCGACCAGGCCGGGAAGGTGTTGGTCGAGAAGCGCTGATGCACCAGCGCCAGCGCGCTCTCGAAGTCCGCCTCGTGCAGGTCGGGATAGTACTTGCCGAGCTGGTCGGCGAGGAACATGCCCTTGTAGATCACCGTGCGGCAGGACATCGAGCAGGGGTAATAGCCCGCAAGGCCGCGGTCGCGGCGCTGGTAGATCGCCTGCGAGATCGACTTGCGCAGGATGTAGAGCCGGCGTTCGAAATCGTCCTCGGTCTTGGCGGTGCCATTGCGGCCGATGAACACCTGCATGCAGGCGGGCTCGGTCGGCTTCACGGTGACGCCGAGCGAGGAATTGTCGGTCGGCACATCGCGCCAGCCGAGCAGGGTCAGGCCCTCTTCCTTGATCTGGTCGGCGATGATGCTCTTGATGACGTTGCGCCAGGCGGTGTCGCGCGGCATGAACAGCGCGCCGATGGCGTATTCGCCAGGTTGAGGCAGCGCGAAGCCGAGCTCCTTGGCCTTGCGGGCGAAGAAGGCGTGCGGGATCTGCACCAGGATGCCGGCGCCGTCACCGGCGCGCGGGTCGGCGCCGACGGCGCCGCGATGCTCGAGGTTGCAGAGGATGCTGAGCGCGTCCGAGACGATCTCGTGGGACTTCTTGCCCTTGATGTTGGCGATGAAGCCGACGCCGCAGGAATCCTTCTCCAGGCTCGGATCGTAGAGGCCTTCGGCCGGCGGCCGCGAATTGTGTTCCTGAATCGGATCGGTCGTTTTCGAGGCGACCGTCGCCGACAGCTCTTCTGCCACGATGTTTGCGCGCTCGAATTGCGACCCGTTCATGGTTCCTGTCCTCTCCATGCGGCAAGCTGCCTCACCGCCATCTTCGGCGCACCTTGGGCGTTCCGCGGCACCCGCTTCTGGGCCACCGCTCGTCCGCTGCGAGCCGCATTTTCTTAAATTCAGGCCAAGGCGTTCTACGTCCCCGAGAACGGCTTTTCCTGTTGCCTTCTTGGTGCTCGGAAGCACCAACTTTCGTTGCAATCCCTATGCCGGAACCGCAAGCAAAATTGAGACAGTCTTCCTGTCCTAACAATCACCTTGCCAAATTTTTGTCTATCACACAAGCGCGCGAAAGTCCCGATTCCCGATCTGTCAATCAATCGCTTTCCGAAAGTTGCGCGGCCCCGGTTTTGAAGCAAACGCGCCCTGATCCGGCCCTGTGGACGCCGAAATCGCAAATGAAGCTTCGGATCGCCCCTTCGGAAGGTGCGCCACGCCGCAAGAAGCGAAAGAGCGCGATCCATTCGGGGCCTGACAGGAGCGTGTCGACCATGAAGTTTTTCACAGGATGTGTGGCTGCCGCCGCGCTGGCGCTGGCGGTGACCGCGGCAGAGGCGCAAGTTCCGGCGAGCGGTATTGCGAGAGGGGCTGCGATCGCGGTGTCGGATTTCGACGGGCCCTACGGTCCGCCGGACGCCGCGCCACCTCCACCACCGCGGTATGGCTATGGCTACGGTTACGAAGAACGCGGCCCGGCGCCGGCGCTGCTGCCACCGACCGAGGTCTACGCCGTGCTGCGTGACAACGGCTTCTCGCCGCTCGGCATCCCGCGTCTGCGCGGCAGCGTCTACACCATTGCGGTGATCGACCGTCGCGGCGACGACGGCCGGCTCGTGATCGATGCCCGCGATGGACGAATCCTGCGCTTCATGCCGGCGGCCGATGCCTATGGCATGGCCCCCGCCTATGAGGAGCGCGCGGTCGCGCCTTACGGCCCGCAAAGCGCGTTGCCGCCGCCGACCGCGGTTCGCAGCGGGCCGCCTCGTCCGCCCGCCTCGATCCCGCATGTCGCCAGCCGCGCCGTGCCGCTGCCGAGGGCTGCTCCTCCGCGCGGGGAGACGCCGGTCGCAGCGGCGAAGCCGGCCGAGCCTGCGGTCCAGCAGGCCCAGGCCCCGCAGGCTCAGCCTGCGCAGCAGACAGCGGCCGCCGTGCAGGCCAAGCCCGTTGAGGCCACCCCGCCAGCCGCCGCATCGACCGTCGGTCAGGCCAAGCCTGCCGCAACGATCCTGCCGACGCAGGACATGCCGGCGGCACAGGGGCTGGACTAGCGCGCTGTTCGTTTGGCGCGACGGCGCTCACCACATTTTTGGTGTCGTCCTGGCGAAGGCCAGGACCCATACCGCGAGGTCTATCGGATGTGGGAGGTGCGAGTCCCGAACGACGTGTCTTCGCTAAACACCTCCCTGGGCTAATGGGTCCTGGCTTTCGCCAGGACGACGTTGGGGAGAGGGGAGCAAAAACAAAAGGCGCCTGAGCACTCAGGCGCCTTTTGCATCGAGGCAGTCAGCCCTCAGCTCCGTCCATAACCCGCCGCTTCCAGGATCAGATTCGCCACCGCCTTCGGATGCGACACCAGCGAGAGGTGGCCGGCATCGAGCTCGATCGTGGTGGCGTTCATGCGCTTGGCGAGGAAGCGTTCGAGATCGGGATTGATGGTGTCGTCGTTCTTCGACACCGCGTACCAGCTCGGCTTGGAATGCCAGGCCGCTTCCGTGGTGCGGCCGGCGAAGATCGAGGCGGCGGTCGGCCATTGCACCGCGTAGAGCTCCTTGGCCTGCTCCGGCTTCACGCCGTTGGCGAAATGTTTCAGGAAGGCGTCCTCGGACAGCTTGGTGTAGCCGTCGCGCTCGACGATGCCGGCGCGCACCGGGCCGGTCGGAAACTGCTTCGACAGCGCGACGAAATCCTCATTGGCGTCGGGCGCGCGTGCGGCGACATAGACGAGGCCGGTGACCTTCGGGTCGGTGCCGACCTCGCTGATCACGGTGCCGCCCCAGGAATGCGCGACCAGCACGGTCGGCCCGTCCTGCTCGGCCAGCGCGCGTCTGGTCGCCTCAACGGAGTCCGCAAGTGACGACAACGGATTCTGCACGGCCGTCACATGCAGGCCCGCGGCCTGGAGGATCGGGATCACCTCCGACCAGCTGGAGCCGTCGGCCCAGGCGCCGTGCACCAGCACGACGTTCTTCACTTTCACCGCCTGCGGCGTCTGCGCGTGAGCGAGGCTGAGCGGGGCGGCCACCAGGCTCGCGGCGACGAAAAGGCTGCGCCAGAAAGTCATGATCATTCTCCGTCTTGTTTTGGGGGCGATGTCCAAAGGACGGAGGCAGAGGTCGTGGTGTTACGTTGGCTCACCAGCCTGTGATGCGATGCAGAAAAGCATTCGGTGTCGTCCTGGCTTTCGCCAGGACGACACCGAGGGAGGGGCTTGAGCAAAACGAAAAAAAACGCCCCGGGGCACCGGGGCGTTTTCGCAACCTGGAAGTGGCGTGGGTGACTTACGCGGCGACTTGCGCGGCCGAGTTCTCGATCACCTGTGCCTTGGGCGCGCCGGCGTTGATCGCGATCTGGCGCGGCTTCTTGGCTTCGGGAATCTCGCGCACGAGGTCGACGTGAAGCAGCCCGTTCTCGAGCGAGGCGTCCTTCACCTGCACGAAATCGGCGAGCTGGAAGGCGCGCTCGAAGGCACGCGCGGCGATGCCGCGGTAGAGCACCTCGGATTTCGAGTTTTCATTGGCGACTTTCTCGCCCTTGATCGTCAGCGTGTTTTCCTTCGCGACGATGGAGAGCTCATCCTTGGCAAAGCCGGAGACCGCGAGGGTGACGCGGTAGGCGTTCTCGCCGGTACGCTCGATGTTGTAGGGGGGATAACCGGGGCTGCCGTCCGAGCTCGTCTGGTCGAGCAGGTTGAAGAGGCGGTCGAAGCCGACGGTGGAACGATAGAACGGGGTGAGATCGTAGGTACGCATGGTCAAGTCCTCCATTGAGCGACTGTTGGGTAACCCGCCCGCCAATCGGGCCGGGCTTTCGTCTGTGTGCAGCCTGATGTTCCGGTTCCGAAACACTGGTAGCGGCCTGCACCATAGTGATATGGGTTCAAGGGAACGGCGTTCAAGAGGGCGGCAACCTGCGCCTTTTCGGCGCTCCCGCCCCTTGCTTTGCAGCATTTCGCGCCCAATGACGCTGATCTCGATTCCGTCCAATCCCGTTCCCGAAGACGTCGTCAGCGGCACCATCAAGACGCCCGATGGCGCCGAGCTTCGCTTTGCGCGCTGGGCGCCGCCTGCGAACCGCAAGGGCACGGTCTGCGTCTTCACCGGACGCAGCGAGCAGATCGAAAAATATTTCGAGACCGTACGCGATTTGCGCGACCGCGGCTTTGCGGTGGCGATGATCGACTGGCGCGGGCAGGGCCACTCCTCGCGCCGGCTGCGTGATCCGCGCAAGGGCTATGTCCGCGACTTCGCCGATTTCGAGATCGACGTCGAGACCTTTGTGCAGCAGGTGGTGCTGCCGGACTGCCCGCCGCCCTTCTTCGCGCTCGCCCACTCCATGGGCGGTACGGTGATGCTGCGGGTCGCGCATGCTGGCAAGCGCTGGTTCGACCGCATGGTGCTGTCGGCGCCGATGATCGATCTGCCGGGCCGCGCCACCTCGTTTCCGGCGCGGGCGATTCTGAAGACGATGCGCCTGATGGGGATGGGCGGCCGCTATGTCCCCGGCGGCAGCGACCGCATCACCGGGCTCGACCCCTTCATCAACAATCCCTTGACCAGCGATCCCGTGCGCTATGCGCGCAATGCCGCGATCCTGGAGGAGGATCCGACCCTCGGACTCGCATCACCGACGGTCGCCTGGGCGGATACCGCCTTTCGCGCCATGCACACCTTCAAGGGCATGAATTACCCGTCCCAGATCCGCCAGCCGATCCTGATGCTGGCGGCCTCCAACGACACCGTGGTCTCGACCGCGGCGATCGAGGAGTTCGCCTATCACTTGCGCGCCGGCTCCCATCTCGTGATCGCCGGCGCCAAGCACGAGATCCTCCAGGAGCAGGACCGCTACCGCTCCCAGTTCTGGGCCGCCTTCGACGCCTTCGTGCCGGGCACGCCGCTGTTCAAGTGAGGGGGTAGAAGCTTTCCGAGGACGGCTGACCGTTCCACAGTCTCCGTCATGCCCGGGCTTGTCCCGGGCATCCACGTTCTACGTGTCGCACTAAAGATCGTGGATGGCCGGGACAAGCCCGGCCATGACGATGAACCTTCTCTGCCTCACAGCGTCTTCAGATACTCGATCAGGTCGTAGCGCTCTTGCTCCTTGAGCACGCGGCCGATGGTGCCGTCCTTGCCGGGGCCTGGCGTGCCATCGAATGAGTGGCCGGCATTGCTGTTGCCGA
Source organism: Bradyrhizobium sp. GW821-FHT12B03 (assembly GCF_058807535.1). Taxonomy (NCBI): domain Bacteria; kingdom Pseudomonadati; phylum Pseudomonadota; class Alphaproteobacteria; order Hyphomicrobiales; family Nitrobacteraceae; genus Bradyrhizobium; species Bradyrhizobium sp. GW821-FHT12B03. The sequence goes on from NZ_JBXAQU010000012.1 coordinate 136,422, forward strand.
ACAGATCGGTGCCGTCGGGGGCGAGCGTCGAGAAGCGCGACTGTCCGGTCTTGCAGCTCTCGCCGTCCACGACCGCGAAGCCGACCTGCTTCGGATCGTAGTCGCGGCCGCCACCCATGCAGAACGATTTGGGGCGCTCGGCCGCAGGGCTCAGCATCCAGTAGAGCGAGGGCACCGATCCGTTGTGCAGGTAAGGCGCGGTGGCCCAGACGCCGTTAAGCGGGCGCGCGCGATACCATGGCCCCGGCTCGTTCTTGTCGGCCGGCTGCGGGCCGGGATTCGGGCAGTTCTTGCGCTTGCCCCACCAGGCATCCTGAACTTTCGGGTCGATCTTGGCATCGTCCATCGCCTTGCGGCTGACGATGTCGACGATCACCATCAGCCCGAGCGCGTACGGCATGTCGGTCGAAGAAATATCCGGCAGATTGCAGCTCCACCAGGCATTGAGGTTTTGTGTGGGATCGAGCTTGAGGAAACCCGGCACCTGAACCGTCCGCGTCGCCAGCACGCCGGCCTGGGCGGAATCGGTCCCCATGCCTTTGACGCTCTTCTGCACCTCGTTCAGGAATTTGTCGTCGCCGATGGTTTCCCACCGTGACGAGGACCAGATGCTCTGGGCCGGAAATTCGGTGTCGAACACGCGATCGTTGACCGGACCGAGATGGCATTCGACGCAGATTTCCGCATAGAGCTTGCGGCCGCGTTTGACGCGCTCGTCATCGATCTTCCAGGCCGCATCGCCGAAGACGTCCGACGGCCATTTCGGCGATGTCAGCCCGGACAGCTGCTTTTTCGGATAGGGCGCCGACCCCTTCAGCAGATCCTCGATCCAGTTCAGGTTCTTGATATCCATCGACGAGCGGAACAGCCTGTCCTTGGGGGTATTGTCGGACAGGTTGAGCAGTGCGGTCACGCCCAGCGCTTCGCCGGCGTTGCGGATCAGCGGTTGTTCGATCGAAGCGTCATATTGCGCGTATTTGAGCCAGGGCACGGTCCAGATCGGCGGGAAGCTGACCGGCGCGTCCTTGGCATGCAGATTCTTTTCGAAGCCGCTGAGGCCGCTGAGCGTCATGTCCTGGGCAAAGACCTGGTTGCCGATGCGGTTGAGCGCGTCGAGACGGCCGTATCCTTCCTCCGTGTCCTGCTGCTTCTCTTCCCGCTTCGTCTTCGGGTTGAGCCTCGTCTTGCCATCGATGGTTTTCGCGTAGGTCTTCTCCCAGTCGATCAGGAACGTGCTGATCGCACGCAGCTTCTGCTTCAGCGCATCGCGATCCGCATCGCTGGCTGAGGTGCCGAGCACACGGTCGGCGAAGCGCGTGAAGCGACCCGGCACGATGAGCGTGTAGGCGATCGACAGGCCGGTGGTGACCTCGAGCTTCCTCAAATCGGTCATTGCCGGGCCGCCGTCGAAACGGATGTCGATGCCCTTGTAGTGGATCTGGCCGGTGTGGCAGGCGGCGCAGGTCAGGCCGATCCGGTCCTCGCCGACCTGGCCGGTCGCGGGATCGGGGACGCCGGTCATGCGCGCAAAGCCGACGGGCAGGCCGTCGACGTTTTCAGCCTGGGCGCCCCAGTTGACCGGCGGATTCCAAAGCCGCGCCGGCACCGGCTTCGTCTTGTCGTAGACGTTGGCATAGCCGAACCGGCGCAGCGTGGCGTCGTCGGTGTTGATCGTCTGCGGGCTCGGGATGAAGCCGAAGCGCTGCAGATGGTCGCTGTCATGCAGCATCCCCGGCTTTGCGAAGAAATGAAGCCGCGGCTGCTCGAGCGCCATGAACCAGTTGTAGGGCACCGGGAAGGTCGCGGTGCCCTGGCTGGCGTGATGGAACCAGTGCCGGTCCTCGAGCGCCCAGTTTTGCTCGAGCCAGTACGCCGCCCGCGGCTCGACGTGCTCCGGCAATGGCGGCGCCACCAGGTCCCCGAGGATGCCGGGCAGCATCGGCTGGAATTGATCGGGAAAGCGCAGCGCCACGACGCCAAAGACGAGCAGCGCGGCGAGGAGTCCGCCGGCAACGCGCAATATCAGCGAAGGCGGAGTGACCGGCTGGCTGACGACCCGCTGGGTGATCCTGTCGGGGAATTTGCGCTCGTTGAACAACGTCCTCACCTCGACCACGCTGAGATAGCGGTCATCGCCCTGACCCTTGCCCATGATCTTGAGCAGGATCGGCCATTCGAACTTCATCAGGATTGGGTAGTACCAGCGCGATTGATTGCCGGCGCGCTTGAGATTGTCGTCCATGAAGGTCTTGATCTGCGCGGCGTTGAGCCCGGCCTCGGTGCCGCCATCGGGATCGGCATAGGTGCCGCCGAAGCTGGCGAGCCGCGCGATCTCGTCCTCGTTGACGCGCCCGTCGACGCCGAGGATGCGCGAGCCGGCACCGAGCTTGTCGAGCGGGCCGCCGCGCAAGCCATTGAGCTGCGCGCCCCAGAAGATGCTTTGCAGGATGTGACAGGCGCCGTTGGCGATCAGCGCCACACCGCGGGTCTGGATGCGGGCCGAGACCTTCTTCAGCCCGGTCTCGCCGCTTGCATTCGCGATGGTCTGCGACAGCGTCCGGAGCGGCACGGTCCCGCCGTCGACGAAGCCTTCGCCGACGAGGCCGCGCAGGAATGGACAGGGATTGTTCGGCGAGACCTGGATCGAGGGATCGAAGGGAGGCTTCGAGGCGGGATCGTGCATGGCCCAAAAATCCTGAAACAGCGAATCGCGAAATGCAGGCGCGCCGATCAAGCGCGGAAAGTCCTAACAAACAGACAGCAGGGTATACTACCTCAGGGTGTGACGAAGTGTGGCTGAATTCACTGTTGTGTCAATAAGAGCCGAGGTCGTGAAGCCGCCGCAGCCTGTCAGGACTCGGCGGCGCGTTTGAGGTCTCTCTGGACCAGGGTCAGCTTGCCGAGCGGCACGCCCGCCTTCAGCAGGCCCTCGCGGTAATGGGCGAGGTCCTCGGGCCGCTTCCAGTGGAAATTGCGCAAGTGGCGGTCGACGTTCAGGGTCGGGTAGTTGCCCATCAGCACCTTCGCGGCCTCGAACGCCTCGTCGTTCCGTCCCAATTGCGCCAGCGCCGCAGCGCGGATTGCCAGCGCCTGCATGTGGTGCGGATTGATGTAGAGTTGCTCGCGGGCCCATGACAGCGTCGCGTCGTATTGCCCCAACAGATAATGGCTGAAGGCGTTCAGCGCGGCCCATTGGTAGCGCGGGTCGCTGTTGTCGCGCTGTGCGGCCATCGAAAACAGCTCGATCGCCTCGCGGTGCTCGCCGACGACGAAATGGCAGATGCCGAGCACGCCGCGCGCGCCCATGTCGTAGGGGTTGAGCGCGACCGCGCGCTTGGCGGCGTCCATCGCGGCCTCGTAATGTCCTTCCATCGCGTGGGCCCAGGACAGGATCGAGAAGGCGAAGGAGGAGCGCGGGTCGAGCCGGACGCTGGTCTCGGCGAGGTTCATCGCCTCGGCCCACATCTCCCGCGTGCCCTTGACCCAGCCGAACTGGATGCTCTGGATCTGGATCGTGGCAAGATAGGCGTGCGCGATCGACAGCTTGGGATCGACCTCGATGGCCTCCCGGAACAGGTCGATGGCGGTGGCCAGGTCCTCCTTGGTCTGCCGGTAGTAATGCGACAGCCCCTTGAGGAAACGGTCCCAAGCCGTCACGTCGGTCGAGAGTCGCGCCGGTGCCGAGGCTTCCGCCCGGACGATCTCCGTGGCGATGGCAGCGGACAGGTTGGTGGTGATCTCGTCCTGCATCGCGAAGAAGTCGCCGATGTCGCGGTCGTAGCGCCCGGTCCAGAGTTGCTCGCCGGTCTCCGGCGCGATCAGTTCGGCGGTGACGCGGATCTTGGCTCCGGCACGCCGCACAGAACCCTGGATCAGGTAGGTGGCGTCGATCTCGCGCGCGATCAGCCGGGTGCTCGTGTTCCTGCCCTTGAAGACGAAGGTCGAGTTGCGGCTCAGCACGCGATAGAAGGATTGCAGCGACAGTGCGTGGATCAGATCCTCGGTCAGGCCGTCGGAGAAGTATTCGTCCTGGGCGTCGCTGAGATTGGCGAAGGGCAGCACGCCGACGATGGCAGTGCGGTATTGCTGCGAGAGGGTGGACGCCTCCCTCAGCTCGGGGGCGAGCGCCGGCGCGCTGTCGGGCTTCCAGGTCCAGACCCCGACCGCATCCTTGATGTTCTTGAAGCGATGGTTGCCGGCATCGACCAGCGGCACGGTGAGATGCTTGCTCGCCTCCCGGTAGGCCTTGGCCGAGATGGCGAAGCCACCGGGGCTCGCCACCGATTCGAGGCGGACGGCAATGTTGACGTCGTCACCGAAGACCTCGTCCTCGTCGGCGATGACGTCACCCATATGGATGCCGAGCCGGAACTGCATGGCGCGGTCGGCCGGCAGGTGGTGATTGCGCTCCGCCATCAGCATCTGCATCGCGACCGCGGCCTCGGTGGCACCCACGATCGAGGGGAACTCCAGCAGGAAGCCGTCGCCGGTGTTCTTCACGACGCGGCCGCCGTGATTGAGGATGATGGGGTGGATCGCGCTGCGATGGGCCTTGAAGGCGGCATGGGTGCCGGCCTCGTCGCTGCCCATCATGCGCGAATAGCCGGCGACATCGGCGCAGACGATGGCAGCCAGACGTCTTTCCATATTCTCGGAGCTCCAAAGGACGGAGAGCTGGCCACGGCGTGGCAGTCGCCTCGAATCCCGCATTTCAAGAACCCTGCCTTTATAGAGCAGATGAGGCCGAGCGAAAGTATGATCCGCATTGCAAATTCGAGGTAAATCCTACGCAGTCCCGGTGGTGGACGGGGAGGAGCGAACCGACTAAGCCCGTTCCCTTGAGACGAGGAGCGGGGCGGCGGGGCACCTGACATGCTGGGCATTCACGAAATCTGGCTCTTCATCCTGTCGGGCGTGCTGCTCAACATCACGCCCGGGCCCGACTCGGTTTATGTGATCGGCCGCAGCATGCAGATGGGCTGGCGGGGCGGGGCCGCCGCGGCCCTCGGCATCAGTTGCGGCTGCTTTTTCCACGTGGCGGGCGCGGCGATCGGGCTTTCGGCTCTGCTGATGGCCTCATCGACCGCCTTCTCGATCCTGAAGCTGGTCGGCGCGGCCTATCTCGTCGTGACAGGCCTGCAGATGCTGTGGTCGCGGCCGTCGCTGGCGACGGTCAGGGACGAGGTCGAACGGAGCTCGCTGCGGCGGGTGTTCCTCCAGGGCGTCTTCACCAACGCGCTCAATCCCAAGGTCGCGCTGTTCTTCCTCGCCTTCCTGCCGCAATTCGTCGCAGCAGATGCGCCGCATAAGCCGCTCGCCTTCCTGACGCTCGGCCTGATCTTCATCTTTACGGGGACGCTGTGGTGCCTTGTGCTGGCGGCGTTCGCGGCCAAGGCCGCCCACCGCCTGCGGACCTCCGAAGGTGCGATCGCCTGGGTCAACCGCGCACTCGGCGGCCTCTTCGTCTATCTCGGCATTCGCGTCGCCATGCTGGAGACGCGGTAACTCATCCGAACGGATGACGGGTACGGCATGCAATTGGCCCCGATAGAGGCCGCGCGAGAGAGGTTTCGATGGTTCGTGGAAGCTGTCTGTGCGGCGCCGTGCGTTTCGAGGTCGACCAGGTGCGCGCGCTCACGCACTGTCATTGCGCCAATTGCCGCAAGCTGACCGGCGCGGCCTTCGCCACCTATGCCCATGTCGACGCCGACAAGTTTCGCTTCGTCGCGGGCGAGGACATGACGACGCCTTACGAATCCGCGCCGGGGAGTTTCCGCCATCGCTGCAAGACTTGCGGCTGTCTGACGCCGGGCAAGGCGAGCTATCTTCCGACCGTCAGCATTCCCGCCGGCCTGCTCGATGATGATCCGGACGTCAGGCCCCGCCTGCACGTCTTCACCTCGTCGCGCGCGCCGTGGTGGACGATCCAGGATGATCTGCCCCAGCACGAAAAATGGGTGCCGGGTTACGAGCCCAGGCCGTAAGCCTGTCAGGCGAACTCCTTCAGCAGCGCGCTGCCTGCGAGATAGAGGCCGAGCAGGATCATCGCGATCAAAAACCAGCGGCGGAACGCTTCCGCCGGCATCCGCGCCCGCACCGACTGGCCGATGAACATGCCGGCAAAGGCCATGGCGAGGCCCACGGCCCCGGGCACCGCATTGGCCGGCGTCAGCAGTCCGCCGGCGGTGAGGTTGAAGGCGAGCGCCAGCGTCGCGGTGGTGAAGAACACGCCGAGCGCCTGCACCAGTTCGTCCTTCTCCATGCCGATCGCCTGCATGAACGGCATCGAGGGGATCACCTGCACGCCGGTCGAGGCCGAGATCACGCCGGTGACCACGCCGACCACGCCGCCGACCCATTTCTCGTTCTGCGGCGCGACGCGGAACTGGAATTTGTTCAGCCCGATCACCGCGTAGATGACGAGCAGCAGACCGAGCACGATCGTGCCATAGCGCGCATGAGGGCCGGTCAGCGCGCCGGCATTGAGCCAGCAGCCGATCACGGTGCCGATCATCAGCGGCCACAGCCGTTTGAGGATGTCGCGCAGATAAGGCCCGACGAAGGTCTGCCAGATGTTGGTGACGATCGCCGGCACGATGACGATGGCGATCGCGCGGCTCGGGGCCATGCTCACCGCGAGCAGGCCCATGGAGACGGTTGGCAGGCCGAGCCCGACCACGCCCTTGACGAATCCGGCGATCAGGAAGACGGCGGCGATGACGATGAGAAGCGGGTCGATCATGTTCTGCACATTGACCGAAGCCGCGCCCGGGCACAATCTGGAGGTTACGGAGACAGCCTTCGCTAGCGCCGAAGGCTATACCCGAGGAGCCCTGCCATGCGTTTCGACCTCGTCGATCTCCAGCTCTTCATCGCGGTTGCCGACCAGCGCAGCATCACCCGCGGCGCCGAGCGGTCGCATCTGGCGCTGGCCTCGGCCAGCGCGCGCATCAAGGGGCTCGAGGACGCGCTCGGCGTCGCGCTGCTCAAGCGCGGGCGCCGCGGCGTCGAGCTGACCGCGGCCGGCGAGAGTCTGCTCGACCATGCGCGCATCGTGATCCACCAGATCGACGCCATGCGCGGCGACCTCGCGGGCTTTGCCAGCGGCGTGCGCGCGAGCGTGCATTTCCTGGTCAACACGTCGGGGCTGTCGGAGCATCTGCCGAAGGCGCTGGCCGGATTCCTGCACGAGCATCGCGATGTCGCCGTCGACATCGAGGAGCGCGAGAGCACCGACATCGCGGCCGCGATCACCGCAGGCGCCGCCGATCTCGGTTTCGCCGCCGAGCACGCGCTGCCCGACCATATCGAGCGCTTCGTCTTCAGCGAGGATCACCTGACATTGGTGACGTCGCGGCGCGGCCCGTTCGCGGGCCGTCGCCAGATCGATTTTCAGGAGACGGGCGCTTGCGACTTCGTCGGGCTCACCAGCGCCACCGCGCTCCAGGTTCATATTTCGAAGCACGCCGCGCGGCTCGGCATGCGGCCGCACTACCGCGCGCGGATGCGCGATTTCGATGCGATCTGCCAGATGGTCGCCGCCGACGTCGGCGTTGCCCTGGTGCCGATATCGGCCGCCCGCCGCTGCGCCAAGCTGATGCCGCTCGCCATGGTCCGCCTGCGCGACGCCTGGGCCAACCGCAAGCTCGTGATCTGCGCGCGCAGCTTCAAGACTCTGCCGAGGCCGGCCAAGATGCTGGTCGAGCATTTGCGGGCCGAGGCAGTGTGAGGGTAAGACAGCGCTACTTCGCTGTCTCCACCCCGGCGTCCTTGATCACCTTCGCCCACTTCTTGGTCTCATCCGCGATGAAGGCGCGAAAATGCTCCGGCTCGTCGCCGACAAGCGTCGCGCCCTGGGCTGCGAGCTTCTCCTTCACCGCCGGATCCGCCATCGCCTTGGTTGCGAGGCCATGCAGCGCGGTGACGATCTCCTTCGGCGTGCCTTTCGGCGCGACCATGCCGTACCAGTTCTCGACACGCAGGTCGGGAAAACCCGCTTCCGAAAGAGTCGGCACGTCAGGCGCGGTAGGGGCGCGCTCGGCCGAGCCGACCACGATCGGCCGCAGGGCGCCGGCCTTGACCTGCGGCAGCAGCACGGGGAGGTCGAGGAAGGTCATCTGCACCTGCTGGCCCAGCAGGTCGTTCACGGCAGGCGCGGCGCCGCGATAGGGCACGTGCACGATGTCGATCTTGGCCGTCAGCTTGAACAATTCGCCGGCGAGATGCGGCAGGCTGCCGGGGCCGGAGGAGGCGAAGTTGAGCTTTCCGGGTTGGGCTTTCGCCAGCGCGATCAACTCGCCGATGTCCTTGGCCGGCACGTTGGTTGCGACGACAAGCATTTCCGGAACGGTCGCAACCAGCGTCACCGGCGCAAGGTCGGACAATGTGTCGTAGGCAACCCGCTCCATGCTCGGGCTGATCGCGAGCGCGCCGGCGCTGGAGATCGCGATGGTGTAGCCGTCGGGTGCGGCCTTGGAGACCGCATCGGTGCCGAGCACGCCGCCCTGGCCGCCGCGATTGTCGATCAGCACCGGCTGGCCCGACAATTCCGACATGCGCTGGCCGATCACGCGGGCGATGATGTCGTTGGGGCCGCCGGCCGGGAACGGCACGATCAGCTTGATCGGTTTTGCGGGAAAATTCTGGGCGGAGGCGAGCGTCGGAAACAGCAGCAGGAGCGCGAGGAGGAGCGAGCGGCGGTTTTTCATGCAGGCCTCTTTGGGTCGCTTATTTAGGTCGTTTACCTGGGTCGTTTATCCGTTGAGCAGTTTCATCGCTTCTTCGTGAACCCTGGCGTCGCCGGCCGCGATGATGCGGCCGCCGCCCTGGGCCGGCTTGCCTTCCCAGGTGGTGACGACGCCGCCGGCGCCGGTCACGATCGGGATCAGGGCCGCGATGTCGTAGGGCTTCAGCTCGGTCTCGACCACGAGATCGACGTGGCCGGCCGCCAGCATGCAATAGGAGTAGCAGTCGCCGCCATAGCGCGACAGCCGCGCGCCCTTCTCGATACGGCCGAAAATGGCGCGGTCGCGCTCGTTCATCAGCAGCGGAGAGGTGGTGTAGGTCGTCGCCTCCGACAGCGAGGCGCAGCGACGAACCTGGAGCCGGCGCTCGCCGGAGGGGCCTTTATAGGTGGCCGAGCCGTTGTCGCCGGAAAAGCGCTCGCCGATGAAGGGCTGGTGCATCATGCCGTACACCGGCGCGCCCTTGTGCAGCAGTGCGATCAGCGTGCCCCAGATCGGAAAGCCGCCGATGAAGGACTTGGTGCCGTCGATGGGGTCGAGCACCCAGACGTAATCCGAGTCCTCGCGCTCATTGCCGAATTCCTCGCCGACGATGCCGTGCTGGGGGAAGTTGGCCTTGATCAGCCGCCGCATCACCGCCTCGGCGGCGCGGTCGGCTTCGGTGACGGGATCGAAATCCTTGGTCTTGCTCTTGTCGTCGATCGACAGCGAGGTGCGGAAGAACGGCAGGATGGTTTCGCCGGACGCGGTGGCGAGCCGTCCGATGAAGGCGGAGAAGTCGATCACCGTCACGGCGAATCCTCAAAGCGAAAGTTGGGTGAAGCTCGCACCTGCCTATCTCAATTCGCCTCTCGCGTGCAGCGCTGTCTTGGTTTGCACCCTGGTATTTTGGATGCGGTCGGCAGGCTTGCCTCATCCGAGCCATATGCTGGCCAAATATCGATCATTGAGTTGAAAACTTAGTTCCGGGCATGCCTTGTTCGTATGCAAATGACAATCAACCCATTGAATTTCCTTATCAAAGAAACTGAATCTGGGTTTCTCTGGAAGCAACAGAGCCATGTCCGTATTGCATGGGAAAGGGCTCAAAAGCCCTTGCACTTTGTGCGGCGCGGCCGCATATTGTTGCGGTGCGGTAGCGCTCTGCGTTACCGCTGCCCTCCTTGGGCGTTTCCTCCCTAGACTTGGGCCGCTTCTTCATCAGAAGCGGCCCTTTTTTCTTTGGGCCTCCATCTTCACTTCAGCTGCGCAAAAAACGCCAAGTGAAGATGCGAAGTGAAGATGCCAGTGAAGATTCGGCGTCCGATACGCTGGCAGCTGTGTCTGGTCTTTGATCCGCGACGCGATCGCGCGGCGATGGCGCGCTTTTATTCCGCCGCGGCCTGGAACGGGCCGAGATCCCCGAACGGGATCGTGGTCGCCAGCACGTCGGCGAGCACGCCGAAGTCGGACGCCACCTGCGCAAAGCGTGGGCCGCGCTCGCGCCGCCGCTCGTCCATGTAGATCGCGCGGTTCAGCTCGAGCTGCACGGCATGCAGGCCGCTGGCCGGATTGCCGTAATGTTCGGTGATGAAGCCGCCGGCATAGGGCTTGTTGCGGCCGATCGAATAGCCGAGCCCGCCCATGGTCTCCTCGACCCGGTCGGGCAACAGCGGCGTGCAGCTGGTGCCGTAGCGGTCGCCGATCACGACGTCGGGCCGGCGCGGCTCGTCCCTGCTGACGCCGACCGAAGGCATCGAATGGCAGTCGACCAGCACCACGGTGCCGAACATCTGGTGCACCTTGTTGATCAGCCGGCGCAGCGCGCGGTGGTACGGCTTGTAGAGCGTCTCGATCCGCGCCAGCGCATCGTCCACCAGGATGCGGTCGCGATAGATCTCCTGGCCGTCACCGACCACGCGCGGGATGGTGCCGAGGCCGCCGGCGACCCGCATCGAGCGGGTATTGGCAAAGCTCGGCAGGCGCCCGGTGAACATCCGGGGGTCGAGCTCGTAGGGTTCGCGATTGACGTCGACATAGGAGCGCGGAAAGTTGACCCGCACGGTCGGAAAGCCGCGATCGCTCAAATGGCCGATCAGCTCGTCCATGAAGGAATCTTCCGACCGCCGCAGCGTCGGCAGGTCGATGCGCGAGGCGCTGAGGAATTCGTCCGGATAGGTCGAGCCGGAATGGGGCGAGTTGAAGATGACGGGCGCGCGCCATTCGGCGGGCTCCACGATCTCGAAGGCTGGCGACACCTCGCCGTCAAACCGGGTCATCTTCTCAGGCTTCGTCCCTTATTCCCAGGCTTCGTCCCTTGGCGCCCGCTGAGATCCGGCAAGGTCCCGGCAAAGGCATCAAGACAGTGATTCGGCCGGTCGAGCGGCTCTTATGTGTCGTCATTGTCTGGAATCGCAACCATTCTGCCAAGCGAAAAGATGTGTTCGGCACTGGAACATGTCTTAACCGTGCGGGCAGCGAGGCGGGGATCGACCGGTCGGCTTCGATTGCTTCGCGCCGCATTCCGGTTCACAAGGGGCCGGCAGCGCGAGCTGCCCAGGGGTAAAGATTTTCACCCCAAATTTACCCTCTGTCGGGCTTAGTGACCTCTGCTGATATCCTCTGGGGATTCGACGTTTCCTGCCATGCCAAAGATCCTGCTCGCCGAAGACGACAACGACATGCGCCGTTTCCTGGTCAAGGCGCTGGAAAACGCCGGTTTTCAGGTCTCGTCCCATGACAACGGCATGGCCGCCTATCAGCGGCTCCGCGAAGAGCCGTTCGAGATGCTGCTGACCGACATCGTGATGCCGGAAATGGACGGGATCGAGCTCGCCCGCCGGGCCTCGGAACTCGACCCCGACATCAAGATCATGTTCATCACCGGCTTTGCCGCGGTCGCCCTGAACTCGGATTCGGACGCCCCCAAGAACGCCAAGGTGTTGTCCAAGCCCGTGCATCTGCGCGAATTGGTCAGCGAAGTGAACAAGATGCTGGCGGCCTAAATCGGCCCCGTTCCGTCCTTGCACCGGCTCCCCTGAGCCGTTATAGGGACGCGACCCGAACGCAAGTGGACTTTTAGGGCGCGTAGCTCAGCGGGAGAGCACTACCTTGACATGGTAGGGGTCACAGGTTCGATCCCTGTCGCGCCCACCACGCTTCGCCAAGAGGCTCCGCGTGGCGCAGCCACGCCCAATAAAGGCGAAGCGTGTCCGGCGTAGCTCGTAGAGCGAAGACGGAAGCGCAATCCGGGGTGTATCCTCTCGGCCGCTGTCCCGGACTATGCTGAGCCTGTCATCGGGTGGCGCCTTGCGCCGACCCGTTGGCTCGATCCGGGCCACGATCTCATTTCAGACGTGGGGCCGCCCATGAGCATATCCGTCATCGAACAGGCAAAAATCCAGGCGCAGGTGCTGGTGCCGCTGGTCAGGGCGCTCCAGGCCGAGCTCGGCGAGGCGCGCGCCAACGCGCTGGTGCGAAAGGCGCTCGGCGATCTCTATCGTCGCTTCGGCGAGGAATTCTGGAAAGCCAAGAACAAATTCGAGAACGAGAGCGATCTCGGCAAGGCCGTGTCGTCGGCGTTCAGGACCTACGCCCGCGACGATGCGCTCGCCTATGACGTGATCGAGCAGACCCACGACGCCTTCGCGTTCGACGTCACGCGATGCGCCTATGCCGAGTTCTACAAGGCCCTCGGTGAGCCGGAACTCGGCTTTCTCCTGGTCTGCACCGCGGATTTTGCGACCGCGGAGGGATTCGGCCCCGACGTCAGGCTCACGCGCACGCAGACGATCATGCAAGGTGCGCCGCATTGCGACTTCCGCTATCGTCGCGATGCGGGCGGAACGTGACGAGAGGGGCGCCTCTCACGCAGTTCCGTCTTTTGCCCCCAGCAGCAAATCCTTCAGTCCGGTCGGGTAGAGGCGCGCGCCGCCGTCCACGTCGAGATCGGCCAGGTCGAACCAGCGGGCGACGATCTGCTCGCCGTTGTCCTCGCGAAAATCGATGCGGTCCTGGCCGCTGAACGCGCCGTCCGGAAATGCCACCTCGGCGATGAACATCACCTCGTGCCCGATGGCGTCCTCGTGCACGAAGATGTTCTCCATCATCAGCGGCTCGCTTGTGATAGTGACGTCGATGCCGAGCTCTTCCCTGAATTCCCGCATCAGCGCAGTCCGCCAGCTCTCGCCGAATTCGATCTCTCCGCCGAGCGGGCGCACGCCCTTGATCCGGCCCGCATCGTCGCGAATCTCGGCAGCCAGCAGGCGCCCGGCCTGCCAGTGCAGGCCGATCGCGACAACCCTGATGCCGGGATGGGGACGCCATGTGGTCATGCGGGATCGTTAGTCCCTGTCACACGCTTTCGCAACAAGGGCGGGAGATTGTGTGCTTGCAACGGCGATATAGGAGCCCCGTCACCCTGAGGTGGCCGCTCCTTTAGCGGCCCTCGAAGGGCGACGGCCCCGCTCTATCCTGACCGTTCATCCTTCGAGGCTCCCGGCGCGATGCATTTGCATCGCGCCACTCGCGCCTCAGGATGACGGAGTTGAGACGTTGCTTCCTCGCCCCCACTGCGCAATGCGCAGCCTTGATCCGTGACTCCCTGCCTGCCATTGTCGGCCATCCACCGCGGTAACGAGCAGGGAAAGCGGAAGGCAGGTTGGCGAGATGAGCAATGTGAACAAGCCCGGCGGCAACTACCTGCCGGTGATCATCCATGGCGGACTTGCGTATGTCAGCGGTCAGCTGCCGCGTCGCGGCGAAGAGCTGCTGTACGCGGGCAAAGTCGGCGCAAATGTCGATGTCGAGGCCGCGCAAGAGGCTGCTGCCCTCTGCGCCGATCTCTGCATTTCGGCGATCAACCACGCAACCGGCGGAGAGGACAAGATCGTGCAGGTCCTGCAGGTCGTGGGATACGTCGCCTCGGCGCCTGGATTTGCCCAGCAGTCGCAAGTCATGAACGGTGCCTCCGACCGGCTGATCGAGCGCCTCGGCGATCGCGGCCGCCACACGCGCACGTCCGTCGGCGTTGCCGAGTTGCCGCGGGGCGCTCCGGTCGAGCTGAACATGATTGCCGCCATTCGTTCGTAGCAGGCAGCCTTATTTGACGAGATATCTGGCGATCGCCGCCTCGTCCCACGCGATGCCGTTGCCGGGCTCCTCGCTCGGCAGCGCAAAGCCGTCCTCGATCTTCAATCGCGTCGACAGCACCGCGTCGGCCCAGTCGACATATTCCAGCCAGTGCGCGGTCGGCGTCACGCACAACAGATGCGCGCTGACTTCCGAGAACAGATGCGTGGACATCTCGATGCCGGCGGCGTGCGCCAGCGCGGCGGCGCGGAGCCAGCCGGTGACGCCGCCGATGCGCTGCACGTCGGGCATCACGTAATCGCAGGCTTCCGCCGACAGCGCCGATTGCATCGCAAAGGCGCTGTCGAAATTCTCGCCGATCTGGACCGGCGTGCGCAGCGCGTCCGCGATGCGGGCGCAGCCGGCGTAATCGTCGTGGCGGATCGGCTCCTCGATCCAGCTCAAGCCCTCGTCGTCGAGCATCTCGCCGCGGCGGATCGCCTCGGTGACGGTCAGTGCCTGGTTGTAGTCGCACATCAGCGTCACCCGATCGCCGACGGCTTTTCTCACCGCGCGCACGACCGCGAGGTCCTCCCGCGCATCGGGCCGGCCGACGCGGATCTTTGCGGCTCGAAAACCCTCGGCCAGCAGCTTGTGGGCCTCCTCCACTGCGGCGCCAACAGGCATGATGCCGAGCCCCTTCGAATTGTAAGCCCTAACCGGCTTCGGCGCGCCGCCGAGCAGCCGCGCCAGCGGCAGGCCTCGGCTGCGTGCCAGCGCGTCCCAGGTGGCCATGTCGATGCCGGATTGCGCCAGCCGCTGCAGGCCGGCGAGGCCGAGCAGCGTGAAGCGCTGGGTCAGCTTGCGCTCGATCTCGAACGGCAGCAGCTCGTCGCCGGTCAGCAGCTCGGACATCTCCGTGACCATCGCCGTCAGCGGCTTCAAGGCCACCGGCGTGATCGCGAACAGATAGGCGTGCCCCACGACGCCTTGGTCGGTCTCGCAGTCGACCAGCACCAGCGGCGCCTTGTCGACCGCCCCGGTCGAGGTCTTGAGCGGCAAATTCATCGGCACGATCACGGGCCGCGCCGTGAAGCGCTTGATGCGGACGGTGTCGGTCATGGGGCACTGGCTCCGGATTTATCAACGCAGGTTGATGCCGATCTTAAACCTTCGTGATGAAACGGAAAGACGCCTGGTGCGACCACCATAAAATGGGGTTGCGCGCGCCAGCATTTGTTGGCTCTGTGCGGCCGCAGCCCTTGCCGCCAATCCCGGGAGATTTGCGACAAGATCGCACACAACGGAGCCACAGAGTGAAACAAGAGATCGCTGAAGAACAGCGCAAGAGCGGCGTCCTGACCGGTGCCGCGATCGTCTTCCTGCTGCTTGCTCTGCCGCTCGCGGTGTGGCTGGACCTGACCGAGCTCAGCAAGTCCGCGCTGCGCCGGCAGGCCGCCGATCTCAATTCGGTGATCACGAGCGTGCGCAGCTATTACGCGACCAACGTGGTCGGACGCATCATCGCCAATCCGAACGGCACCACCAGGGTGGTCCACAACTACGAATCCGTCCCCGGCGCGATCCCGATCCCGGCGACGCTGTCGCTGGAGCTCGGCCGGGTGATCGGCGCGCAGCAGGAGAACATCACCTACCGCTTCGTCTCGGACTTCCCGTTCCAGAACCGCGCGCCGCACCAGCTCGACAAGTTCGAGAAGGACGCGCTCGACGCGCTGCGCAGGGATCCCGAGCAGAAAATCGTCGAGACCGAGACCTCGCTGTTCTCCGACAAGGTCCGCCTGGTCGCGCCCGTCACGATGGGCCCGGCCTGCGTGAGCTGCCACAACAGCCACCCCGAAAGCCCGAAGAAGGACTGGAAGGTCGGCGACGTCAGGGGCATCCAGGAGGTGATCATCGCCCAGCCGATCGCCGCCAACATCTTCTCGTTCAAGTTCCTCTTGGCCTATTTCCTGATCGCCGCGGGCAGCGGCCTGTCGTTCCTCTCGCTCCAGCGCCGCCAGGCGAGCCGCATCAAGGGCATGAACAAGGAGCTCGAATCCGCCAACGACTTCCTTGCCTCGCTCTCAATGAAGATCTCCCGCTACATCCCGCCGCAGGTCTACAAGAGCATCTTCTCCGGACAGAAGGACGTCACCATCCACACCGAGCGCAAGAAGCTCACGATCTTCTTCTCCGACATCCAGAATTTCACGGCGACGGCGGAGCGGCTTCAGCCCGAATTGCTGACCCAGCTCCTCAACGAATATTTCACCGAGATGTCGGCGATCGCCCATGAATATGGCGGCACCATCGACAAGTTCATCGGCGACGCCATGCTGATCTTCTTTGGCGATCCCGAGACCAAGGGTGACCGCACGGATGCGGAAGCCTGCCTGCAAATGGCCTGGCGCATGCAGCAGCGGCTTGCCGAGCTCAACGCGAAATGGCGCGCCTCCGGCATCGAGCTGCCTTTCAAGGCCCGCATGGGCATCAATTCCGGCTATTGCAATGTCGGCAATTTCGGCAGCAGCGACCGCATGGACTACACCATCATCGGCGCCGAGGCGAACCTCGCCGCACGCCTGCAATCGATCGCCGAGCCCGGCGGCATCGTGCTGAGCTACGAGACCTTTGCCCTCGTCAGCGACATCGTCCGCGCCCACGCGCTACCGGCGATCACGATGAAGGGCATCAGCCGCGAGGTGATTCCCTATTCGGTCGACGCTCTGAACGATGCCGCGGCGGAGAGAAGCGGAATCATCACCGAGCGCGCGCCCGGCCTCGAGCTCTATCTCGATCCCGCAATGGTGAAGTCAGGCGACGCCGCCCGCGTGCGCTCGCTGCTGGAAAATGCGCTGGCTTCGCTGAAGCCGGCGTGACGGTGCGCGAGTCGCGTGGCGCTCTCTCTTACCCTCCCCTGGAGGGGGAGGGTAAGAGGTCGTATCACCGCGCCATGCCCTCCGTGAATGCCGTCTCGATCACATCCCCAAAAGGCTGCCAGGACCGGCCGTCGAACTGCACCAGCCGCATCTGCCTGATCGGCAGATAGTTGTTGGGCGAGGTGTTCATCCTGATGTTGGGCAGCGCAACGGTGGGCTGATAAGCCTTCAGCGAAGCCGCCTGACGCATGATGTTCTCGCGCGAGACATCGTCGCCACATTGCTTCAGCACCTTGGTCAGCGCCTCGGCCGCAGCGTAGCCATAGACTGCCGCACTGTTGTTGATGCTTTCGACCTGATGGTACCGGTCCATGAAGGCGAACCAGTCCTTCATGGCGGGATCGTCTTTCCATGCGGGGTCGCTCGGATCCTTCAGGAAGGCGGCCGAGATCACGCCAGCCGAATTTTCCAGGCCCGCCGGCGCCATCGCATTGGCGATCGAGGCGGAGGCATCGTTCACGATGAAGACCGGACGCCAGTTCAGCGACGCCGCCAGCCTGATCACCTTGGACGCCGTCGACGGCACGCCGAGAAAGACGAAAATATCGGCGCCCGCGCGCTTGAGAATCGAGACGTGCCCGTCGAGATGCTCGTCGTTGATGTCGAAGGCAATGTCGACGAGGACGTGACGGTTCAGATCGCCAAGACCCTCCTGGATGCCCTTGTAGAGCATGCGCCCGAACTGGTCGTTCTGCCAGAGCACCACGATCCTGCGCTGCGGATAATAGGCCTGGATGTAGTTGGCGTAGATGCGCCCCTCCGACCGGAACGACGGCTGCCAGCCCATGGTCCAGGGAAATGCCTGGGCCTGGCTCAGCTCCTCGTCGCCGGAGGCGAGGAAAAGCTGCGGGATCTTCTTCTCGTTCAGATACCGCCGCGCGGCGAGATTCCCGGGTGTGCCGAACGAGCCGAACATCAGATGCACGTCGTCCTTCTCCACCAGATTGCGCGTCAGCTCCAGCGCGGCCGTGGGATCGGAATTGTCGTCGCGGCTGATGAAGCGGATCTTGCGGCCGTTGATGCCGCCGCGCGCGTTGACCATGTCGAAATAGGCGGCTTCCGCCTGGCCGATCGCGCCGAACTCCGAGAGCGGGCCCGAATACGGCATGACATTGCCGATGCGGATTTCCTGGTCGCTTGCCGGTTGTTCGGACCGTTGCTGGGACATCGCCCCGAGCGAAGCGAAGGCGATGATCGAAATCAATAGCAGCCTGCCGGTGACGCCCATGCTCGACACCTTGTTGTTGGCCCCCAACGAGGTCGGCTCGATCTGCACCCAGGCGATGTGATCTACGCCAGGCGTTTGTCAAAGCTGTGGCCGGGTGGGTTGTTTAGGATGGGTGCAGCCGTCGTTCGGGTGAAAAGGCAGGGGTGCTGACGCGCCGTCTGCATTTGGGCGTGAGACAACTGGTGTCGCCAACTCCGTCATCCTGAGGTGCGAAGCTCGCGATGCCTCGCATCGCGGGCGGAGCCTCGAAGGATGAACGGCCACGGCTGCTACCGCGCAGGAGAGAGCCGGGCCGTCGCCCTTCGAGGACCGCTGAAGAAGCGGCCACCCAGGGGGACGGTGATAGATTGACTTTCGCGGTGCCCCGCAACGCCGCTACGGCAACCCCCGTGCCTCCAACTGATGCACCAGCAGCAGCGTCGGTTCGGCAAGGCTGTCGCCCGAACCATCGAGGCCGAACGCCGCGGCGATGCCGTCGCGGCTGCGCAGGATGGTGCCGCGCGGGCAATGGCCGGCGCCGCAGAGCGTCTTCTTCAGGGTCTCGCCCTGTGCCGCGACACTGGCGGAATCGTCCGCGGCCCAGGCCAGCACGATCGGCACGTCGACATTGAGGATGCCGGGAAAGACCGAGCGCTTGTCGTACTGGCTGGCGTCGCCGCCGAGATAGGCCTTCACGCTGTCGCTGGCGTCCTTGCCGGCGCGGTAGATCCCGGACACCAGCACGACGCCGGCGACGTCGGCGCGCTCGGTCTGGAGCTCGGGATGCGCCAGCAGGGTGGCGACGTGAAAGGCGCCGGCGCCATAGCCGACCGCGACGATCTCGCGGGCGTCGCCATTGAACAGGTCGATATTGCCGTGGATCCAGGACAGCGCCGCCGCGACGTCGGTTGCCCCGGCGGGCCAGGTCGCCGACGGCGCGAGGCGATAGCTGATGCGCACCCCGATCATGCCGTTGCGCGCGGCAAAGCACATGGCCTGGTCCTGGACCTGGCGCGACAGCTCCGGCGCCGCATGATCCCCGGTGAAGGTGTCGCCCGCCACGAACAGCAGCACCGGCCGCGGCGTGTCCGCCCTGGTCTCGCCGCTGGTGGCGACATCGAGCACATTAGCCTCGCTCTCGCCGTAGCGCAGGCCGCGCGCGAAGGTGACCTGCTCGCAGAGCCGCGCGGTGCCGCCGGCAGTGGTGTCGTTGTCGGTGAGCCCGACGCGGACGAGATCGGACGGCGCCACCAGCCGCGCCGGAACCGGTCCATGCGCGGAGGCCGTCGAGACGGTCAGAACAAGCAAAAATGCGAGACAATTCTTCATGATGGTGCCGGGCCCTGCGCGCTCATATTGGCTCGCTCTCGGGGCCTGTCTTTTCAATTCGCCTCATTTGTTGGCTGGTCTTGAGGCGATTTGACGGCACCTTGGGCCTCAATTCCCCGGCTCGAACGTGCAATCCGCCCCGCTGCCGTCCTTGCGCCTGATCGCATTGGGGTCGATCGTGCAGCTCAGCCTGGCGAGGCTCTCGAAGTTCGATCCCGCCGCGCCGTCGGGCGGAACGCCGGCCAGCGCTTCGGTCGCGAAGATCTCGTTGGCGGTGGAGCCGTTCACGGTCTTCACCTTCTTGCCGAAGGTCACTTCGCAATTGCGAACGGTGATGTCGACATTGCCGGTGCGGCAGACGATCCGGTCGGCCGTCACGACGATGGCCTTCTTGTAGGGAATGTCGGCATTGGCGGCGAACAGCATCGCCATCGCCTTCTTCTCGGCGCCGGTGAGGTTGGGTGACAGCGGCGCGATCACGCCCGCGAGCGCCAGCGCCGTCGCGCCCGAGACCTTTGCGGGCGTGGCCGCGGAGGCGCCGGCGACGTGGGACGCGCCGGCAAGAACCAGGGCGCAGGCTAGGATCGATCGGCCGGATTTCATCCCTGCCTCCATGGGCTCGAAATCTCAGGCGGCCCTCTTCCGTTTGACCGTTTTCTTCGTCTTCTTGTTCGCTTTCTTGGCCTTTTTCGTCGCCTTCTGCGCCGCAAGATACGCTTCCACCTTCTTGGCGGAATGGCCGGCTGCGGCCACGGCGGCCTTCAGCCTGGCCGGGGTGATCTTGAATTTCTTCGACCAGTAGCGGACCTCATAGGCCTCGCTCAGCGCGATCCGGCTCTTGTCGGAGGCGCGGTGCTTCTGGAGCTTGATGTAGGCCTCGACCTTCTTCGCGGAGCGGCCGACCTTCTTGACGGCGTATTTCAGCTTGGCCGGCGTCACCTTGAACTTCTTGGACCAGTAGGCGACTTCGTATTTTTCGGTCAGTGCAATCAGGGCGCGATCGGCTCCGCCCCGCTTTGCCTTGTTGTCGGCCATGCATTCCTCCTGCCTTGGACGGCGTCCACTCTAGCATGCAACCGGATTCGGAAGGCAAGGCGCGGGGCGGGCGGGTATCGCGCGGCGGGGCCGTTTTGCACCGGCGTGTCAGAAGGTTGGGCGGCGCGACCCCGCCTCGCCCCGGAGCGGGCCGTCTACTGTGCATGGGGTTGTTTTCGCGTTTTTCATTCCTCGCATGTCCGTGATGGAACCTTATGGCGGCTGGTGCGACTTATCCATGACGCGGAGAGAAACGCGCGAGGCTGTCATGGCACACAAGCATACCGCCGATCCGGCAGAGATCATGCGGGCGACCGGTCATCCTGAGCTGGAATATGCCGCCGGCTGGACCATCGCCGGTCTGGTCACCATCGGTACCATCGTTGCGGCCTGGGTGTTTGCGATCTAGGCGGCCGGAAACTGCAGCTCGAAGGTCGCGCCCTCGTCGGTCGGCTTCAGCCTGATCGAGCCGCCATGGCTCGCCATCACCGCACGCGCGATCGCCAGCCCCATCCCGGTGCCGCCCTGGTCGCGGCGGGTGGTGAAGAACGCATCAAAGATCCTGTCGCGGTTCGGCGCCGAGATCGGCTCGCCGTCATTGCTCACGGTCAGCAGCAGCGTCGTGCGCTCGTCGACCGCCTCCAGCCTGATGGTCCGGGCCTTATGCCGCATCGCGTTGTCGGCCAGATGCGACAGCACGATCAGCGCCTTCTCTGAGGACATGCCGATCGCCCGGTCGAGGCTGCCGCTGGCCTCGATGGAGCCTCCCGGAAACCGGCTCCTGAGGTCGGCGATGACGGGCGCCAGCTCGGTGCGCTCGTTCTGCGGCAGGCTTTCGGCGCGGGCGAGCTCGCGCAGCCGCTGCGCCATCGCCTCCAGCCGTTGTGTGTCCGACAGGATGTTGGCGATGAACGTCGTCTGCTCGGCCGGCGTCAGGCTGCCGGCCTTGCCTTGAACCGAATCCTGCAACAGCTCCGCCGCGCCCTTGATCGAGGTCAGCGGCGATTTCAGCTCATGGGTGAGGTGGGCCGAGAAGGTCGCGATGTAGTCCGAGCGGCGCGCCAGCTGCTCGGCCATGCCGAGGAAGCTGTGCGAGAGCTGGGCGAATTCGCGCGTGCCGTAGTGTCGGAGCGGCCGGAACGCCTCGCGGTCGCCGCGGCCGATCCGGGCGGCGCGGTCGATCAATTCGCGCATCGGCAGCGTGATGGTGCGCGAGAACACCAGCCCGATCGCGATCGTGCCGAGGATCACGGCAAGGCCGGCCAGCACGAACTTGCCACGCTCCTGGTAGAGATGATCGAAGATGTTGCTCGGCGTCCGCGTGGTGTAGACCACGCCGGCGACGCGGTTGTTGACGATGACCGGCATGGCCGAGAACACGTGCACGCCGAGGCCGCGGCTGAAGGAATAGATCGGTGGCGGCGGCCGATCCGGGACGCGATTGCGCAAGGTCGCGCGGTATTGCCCGTGCAGGGCGTCCGCGACCTCCTCGATATGGGCGAGCGACTGCCCGACCTCGTAGCGCCCGGCGATCACCACGCCCTGCGGATCGAGGATGCGAAAGCCCGCCAGCGTCACCTTCTGGGTCTCGCGGATGATCGGCGTCATTCTTGCGCCGATCTCGACATAGGCAGGCTGTGCCGGCTGCGGCGCGGCCTGCGCATCAGGCCGCCGCCGCAACAGGTCGTTGGCGGTGAGGTCGAGCGCGGGGCGGATCGGCGTGACCTGGTCGCCGGGATCGGGCAGCACGCCGGGCGGCACCTCGGCGCCGAGCGTCAGGCCATTGTCGAGCCTTGCCGTGACCTCCTGCGCATAGATCGTCGCCAGCACGCGGCTCTGCGCGATCAGCTCGGCCTGGGTCTGGCGGATCAACTGGTTGTCGTAGAGGCGAAAGAAGAACAGGCCGACCAGCGGAAGCACGCCGACGGTGGCCAGCACCGTGAAAATCACGAGGGTGAGCGATGGTCGCCATTTGTCGGGCGCCGCGGTCATGCCTCTTTCTCGCAGCGGCCGAGCTTGAAGCCGACGCCGTGGATGGTCTCGATCACGTTCTCGCAATTGTGCGCCGCAAGCTTGGCGCGGATGTTGCGGATGTGGCTGTCGATGGTGCGATCGGAGACCTGGATGTTGAGCTGATAGGCTGCGCGCATCAGCTGCTCGCGGTTGAATACGGACGTCGGCCGGGTCAGGAACGCGCGCAGGATGCCGAACTCGATCGCGGTCAGCTTCAGCTGAGTGCCGGCAAAGGTTGCGACATGCTGCTCGGGATCGATCAGCAGGCCGCCTTGCGACAGGGCGGCCGGCCCGGCCTTGGCTTCGCCATTGCGCGGGCTGAGTCGGCGCAGGATGACGTTGACCCGCGCCACCAGCTCGCGCGGGCTGAATGGCTTCGTCACGTAGTCGTCGCCGCCGATTTCCAGGCCGAGGATGCGGTCGATCTCCTCGTCGCGCGCGGACAGGAACAGGATCGGCACGTCGGAGACTTTGCGGATCTCGCGGCAGACATCGAGGCCGTCGAATTCGGGCATGCCGATGTCGAGCACGATCAGGTCGGGCCTGTCGGCGGCAAACCGGGTGAGCGCCTCCTTGCCGTCGCGCGCCTCGATCACGTCCATGCCGGCCTTCTTCAGGGCGACGCGGATGACCTCGCGGATGTGGCCCTCGTCGTCGACGATGAGAATGCGATGCGCCAAGAAATTCTCCGCTTCCTCGTCAGCCTGCCGGCTGATTCTTCGCCTGCGCGTCCAGTCTGCGCTGGAGCCGCCAGCTCCGAAAGCCCCAGCTCCGCCAGGCCAGATCCTGACGTTGCTGTTCTACAAGGCGGTCGCGGCGCGACACAAGGCAGCTCTCGGGGTTACCGGGCCTGAGCAGAATCGCCTTGTCGATGGCGGGGAGCGCCTGCGGCCCAAGCGTCAGGAGATAGTTGATGTCGATCTGCACGCCTTTGCCCGATGCTTCCCGGCTGTGGGCAACATTGTAGTCGGCGATGAACGCATCGAAGTTCACCAGCGAGGCGATATAGAGCACGATCGTTAACGCGATCAGGTTGGCGCCGACGAGCCAGCGGTTGGAGCGGTCGAGCGCGATACGGGCGACGATCAGGATCAGCCCTAGCGCCACCAGCCCCATCCAGATGAAGGCCGCGATCCTCCAATAGGTCAGCATGTAGATGTCGACATAGAGGTCGAGGCGGAGGATGGAGGAAGCGACCAGAAGGACGTTCTGCCCGACCCAGAGATAGACCAGCAGACGGATCACATTTGACTTTTCCGCAGGCCCACCCGGACGCATTGCCACCAGCACGAAGGCCGCGGCGAGCAGGGCGGTCGCGATCAGCGGATAGGCGCCGCGATGGGCGTAGGCCGCATAGGTCATGTTGGCCGGCAGTGCCACGTGGCCCCAGAGGTAGATGCCGTCGAGAATGGACTGCGCCGCGAACAGCAGATTGAACAGGATCAGCGAGCGCAGGATCGTCGACGGTCCCAGGAACTCCGCGGGGACCATGGGTGGCGGCGGCGGCACGGGGCCATCGGCGACGGTCGCAGTGACTATCGTTTTGCGCCGCCACCGAACGTCGATGAACGGCCAGACCAGCGCCAGCATCATGGTCCAGAACAGCACGCGCGGGACGCTGACATACTCAAAGATGAGCTTTGGATTGAGCAGGGACACCCACTGCTCGATCACCGGATTGGCCGCCGCGAACAGCGCGAGGAAGACGGTGCTGAGCGCGGCCGGGAGCAGCCAGAGTGCGATGCCGCGGGTGAATTCCGACATGTTGAAGATCTGGAGCGCGTCGAGGAAGAACCTGAAGGGACCGAACAGGACAAAATTGCGCAGCGCGCGAGCGCGCTCGGTGAGCCCGGTCGTTTCCGGATTGGTCGCAACCAGAAGCGCAATGGCCAGCGCCATTGTGAGGATCAGGAACGACAGAATGTCGAGCTCCTCGACGGCCGGAACGAGGCTGGCGACGAAAATGGCTGCGCTGATCGCGCCGCGCCGCAGATCCATGGCCGCATGATTGAACAGCACCGAGACGCAAGCCATCGCGATCGCAAACAGCGTCAGCGACAACCCGATCTTCGGGCCGTAGAACAGCCAGTCGGCGAGCGCCGCCAGCACCAGCGCAAATCCGACCTTGGCGGGGATCGAGGAATGACTGATCGGCTTGATTTCCGCGACGATCGTCGAAGCCAGGCTCGTCATGTGCAGAAGACCTTTCGTGATGGGTGGCATCACGAAGTCTGAACGGCGCTTGTGCAGAAGGCGGGATCATCGTCTGCACGGTTTCAGGAGTCTTTTGCAGTTTTCGTGCAGGCGCGCTTTTGCCTCTCGCGCAGCATGCTTCGCCTTGATAGGTGCGAAGCATTCCCCACTCCCAGCGCGTGACGCATCATGCAATTCCTCCGCCGTATCGGTCTCATCCTGCTCTGGCTCACCGCGCCTCTTGTCGCTTTCGCGGCCGCGAACAAGAACGATCCCTATCTCGTCCCGTTGCGCGGCGCCGGAAACATCGTGCTTGTCGTTGCAAGCATCGCGATCGTCATCGTCCTTCTGCGCAGAGGGCGGTGGCGTACCATGGCCGGCAAGATGCTCGTCGTGCTCTGGTGCCTGCCGCCGGTCCTGATGTCGGCGGCGCATCTCAAGTTCGAGCTGCGCAAGCACGATGTCCTTGCCGCCAGCCCGGCCGAGGCGCGTCAGCTCGGGGCTCACTTCATGGTCGGCTATTCCTCCTTTCCCGAGGTCGCGCGGCTTGCCGAGCAGGGATTGATCGGCGGCGTCTACGTCACCCGGCACAACATCCGCGGCCGAACAATCGAGGCGCTTCGCGCGGAGATCGCTGCGCTCCAGGACAAGCGCCGCGCCGCCGGCCTGCGACCGCTGGTCGTCGCCGCGGACCAGGAGGGCGGTATCGTCGGGCATCTCGCGCCGCCGCTGACCAAGGTGCCGGCGCTGGCAACGCTGACCGGGCTTGCTCCTGACGAACAGCAGACCAAAGCGGAAGAGTTCGGCCGCATCCACGGCCACGAGCTCGCCGGCCTCGGCGTCAACCTCAATCTTGCACCGGTGCTCGACCTCAAGCCGCCGCAGCTGCGCAATCGCCTCGATTTCCATACGCTGATCGGCCAGCGCGCGATTGCAACCGATCCCGTCGTGGTCAGCACGATCGCAAACGCCTATGTGCGCGGGCTGGAAGAGTCCGGCGTCGGCGCCACGCTCAAGCATTTTCCCGGCATTGGCCGCGTGCGCACCGACACGCATCATTTCAGCGCCAGTCTCGACACGCCGGTGAAGGAATTGGAGGCGACTGACTGGCTCCCGTTCCGCGAGGTGCTGGCGCAGTCGCGCAGTGCGCTCATGGTCGGCCATATCACGCTCACTGCCATCGATCCTGACCGGGCTGCGTCGCATTCGAAGCGCGTCGTCCAGGGTATCATCCGGGATACATGGAATTACCAGGGCGTGGTGATGACCGACGACCTCGTGATGGGCGCGATCTACCAGAACGACGTCTGCAAGGCCGTGGTCGAGGCGATCAATGCCGGCGTCGACCGGTTGCTGGTCGCCTATGACGGCACACAGTTCTACCGGGTTTTTCAATGCGCGCTGGACGGATCACGGCAAGGCAAGCTCGACGCAACGATGTTGCGCGCGAGCGAGGTGCGGCTGGAAAGGGGCTTCTCGATCGAACAGGCGCAGACGGTTTCAGGCGTTCGCGTCGTCGAGAAGAACTAGCCCTTGGCGAACTGGCGATAGTCCGGCTCGCGGTGAAACCAGAATTCGTAGCCGGTGATGGCCTTCTGCATGGCGACGTCGTGGATCGGCTGGTTGAGCGGAATGACGGGAACATCGCTCATGCAGAGCGCGATGAAATCCTTCACGCACCTGTCGTATTCCACCGCATCGGTGGTGAAGCGCGCCTTGTCGATCAACGCGTCCATCGCCTTGTTCTGGTAGGAGGAGATGTTGAAGATCGAGTTGTTGCCGTGGAAATTCCAGTAGAAGTAATATTCGGGATAGTCGAGCCAGCCGCTGAAGCGGTTGAGCGCGAGCGGCAGCTCCTTCTTGTTCAGCGTCGTGCGCCAGTTCGCGCCGGGGATTTTCTCGATCGACGTCTTGATCCCGATCTTGGCGAGGCTCTCCTGAATCAAGATCGCGGTCGGCTCGCCGACGGTCGCCGTACCGGTGTCGAGCGACAGCGTCGTTTCCAGTCCGGACTCGAAGCCTGCCTCTTTCATCAAGGCCTTGGCCTTGTCGAGATCGGTGACGTAAGGAGAGGGCTGCGGCCAGACCGGCTTTGAGACGTCGGCCGCGCCGCCATACATGGGAACGGCGCGTCCGAAGAAAGCGCTGCTCTGGATCTGCTCGTAGGGCATCGCCCAGGCGACGGCCTGTCGCAGCTTTACATTGTCGAACGGCGGTTTCGCAGTGTTGAGTGCGACGTACCAAAGCGCGTTCGGGATCGGCACGCCCGAGACCTTGACCTTGCCCTCCCTAATGATCTGCTCGAAGTCTCGTGGCGCAAAGCCGCTCGAGATATCCGCATCGCCCCTCTCCAGCATGGCGCGTCGGGTGCCTGCGGAGGGAACGTCGCGCGCGATCACGCGCTTCACCTTTGGCAGCGGGCCGCTCTTCCACTCGTCGAAGCGCGCCAGCACGGTCTCACTGCCGGGCTTCCAGCTTTCGATCCTGTAGGCGCCGCCGCCCGCCTCGTTGGTCTTCAGCCAGGCGAGCGCCCAGGGGTCCTCAGGCGTTGCGTTCTTCTTCGCGAGCTCGGAATTGATGATGAAGGGCACGACCACTGCGACGTTGAACAGCAGCATCTTGTCCTTGCGGACATAGTCGATGCGGAAGGTGTGGTCGTCGACCACCACGAACTGCTCGGGCTTTTCCAGCGATCCCGCCGACATCTGGAAGGTCGGAAAGCCGCCAACCTTCACCGCGCGGTCGAACGACCATTTGACGTCCCTGGCCGTGACCGGCGTGCCGTCGTGGAATTTTGCGTCCTTCCGCAGCTTGAAGGTGCAGGACATGCCGTCGGCCGCGACTTCCCAGCTTTCGGCTAGTTCAGGCGCGAGCTTCTCGCGGTCATAGGACACTGTCCCATCGGGCAGTGTCCTGGACGCGTAGGTCAGTAGGCGATCGTAACAATTCCAGGACAGGCCGTTCACGGTCTGGTTGGAGCCGACGCCCTGCATGTCGAGTGAGTTCGGCCCGAGCTCCTGCACCACCAGAAGTGTTTCGGCGCGCCCCTGCGCAGAAGCGAAGCGCGGTCCGAGGGTCGTCAATCCGGCCACGCCGAGGCCGCCGAGCACCACGTTACGGCGGTTGATGTCGAAAGGTGATGCGCTCATCGGTGCCTCTTTTGCGAGAAATTTGCAGTGTAAAGAGGCAAGGTGCATGCCATCGGCCGCGCTTCACGGCGTCGCATCCCACACCGATCGCGTTCCTAGGGCGTGACCGCACCACGGCTCACCGCGCGCGGGGCGGTCAGCTCTTTCCAGGTCGAGTTGGCGACGTGCACCGGCGAGAACGCGGGACGCTCGACATAGTGTCCATCGCCGGCTTCGGCGCGCAGATCGCCATCCTTCCAGACGACGCGGCCGCGCGAGAGTGTCGCCGCCGGCCCGCCAGTGCAGGCAAAGCCTTCGAACACGTTGTAATCGATCCGGCTCATCTGCCGCTTGGCGCTGATGGTCTTGCTCGCCCTGGGGTCCCATACCACGATATCGGCATCGGAGCCGACGGCGACCGCGCCCTTGCGCGGATAGATGTTGAGGATGCGGGCGATGTTCGCCGAGGTTACCGCGACGAATTCTTCCTTGGTCAGCCGTCCCGTTGCGACGCCTGCGGTCCACAACAGTGCGAGCCGATCTTCGAGTCCGCCGGTGCCGTTCGGAATTTTCCTGAAGTCGCCGAGCCCGAACCGCTTCTGCTCGGTGGTGAAGGCGCAGTGGTCGGTCGCGACCACCTGGAGCGAGCCGGATTGCAGGCCCGCCCACAGGCTATCCTGATGCGATCTGTCGCGGAACGGTGGCGACATCACCCGCTGCGCGGAATGATTCCAGTCCTTGTTCTGATATTCGGTCTCATCGAGTAGCAGATGTTGGATCAGCGGCTCGCCATAGACGCGCTTGCCCGCAGCCCGCGCACGCGCGATCGCCTCATGCGCTTCGCGGCAGCTGGTGTGCACGATATAGACCGGCGTGCCGGTCATATCCGCGATCATGATGGCGCGGTTGGTGGCTTCGCCCTCGACCTCCGGCGGCCGTGAATAGGCGTGGCCCTCGGGGCCGGTGACGCCGCGCGTGATCAGCGCCTCCTGCATGAGCGCGACGATGTCGCCATTCTCGGCGTGTACCACCGGCATGGCCCCGAGATGGGCGCAGCGCGCGAACGAGTTGTAGAGCTCGTCATCGTTCACCATCAGCGCGCCCTTGTAGGCCATGAAGTGTTTGAAGGTGTTGATGCCGTAGGTTTTGACCACGGTCTCCATCTCGTCATAGATCTGCTTCGACCACGACGTCACCGCCATGTGGAAGCCGTAGTCGGATGCCGCCTTCTCGGATTTGTGCCGCCACTCCTGATAGGCCGCGAGCATCGACTGGCCGGGGTCCGGCAGGCAGAAATCCACCACCATGGTGGTGCCGCCGGTCAGCGCCGCCTTCGTTCCGGATTCGAAATCGTCGGCGGTGACGGTGCCCATGAACGGCATTTCGAGATGGGTGTGCGGATCGATCCCGCCCGGGATGATGTAGGCGCCGCCGGCATCGAGGATCTCCGTGCCCTTGGGCGTATCGAGCGATGTCCCGATCGCGGCGATGGTCTCGCCGTCGATCAGCACGTCCGCACGGCGCGAATGATCGTGATTGACGACGGTGCCGCCGCGGATGAGGAGGGGCATGGGAGACTCCGGAAGAGGGGGACCTCGCGAAGGCTAAGCGTGCCGGGCGCAATGCGACAGGCGAAATTTTAGTCACACGTCGCCAGCGGCTTCTCTCTGCCTCTACGCCGCGCGTGCGATCAATCCGTCGATCATCGCGCGCACGAGGATGGCGATCTCCTTGCGCAGCGCCGGCAGGGGAACGGCGACCAGCCTCTGCTCGAGCCCCAGCGCCACCATGCCGTGCACGGCCGAGAACAGGCTGCGTGCGGTGATGCCGAGTTCCTCCGTCCCCCGCTTTGGAAACAACGCCGCCAGCGGCGCGTAGATGTGACGGAACAGCTGCATCTGGTCGTCGACGGACCAGTCGGGGACATCCTTGTCGGGCTCCATGCGGTGCTCGAACATTGCGCGCCAGAGTTCGAGATTCTCCGCGGCGAAATCGCAATAGGCGATCGCGATGCGGACCAGCGTCTCCTGCGGCGATGGATTGCCCGCGCGTACCGCTGCGCTGAGCGCCTCGTCGAGCCGGAGCAGCGTGTGCGAGCCGACGCGCAGGACCAGCTCATCCACGTCGGCCACGAGATTATAGACCGCGCCATTGGCGCAGCCGATCTCGCGGGCCAGATCGCGGGTTTTCAGGCCCGCCAACCCCCGGGTCGCGATCATGCGTTCCGCCGCCAGGATCAGGTCGGCCCGCAATTTCTCTCGACGCTCCAAGGCTTTAGTCATTTGTTAACCAAATTCGTGAGCGTCGCTCAAATATTTATTGAACGATGTTCAAGTTCTCTGCTACAAAGCATCTGTGAGCAACGCTCATAACAGGGAGATGCAGATGTTCAAGACCGTCGTGACACTTTTCCGCGGCAGTGTGGCCGCCGCAGGCGAGGAACTGGAGGACCGCACGGCCCTTCTCATCCTCGACCAGCAGATGCGCGATGCGGCTGCGGCCGTCGAGCGCAGCAAGCGGACGCTGGCGCTGGCGATCGCGCAGGACCAGCAGGAAGGCCGCAAGCTCGAAGCGACCGTCGCCCGTATCGCCGATCTCGAGACCCGCGCAGTTGCGGCGCTCGATGGCGGCCGCGAGGATCTCGCCAGGGAGGCAGCCGAAGCCATCGCAGGCTTAGAGGCCGACCGCGATGCGGCGATGACGGCCCGCGCGCTGTTCGCGACCGAGATCATCAAGCTGAAGCGCCACGTCGCAAGCGCGCAGGCCCGCATCACCGAGCTCGATCGTGGCCGCCGTGTCGCCCGCGCCTCGGAAGCGGTGCGCTCGCTCCGGCGCAGCGGCATCGAGGCGGCACGTCCCTACGAATCCACGCTGCCGGAGGCGGAGAGCACATTGCGGCGCCTGCGCGAACGGCAGATGGAAGCGCAGGCCGCCGATGACGCGCTGGTCGAGCTCGATGCGGCGACCGGTCCGCTCGCCACTGCCGAACGACTCGCCGAGCAGGGCTTTGGCCCCCGGCTCAAGACGACCGCGGACGATGTGCTTTCGCGGCTGAAGTCCAAGCGCCCGCCGACTGCCTGAACTCAGATCCTATCATCAATCGAACCAACAGGAGACCATCATGAACCAGAACGGCCAGCCCCATAGCAGCGCCTGGGTCACCTTCACCTACGCGTCATTCGCGGCCTCCGCCTTCCTCATCGCCATCGGCATCTTCTTCCTGCCGATCGACTTCTGGATGAAGGGCTATCTCACCATGGGGATCGTGATGCTGATCCAGACCTGCATCACGCTGACCAAGACGGTCCGCGACAATCACGAGAGCAGCCGCCTGGTGAACCGCATCGAGGATGCCAAGGCCGAGCGCCTGCTGATGGAAGTCTCCAAGGCGGCTTGAGGGGAGAGCAAATAGAAGCGTGAAGCCATTTGCAATATGGGCGGTGGATGCCAAAGCATCCGCCGCCCATGCCGTATGTCGTCCACCATCGAGCCATCGCCGCTCGCGATGATCGCAGAGCCCGATATCGCGCCTGCGAGATGCAACCGAGCCATGACGGATCGCGCGGGCGTGCGCCCTTGCGTGGCACCGCGGGCAGGAGCACTCTGTGTGAGCGGCGCATAAGAACGCCACCAATGAGATTTGCGCGAGGAAGCTCCATGGCGGTGACGCGGATCGACTGCGACATCCACCCGGCGGTTGGTGGCACGCGCACGACGCTGTTGCCCTATCTCAGCGATCACTGGAAAGAGCAGGTGGTGAGCCGCGCGATCGATGGGCTCGACCTCACCTCCTATCCGCCGAGCATGCCGTTGTCGGGGCGTGCCGACTGGCGGCCGGCGAATGGCGCCAAGCCAGGCTCCGATCTCGCAATGGTGCAGAAGGGCGCGTTCGAGCAGCTTGGCGCGAGCCACGCGATCCTCAACGTGCTCTATGGTGCGCAGGCCGTGTTCGATGCCTACATGGCAGCCGACTTCTGCAAGGCGATCAACGACTGGATCGCTGCTGAATGGCTGTCGCGCGATCCGCGCTTGCGTGCGTCCATCGTGGTGCCGATGCAGGCGCCGGATCTCGCGATCGAGGAGATCGAGCGCCGCGCCGGCGACAATCGCTTCGTCTCCATCCTGGTGCTGGCGCAGGGCGAGACGTTACTGGGACGGCGGCATTTCTGGCCGGTCTATCAGCTTGCGGAGAAATACAAGCTGCCGCTCGCGATCCACGCCGGTACGCAATATCGCCAGGCGCCGAGCTCCGCCGGCTGGCCGTCGCATCGTTATGAATACTACTTCGTCGAGGCGCAGGCGTTTCAGGCGCAGATCCTCAGCCTGATCTACGAGGGCGTGTTCGGCAAATATCCCGATCTCAAGGTCGTGCTGATGGAATCAGGCGTGAGCTGGTTGCCGGCCTTCATGTGGCGCGCCAACAAGACCTGGCGCGGCGTGCGCGTCGAGGTGCCCTGGGTGGAGCGCGAGCCGGCATCGATCATCCGCGACAATTTCCGCGTCACCATGCAGCCGTTCGATGCACCTCGCGATGCGAAAAGCGTCGAGGAGATCATCGACCAGATCGGCTGCGAAAAAATGTTCCTGTTCGCGTCCGACTACCCGCACTGGCAGTTCGACGGCGACGATCCGATCCCGCCGAACCTGCCGAAGGGCATCATCGCGAAAATGTGCGCCGACAATCCGCTGGAGACGTTTCCGCGGCTCAAACTGAATGCGTGAACTATGTTGAAGGTATCCAACTTCGAAGCCGCATCGCAGGTGCTACACCTCTCCCGTAGGGAGAGGTCGGATCGCATCGCAAGATGCGATCCGGGTGAGGGCCTACGCTGCAGCGCGTTTGCCGCGCCCCCTTACCCGGCGCTTCGCGCCGACCTCTCCCCGATGGGGAGAGGTGAAGCGGACTGGAGGTTCGCATGAGTGATGTCATCGACCGTCCGTTGCGTGACGACGAAAAGCCCGCCGCATCAAAGCTGCGCATCGTCGATTGTGACGTCCATCCGAGCTTGCGCTCGACGGACGATCTCAACGAGTTCCTGCCGAAACGCTGGCAGCAGCATCTGAAAGAATATGGCAGCCATCTGCGCACGCCCTATCTGTTCACGACGCCCTATCCGCGGTCGTCGCCGCTGATCGCGCGGCGTGACGCATGGCCGCCGACCGGCGGGCCACCCGGCTCCGATCTCGCTTTCATGCAGAAGCAGCATCTCGATCCGCTCGACGTCGAGTTCGGCATTCTGCAGGTGCTCGATCTCTTCATCTTCTCGCAGCAGAACCTCGAATTCGGGGCCGCGATCCAGCGTGCGATCAACGACTGGCAGCTGGCATTCTGGACGCACCGCGATCCCCGCCTGAAGGCGTCGATCCTGGTCGGGCAGGACGGGATCGATCTTGCGATTGCCGAGATCGATCGCTGCGCCAAAACAGGTGAATACATCCAGATCAACGTCTCGCCGCGCGCCAACGAGCCGCTCGGCCGCCGCCGCTATTGGCCGATCTACGAGCGCGCGCAGGCGCTGGATCTGCCGCTCGGCATCCATGTCGGCGGCTATGGCGGCCACGCGCCGACCGGCGGCGGCTGGCCGTCCTATTATGTCGAAGAGCACCAGTCCAATGCCCACACCATCGCCGCGCAGCTTGCCAGCCTCGTCATCGAGGGCGTGCCGGAGCGCTTTCCAAAATTGAAGATCGTCTTCATCGAGGGCGGCTTCGGCTGGATCCCGTCGGCGGTGTGGCGCATGGACCAGCACTTCGAACGTTTTCGCAGCGAGGTGCCTCATCTCAAGCGAAAACCGTCCGAATATGTCCGTGAGCATTTCTGGTTCACGACGCAGCCGATCGACGAGCCTGATGAGGCGCGGCATCTGTGTGCGCTGATCGAGTGGGTCGGCATCGACCGGTTGTTGTTCTCGTCGGACTATCCGCACTGGGACTTCGACGATCCGCGCTTCGCCTTCAAGACGCCGCTCACGGAGGCCGAGCGGAAGAAGATCTTCAGCACCAATGCCCGCGCGGTCTACAAGTTCTGAGAAGGGTCATGGCCCGTCACATCGTCGCCCGCACCACCGAGATCCCGCCCGGCGGCAACAAGGTCGTCGATATCGCGGGCCGCGACATCGTCGTGTTCCACGTCAACGGCGAGTTCTTCGCGCTCCTGAACCGCTGCCCGCATGAAGGCGCGCCGCTGGAGAAAGCCGCCTGCGTGGCGCGGCTGACCTCGCCCGAGCCGGGCGTCTATGAGCGGTCGCGCGTCGGCGAGATGCTGCGCTGTCCCTGGCATGGCTGGGAGTTCGACATGCGCAACGGCCAGTCCTGGTTCGATCCGACACGCGTCAAGATCCGGTCATATCCGGTCGCGGTGGAGCGCGGCGAGGAACTGCGGAAGGGTCCGTATGTTGCCGAGACGTTTCCAGTGCATGTCGAGGACAGTTATGTGATTGTCGAGGTCTGAGCTGCCTTTGCGGATTGTGATTTCATCGCAGGTGCGATATGGCTCTCGCGCTTTCCAGAGGCGGAGATGAGCTTTGTCGAAACAATCCCTGCGTGAGGAGGCCGAGCGCCTGATCCGCGAATCGATGGAAAAGAAGACCATCGTCGTCAAGCAGGGCGATACCCGGATCGAGGCGGTCTGCGGCAAGTGCGGCGCCCCGAACCGGGTGCAGGCGCCAAAGGGCCAGAGCCGCGTCAAGTTCGCCTGCAAGAATTGCGGACACCAGCAAGAGACGCTGTAGAGGCGCTTGCGTTTTACCCTCTCCCCTTGTGGGAGAGGGTGGCTTCGCAGAGCGAAGCCGGGTGAGGGGTTCTTTCCTCACGAACAGTCGCGCGAGTGGAAAGAACCCCTCATCCGGCGCTTCGCGCCACCTTCTCCCACAAGGGGAGAAGGAAAAAGACCTAGCTCCCCTCCACAAATCGCTTGAACGCATCTGCGTAATCCGTGTGCCAGCGCGACAGCGGCGGGCGGTTCTCGACGATGTCGCCGGCGGCCCAGAGCATGCGCTTTTCGTCGAGCGCGCGCGGCACGTCGTTGTCCGGGCACAGGATGTAGAAGTCGCCGGCTTCCAGCCGCGCCAGCATGAAATCCACGGTCTGCTCGGGCGTCCAGGCTCCCGCCGGCTTCTCGGTGCGGCCCTTGGCGGTGAGCCCCGTGAAGACGAAGCCCGGAATGAGCAGGTGCGCCGTGATGTGGCAGTCTTCCGTGTTGCGCAGCTCATGCTGGAGCGCCTCGGTGAACGCCTTTACGCCGGCCTTCGAGACATTGTAGGCGGGATCGCCGGGCGGCGTGGTGATGCCCTGCTTGGAGCCGGTGTTGATGATCAGCCCGGCCTTGCTGCGTGCGATCATGTTGGGCGCGAAGGCCCGCGAGCCGTTGATGATGCCCCACATGTTGACGGCGATGATGCGCTGCCAATTGTCGGGTTCGCCAAACAACGTGCTGCCGGGCTGGATGCCGGCATTGTTCATGAGCAGGTCGGTGCCGCCGAAATGCGCGCCAACGGCGCGTTCCAGTTCCTTCACGCTCTCGGCTTTGCCGACATCGACGGCAAACGTCATCACATGTGCGGCAGCCGTAACGGATGACAGTTTTGTTGCGGCCTCTTGCAGTCGCCCCTGGTCGACGTCGGCGACGCACACTTTCATTCCCGCGCGCGCGAAGGCCATGGCGGCGGCGAGGCCGATGCCGGATGCGCCCCCGGTGATCACAGCGACATTGCCCTTGGTGATGACAGGATGCGACATGGCTCATTCTCCGGGGAGGGGCGTCAAGTTCGATCGAGCTATAACATGGCGAGTGTTCGACCCTGCACAAGTCGGCATGGGAGGTCTTCGTTCCGCGCCGCCTTTACGCCTCTCCGGCACCGCTGTATTCTCCCTGACCTAACGGTCCCACCGAGATCGAAGCCAATCAATGACCTGACAGGGAGAGCAGCCATGGCTGTGTCGCAGGCTATTCCGATTACGCGCCACCCGTTCGCCAACGGGTCCTACAAGCAGATGCTGATCGACGGGAAGTGGGTCGACGCCGTTTCCGGCAAGCGCTTCGAGAGCCGCAATCCCGCCACGGGCGAGTTGCTCGCAACCGTCGCCGAGGGCGACAAGGAAGATATCGACCGTGCGGTTGCCGCCGCTCGCCGGGCCTTCGAAGGTCCCTGGAGCAAGGTCAAGCCGTTCGAGCGGCAGAACCTGCTGCTGAGGCTTGCCGATCTCGT
This sequence comes from Bradyrhizobium sp. GW821-FHT12B03, assembly GCF_058807535.1. Taxonomy (NCBI): domain Bacteria; kingdom Pseudomonadati; phylum Pseudomonadota; class Alphaproteobacteria; order Hyphomicrobiales; family Nitrobacteraceae; genus Bradyrhizobium; species Bradyrhizobium sp. GW821-FHT12B03. The sequence goes on from NZ_JBXAQU010000012.1 coordinate 172,266, forward strand.
CGAGAAGAATTTCGACGAATTGTCGCAGCTCGACACCCTCGACATGGGCGCGCCGCTCAGCCGCACGCGCGCCTATCGCCTGCGTGCCGTCGGCATGCTGCGCTATTACGCCGGCCAGACCACCGCGATCCACGGCGAGACCATCGAGAACTCGCTGCCGGGCGAAATCTTCTCCTACACGCTGAAGGAGCCGATCGGCGTCGTCGGCGCCATCATTCCCTGGAACGGTCCGCTGACCGCGACGATCTGGAAGATCGGCCCGGCGATCGCGACCGGCTGCACCGTGGTGCTCAAGCCCGCCGAAGAGGCGCCGCTGACCTCGCTGCGCATCGCCGAACTTGCGATGGAAGCCGGCATTCCGCCCGGCGTCGTCAACGTCGTGCCCGGTTATGGCGAGACCGCGGGCGCTGCGCTCGCCTCGCACCACGACGTCGACAAGGTCGCCTTCACCGGCTCGCATGTCACGGGACAGTCGATCATCCGTGCCTCTGCCGGCAACCTCAAGCGCGTCTCGCTCGAGCTTGGCGGCAAGTCGCCGGACATCGTGTTCGCGGATGCGGATCTCGATGCCGCCGTGCCCGGCGCCGCGATGGCGGTGTTCGCGAATTCCGGCCAGATCTGCAGCGCCGGCACGCGCCTGTTCGTCGAGCAGTCGATCTACGAGGAGTTCGTCGGCCGCGTCGCCGAGTTCGGCAAGAGGCTGCAGGTCGGCAACGGTCTCGATCCCAATGTGCAGATCGGCCCGCTCGTCTCCGAGCAGCAGCTCGAGCGCGTCACCGGCTATCTCGATATCGGCCAGAAGGAGGGCGCACGGGCGCTCGCCGGCGGCGGCCGCGTCACCGAGGGCGCGTTGTCGAAGGGCTTCTTCGTCTCGCCGACAGTGTTTGCCGGTGTCCAGGACAATATGCGCATCGCGCAGGAGGAGATCTTTGGCCCGGTCATCTCCGCGATCGCTTTCAAGGACATGGACGAGCTGGTCAAGCGTGCCAACAACACCACGTTCGGCCTCGGCTCGGGCCTGTGGACGCGCGACGTCAGCAAAGCGCATGCGGTGGCAAAATCGCTGCGCGCCGGCTCGGTGTGGGTGAATTGCTACCAGGCGATGGACCCGGCGGTGCCGTTCGGCGGCTACAAGATGAGCGGCTACGGTCGGGAGTCCGGCAAGCAGCACGTCGAGGAGTATCTCAACGTGAAGGCCGTCTGGATCAAGACGGCGTAACGCCTGTTCTCTCCTCGCGTTCCGCGGAAGGGAATATCTGCTTTTTGAGGGGCGGTGCCTTTTCCGGCGGCCGCCCCTCGCTATATGATCCGCATCCTTCCATAGCCAATTGGGGCCAGTATGAAATATCCGGCGTTGTTCAAACCGTTGCAGGTCGGTCCGTACAAGCTGGCGCATCGCGTCGCGATGGCGCCGCTCACGCGCATGCGGGCCGAGCGCGACAGCTTTTCGCCGCGACCGCTCAACGCCGAATATTACAGCCAGCGCGCAACGAAGGGTGGCCTGATCATCGCCGAAGCCTCGCCGGTGCTCTCGCACGGCCGCGGCAACCCGGCGACGCCCGGCATCTATTCGGAAGCGCAGATCGCCGGCTGGCGGAAGGTGGTCGATGCCGTGCATGCCAAGGGCGGCATCATCTTCCTCCAGCTCTGGCATGTCGGTCGGGTCTCGCATTCCTCCTTCCACGGCGGCGCGTTGCCGGTCTCGGCCTCGGCGATCGCGATCAAGGCCGAAGGCATGAAGGCGATGACGGCCGACGGCAAGATTGCCGACTACGAGACACCGCGCGCGCTGCAGACGGACGAGGTCAAGGGCATCGTCGAGGCCTTCCGGCAGGGCGCGAAGAACGCGCTCGCCGCCGGCTTCGACGGCGTCGAGATCCACGGCGCCAACGGCTACCTGCTCGAGCAGTTCCTGCAATCGCGCAGCAACCAGCGCACCGATCAGTATGGCGGGTCGATCGAGAACCGCGCGCGGCTGCTGCTCGAAGTCACGCAGGCCGCGATCGACGTCTGGGGCGCAAACCGCGTCGCCGTCCGGCTGTCGCCCCACGGCATCGCCAATGATTCCGGCGAGCCTGATCCGATGCCGCTGTACACGCATGTGGTGAAGGCACTCGACAAGCTCGGCCTTGCCTATCTGCATTTCATCGAGCCGCGATCCAGCGGCGCCGGCCGCGCCGACGTCAACTGGCAGAACGTGCCGTCGGCAATGGTGCTGTTCCGTCCGCTCTACAGCGGCGTGCTGATGACGGCCGGCGGCTTCACCGGCGAGACCGCGAATGCGGCCCTCGCCGAGGGACACGCCGACATCATCGCTTTCGGCCGCATCTTCATCTCCAACCCCGATCTTCCGCGGCGGCTGGAGCAGGGTTATCCGATCACGCCGTACAACCGCGCGACGTTCTATGGCGGCGAGGAGAAGGGGTATACGGATTATCCTGTTTATGACGAGCTGACGCCGGCGTAGCCGCTCTTCGTAGCCCGGATGGAGCGCAAGCGAAATCCGGGTTTGATCCCGCGAGGCATAGGTCCCGGATTGCGCTTCGCTCCATCCGGGCTACGGGTCTATATTCGTCGCTCCGACGAGCCCACGAACTCCGTCATTGCGAGCGTAGCGAAGCAATCTAGAATCTTTCCATAGAGGCAGTCTGGATTGCTTCGCTGCGCTCGCAATGACGATGGGGAAGCACCATGGCCAAAGCCGCAGTCACCGCAGGTATAGCCACCGGCCAGTGCCTCTGCGGCAAGGTCACCTTCGAGATCGACGTTCCCGCGCGCTGGGCCTGGCATGATCATTCCGCGGCCAGTCGCCGCGCCCATGGCGCGGCTTACGCGACCTATGTCGGCAGCTGGAAGAAGCGCTTTCGCATCACCTCCGGCAAGACCGCGCTCACGCGCTACGAGGACAAGGCGACCAAGACCACACGCAGCTTCTGCTCGCATTGCGGCACGCCGATCGCCTATGAGCGCCCGCGCGGGCCGCACATGGTCAACATCCCGCGCGCACTGTTCAAGGAGCGTACCGGCCGCCAGCCGCTCTATCACATCGCCATCGAGGAGCTGCAGGAATGGGCCTATACCGGCGAGCCCCTGGTGCCGCTGAAGGGTTTTCCCGGCGTGGTGTGGCAGCGCTCGAAAAAGAAGAAGCGGGCGGGCGGCGAGGATCCGTTCGAATTGGGTCGCGAGGAGATGTAGCGCACGCCCGCGCAACGCAGCCATGACCGCGCTTCCTTGCGCGCCCCCTTCGATTTCGGCCATCATGCCTCCGTCCTTGCGGCAACGTCCGCTCCTGGAGGAAACATGAAGAACAAGATCACCGGCCGCTCCGCCTTTCTCGCGCTGCTCAAGGACGAGGGCATCACGCATCTGTTCGGCAACCCCGGCACCACCGAGCTGCCGATCATGCATGCGCTGAAGGACCACCCTGACCTCACCTATGTGATGGCGATGCAGGAGAGCCTGGTGGTCGCGATCGCCGATGGCTACAGCCGCGCCTCCGGAAAGCTCGTCGCCTGCAACGTCCACGTCGCGCCCGGCCTCGGCAACGCCATGGGCTCGCTCTACAACGCCCAGTTCACGGGCACGCCGATGATCCTGACCGCGGGCCAGCAGGAGCAGGGTCATGGCCTGATGGAGCCGGTGCTGTATGGCCCGCTGGTGCGGATGGCCGAGCCGCTGGTGAAATGGGCGGTCGAGGTGACGCGGCTGGAGGATCTGCCGCGCATCGTGCGCCGCGCCGCCAAGGTTGCGATGACACCACCGACCGGGCCGGTGTTCATCTCGCTGCCGGGCGACATTCTCAACAGCGAAGCCGGCATCGATCTCGGCCGCTCCACCCGCATCGACGCGCGCACCAAACCATCGGACGAGGCGCTGAAGGCCTTTGCCGCCCGTCTGCTGAAGGCCGAGCGTCCGGTCATCGTGACCATGGACGAGGTGGTCAAGAGCGACGCGCTGAAGGAGGCCGCTGAGTTCGCCGAGCTGCTCGGCGCGGCCGCCTTTCAATCCTCCACGCCCTATGGTTCGCACTTCCTCTCGGAAAGCCCGAGCTTCGTCGGCACGCTGGCGCGCGTGCAGAAGGTCGCGCGCGACACACTCGCGCCTTACGATCTCCTGATCGCGCTCGGCGGCGATCCCCTGCGGATGTCGGTCTATAGCGAAGTGGACGCGCTGCCTGATGGACTCGGCATCGTGCAGATCGGCCTCGTCGATTGGGAGATCGCCAAGAATTACGGCGCCGAGATCGCACTGAAGGCGGACGTCAAGGAAACGCTACGCGCGCTGATCCCGGTACTGAAGGAGATGGGCGGTGTCACACTTGCGAGCCGCGCCAAGCAGCGTCTCGCCGAGCTTGCGCCGAAGAACTGGACCGCGCGCCGTGCCGCGCTGGTCGAACAGATCGGCAAGAGCGCCGGCCGCAGCCCCATCGATCCGGATTTTCTGGTGCTGCAAATGGTCGAGGCGATGCCTGACAACGCCATCTTGGTCGACGAAGGGCTGACCTCCAGCCGCCAGATCACAGCGTTGCGTCCGCACCGCGATCGCTTCGGCTATCACGGCCTTGCATCGGGCGGCATTGGCTGGGGCCTGCCGGCGTCCGTCGGCGCCAGCATCGCCAATCCGGATCGTTCCGTCGTTTGCTTCTCCGGCGACGGCAGCGCGATGTATTCGATCCAGTCGCTGTGGACCGCGGCACATCACAAGCTGCCGCTCAACGTCGTCATCGCCAACAATGGCGGCTATCGCATCATCAAGCAGCGCCTGCTCGCCTTCCACGGTGACGACAATTACGTCGGCATGGATTTCGTCGATCCGCCGGTGGATTTCGCGGGGATCGCGAAAGCGCTGGGCTGCGAGGCGATCAAGGTGAGCGATCCTCGCGAGCTGAAGGCGACACTGTCGTCGGCATTCGGCCGGCCGGGGACGAAGCTGATCGAGGTGACGGTGGACGGGAAGGTGTGAGGGCATACTGTCTCCACCGTTATTGCGACGAGCACTTGCGATGAAGCAATCCAGACTGCTTCCGCGGAGGGGCTCTGGATTGCTTCGCTGCGCTCGCAATGACGGGGAGGCGGTGGCCTACCCCGTCTTCCCCACCCGATACCCCGCCGCCGGATGCGGCGCGCCAAGCCGCGCGCGGCCATCGCCGAACAGCTTCTCCCGCAGCGTGCCCTTTGCGTATTCCGGCTTGTACCGCCCGCGCCGCGTCAACTCAGGCACCAGCATGTCGGCGATGTCCTCGAAATCGCCGGGCGAGATTGCGAAGGCGACGTTGAGGCCGTCGACGTCGGTCGCCTCGAACCATTGCTCGATCTTGTCCGCCACCATCTCCGGCGTGCCGACCACGACAGGACCGGCGCCGCCGATGCCGACATGCTCGATGACGTCGCGCACGGTCCAGACGCGATCAGGGTCGGCGCGGGTGACGTTGTCCATCGCGCTGCGGCCGGCATCGTTCTGGACGTGGCGGACCTGCTGGTCGAGGTCGTAGCCGGAGAAGTCGACCCCGGTCCATCCCGACATCAGCGCCAGCGCGCCTTCGGGGCTGATATGGCGGCGGTAGTCGGCATGTTTTTCCTTGGCTTCCGCTTCGGTCCGCCCGAGGATGATCGTCATCATCGAGAACATCAGGATCTCGGCCGGGTTGCGGCCGAGCGCGGCGGCCTCCTGGCGGATCGCGGAGACCCGCGGTGCGATCACTTTGGCCGACGGTCCCGACATGAACACGCATTCGGCGTGACGCGCCGCGAACTGGCGGCCGCGCGGCGAGGTGCCGGCCTGGTACAGCACGGGCGTGCGCTGCGGCGACGGTTCGCTGAGGTGAACGGTGTTATTGATGCGATAGTTCGCGCCCACATGATTGACGCGATGAACCTTGGCGGGATCGGTGAAGATACCGCGCTTGCGGTCACGCAGCACGGCATCGTCCTCCCAGCTGCCTTCCCAGAGCTTGTAGACGACCTCCATATATTCGTCGGCGATGTCGTAGCGGTCGTCATGCCCGATCTGCTTGTCCTTGCCGGCGCCGCGCGCGGCACTGTCGAGATAGCCGGTGACGACGTTCCAGCCGATCCGGCCCTCGGTGAGATGATCGAGCGTCGACATCCGCCGCGCGAACGGGTAGGGCGGCTCGAAGGAGAGATTGCTGGTAACGCCGAAGCCGAGATTTTGCGTCACCGCCGCCATCGCCGAGAGCAGGAGCAACGGCTCGTTCGACGGCGTCTGCGCTGCATTGCGCAAAGCTGCGTCAGGGCTGTTGCCATAGACGTCGTAGACGCCAAGCACGTCGGCCAGGAACAGCCCGTCGAAGCGGCCGCGCTCCAGCGTCCTGGCAAGATCGATCCAGTAGGGCAGGCGATTATATTCGGCGGTGCGGTCGCGCGGATGGGTCCACAGGCCCGGTGACTGATGCGCCACGCAATTCATCGCAAAGGCGTTGAGCCTGATCTGCTTGGCCATGATGGTCCCCCGGCGCTTGTACTGAGCGCTCTTCGAATGATAGATGTGCGCCCCAACTTGGCGAAGTTCTTGCATATGTCTGAGTATTGGCAAGGCCAAAATCAGCGGCGCCGCCGCGCTTGGCAAGCTAATCTCAAGAGAGCAAGAACGAAATCCCAAGAGAACTACAAGAGAACTCGAAGAACTATCCAAGTCCCCGCCACTTTCGAAGGGCTACCTGTCTCGGGTAAGGTCCTTCGTCGCAAAGCCTCGAAAAACAAGTCATGACCAGAGCCGACGCCATCGCCCGTGCCCGTGAGGATTTTACATCGGGTGCGTTCCTCGCCGAACTCGACCGCCGCGTCGCCTTCAAGACCGAAAGCCAGAACCCGTCGCGCGGTGCGGAGCTGCGCGCCTATCTGGAACAGGAGATGGTGCCCGCTTTCGCCGCGCTCGATTTTCAAAGCCGTATGGTCGAATCCCCCAGCGGCAAGGCGCCGTTCCTGTTCGCCGAGCATCGGGAGAGCGAGACGGCGCCGACCGTGCTGATCTACGGTCATGGCGACGTCGTCGACGGCATGGAGGGCGAGTGGCGCGATGGCCGCGATCCCTGGCGCACGACGGTTGCGGGCACGCGCCTCTACGGCCGCGGCACCGCCGACAACAAGGGCCAGCACAGCATCAACATGGCGGCGCTCCGTGCGGTGCGCGAGGCCCGCGGGGGCAAGCTTGGCTTCAACGCCAAATTCATCGTCGAGATGGGTGAGGAGATCGGCTCGCCCGATCTCGGCAAGGTCTGCGATCTGAACCGCGACGCGCTCAAGGCCGATCTATTCATGGCCTCCGACGGGCCGCGCCTGTCGGCAGATCGCCCGACCCTGTTCCTCGGCTGTCGCGGCGGCATCCGCATCCATCTTGACGTGAATTTGCGCGATGGCGGGCATCACTCCGGCAATTGGGGCGGCGTGCTCGCCAACCCGGCGACCATTCTGGTCAACGCGATCTCGACGCTGGTCGATGGCCAAGGCCGGCTCCAGCTCGATGCGCTGAAGCCGCCACGGCTCACCAACCAGATCCGCAGCTATCTCGCCGACGTGCAGGTAGTGCCGACCGCGGACGAACCGGCGCTCGCGGAGAATTGGGGTGAGGAAGGGCTGTCGGCAGCCGAACGGCTCTACGCCTGGAACACGCTCGAAGTGCTGGCGATGTCGTCAGGCAATATCGAGAAGCCGGCCAATGCCATTCCCGGCCAGGCCAATGCCGTGCTGCAACTGCGTTTTGTCGTCGGCACCAAGGTCGACGGCCTGATCGAGGCCGTCCGCGCGCATCTGGTGCAAAAGGGTTTTCCGATGGTCGAGGTGCGGGCGGCGCAGAGCTTTGCCGCCTCGCGTACCGATTTCGACAGCCCCTGGATCAAATGGGCGGCGGATTCGGTGCAAGCGACCACCGGCAAGGCGCCGGCGGTGCTGCCGAATTTCGGCGGCTCGCTGCCCAACGACGTGTTCTCCGAGATCCTGGGCCTGCCGACGATCTGGGTCCCGCACTCCTATCCCGGCTGCTCGCAGCATGCGCCCAATGAGCACATCCTGCTGCCATTGACCGAAGAGGCCTTGACGGTGATGGCCGGGCTGTTCTGGGATCTCGGGGAATTGCCCAAACCGCTGACCTGAACCACCGGCCTGGGCCATTAACCTGAGCCGCAATCCAGCCGAAAGTCACATTCTAATCCGGCCAGATTTGTGCTTGCATCCGGCCGCATCATCCTGAAAGGGGACCAAAAAAGTGAAACATTTCCGTAGCATCGGTCTTGCGCTCGCCGCGACCTTCGCCGTAAGCCAGGCCGGGGCCCAGGAGCTGACCGGCACGCTGAAGAACATCAAGGACACCGGCGCCATCACGCTGGGCTTCCGCGACTCCTCGATCCCGTTCTCCTATCTGGACGACAACCAGAAGCCCGTCGGGTTCGCGATGGACATCTGCTACAAGATCGTTGACGCCGTGAAGAAGGAGCTCAAGCTCGACAAGCTCGAGGTGAAGCTCAATCCGGTGACCTCGGCGACCCGTATCCCGCTGATGGCCAACGGCACCATCGACCTCGAATGCGGCTCGACCACCAACAATGCCGAGCGCCAGAAGCAGGTCGCCTTCACCAACACCCACTTCCTGACCGCCAGCCGCTACGTGTTCAAGAAGTCGAGCGGCCTCAAGTCGATCGATGATCTCAAGGGCAAGACGGTGGTCTCGACTGCCGGCACCACCAACATCAAGCAGCTCACCGAGGCCAATGTTGCGAAAAGCCTCGGCGCCAACATCATTCCGGCCAAGGACCACGCCGAGTCCTTCCTGATGGTCGAGACCGACCGCGCGGTCGCCTTCGTGATGGACGACATCCTGCTCGCGAGCCTCGTTGCCGGCTCGAAGTCGCCGGACGACTATGTCATCTCCAAGGACGCCTTCTCCAAGCCCGAGCCCTACGGCATCATGCTGCGCAAGGACGACGCGCCCTTCAAGAAGGTGGTCGATGCGGCGACTGCTGCGATCTACACCTCCGGCGAAGGGCAGAAGATCTACGATAAGTGGTTCACCCAGAAGATCCCGCCGAAGGGTCTGAACCTCAACAGCCCCATCTCGGCCGAGCTGAAGAACGAGTTCGCGAAGCCCACGGACTCGCCGAACCCGGACGACTACAAGTAATATGCTGTTTGCGTCTCCCCGCGTGCGGGGAGAGGACGCAAATTCCGGCCATTCTGGAGGGAGAGTGGCCGGACATTTGCATAAGTGCCCGGGACATCTATGATTGGCGCGTTCGCGCGGGGGACACGTGAACTACCACTGGAACTGGGGAATATTCTTCGAGCCGAACCCGATGGGGACCGGCACCTATCTCGACATGCTCCTGTCGGGACTGGCGCTGACCCTCAAGACGGCTGCGCTCGCCTGGGTCATCGCGCTGGTCTTCGGCTCGCTGATCGGCGTCATGCGCACGCTGCCCTCCAGGGCGGCCTACTGGTTCGGCTTCTGCTGGGTCGAGTTCTTCCGCAACATGCCGCTGCTGGTGCAGCTCTTCCTGTGGTTCTTCGTGCTGCCGGAATTGCTGCCGAAAGCCGCCGGCACCTGGCTGAAGCAACTGCCGAACGCACCGTTCTGGACGGCTGCGATCGGCGTCGGCTTCTTCATGTCGGCGCGTGTCGCCGTGCAACTGCAGGCTGGCATCGGCTCGTTGCCGCGTGGGCAGAAGATGGCCGCAACTGCGCTCGGCCTGACCACCGCGCAGGGTTATCGTTACGTACTGCTGCCGATGGCGTTCCGCATCATCCTGCCGCCGCTGACCTCCGAGTTCCTCAACACCATCAAGAACACGGCGGTCGCCATCACGATCGGCCTGCTCGAATTGACCGGACAGGCGCGCTCGATGCAGGAATTCTCGTTCCAGGTGTTCGAGGCCTTCACCGCGGCAACCCTGATCTATCTCCTCGTCAACGCCGTCGTCGTGACCGCGATGCGCTTCCTCGAGCGCTACGTCGCGATCCCCGGCTACATCACGGGGAAATAGCGCCATGTTCGGTAATCTCGATTTCGACGTCATCCGCCGCGCGCTGCCCTATCTGTTCTACGAAGGCATGACGTTCACGCTGACCCTGACGGCGCTCGCCGGCCTCGGCGGCCTGATCTTCGGCACGGCGATCGCGCTGATGCGGCTGTCGGGCTACAAGCTGCTCGGCCGCATCGCCGGTGTCTATGTCGACTTCATGCGCTCGCTGCCGCTGGTGCTGGTGATCTTCTGGTTTTACTTCCTGGTGCCCTATATCGGGCAGTGGGTGACGGGCGCCTCGCGCCCGATCAGCGTCGGCGCGTTCGCCTCCTCGCTCATCACCTTCATCATGTTCGAGGCGGCGTACTTCTCCGAGATCATGCGCGCCGGCATCCAGTCGATCTCGCGCGGCCAGCCGGCGGCCGCCAACGCGCTCGGCCTGACCTACGCCCAGACCATGCGCTACGTCGTGCTGCCGCAGGCGTTCCGCAACATGCTGCCGGTGCTGCTGACGCAGACCATCGTGCTGTTCCAGGACACCTCGCTGGTCTACGTGCTCTCGATCCCGGACTTTCTGGGCGCGGCGAGCAAGGTCGCGCAGCGCGACGGCCGCCTGGTCGAGATGTATCTGTTCGCTGCCGTCGTCTACTTCACCATTTCCTGTGTTGCGTCCTTTGGCGTGCGTCGCCTCCAGGCGCGCATCGCCATCATTCGATAGAGCGTGTCGGTCATGATCGAAATCAGCCACGTCAACAAATGGTACAGCCCGACCTTCCAGGTGCTGACCGACTGCACCACCAGCGTCACCAAGGGCGAGGTCGTCGTGGTCTGCGGCCCCTCGGGCTCGGGCAAGTCGACGCTGATCAAATGCGTCAATGCGCTGGAGCCGTTCCAGGAGGGCGACATCAGCGTCGACGGCACCAAGGTCAACGATCCCAAGACCAATCTGCCGAAGCTGCGCTCGCGCGTCGGCATGGTGTTCCAGCACTTCGAGCTGTTTCCGCATCTCAAGATCATCGATAACCTTTGTCTCGCGCAACAGAAGGTGCTCGATCGGTCGCGCGACAAGGCGGTGGCGAAAGCTGAGCAACTGCTGGAGCGCGTCGGCCTGAAGGAGCAGGCGCAGAAGTTTCCCGCGCAGCTCTCCGGTGGCCAGCAACAGCGCGTTGCGATCGCACGCGCGCTCGCGATGGATCCGATCGTGATGCTGTTCGACGAGCCGACCTCGGCGCTCGACCCCGAAATGGTCAGCGAAGTGCTCGACGTCATGGTCGACCTCGCCCATGAGGGCATGACCATGATGGTCGTGACCCACGAGATGGGTTTTGCCCGCAAGGTCGCCAACCGCGTGATCTTCATGGACCGCGGCGAGATCGTCGAGGACGCGGCGAAGGAGGACTTCTTCGGCAAGCCGCGCAGCGACCGCGCGCAGAAGTTCTTGTCGAAGATTCTGTCGCATTAGCCTCCACCGTCATTCCGGGGCGATGCGAAGCAACCCGGAATCCCGAGATTCCGGGGTCATTCGCACCGCGAATGCCCCGGAATGGCCGATCGAGGGTTTATCGGGCTGCGCAAATCCCGTATACGGGCGCCAAATTCCCCTATCCCGCCAGGAGACCTGCCTTGGACCCGATCGCCTACGTCAACGGCTCATTCGTCCCGCTCTCGGAAGCCAAAATCTCGGTCCTCGATCGTGGCTTCCTGTTCGCCGACGGCATCTACGAGGTCTCGGCCGTGCTCGGCGGCAAGCTGGTCGACAACGCCTCGCACCTGGCGCGGCTGGAGCGTTCGGTCGGTGAGATCAAGTTGAAGCTGCCGGAGACGGTCGAGCGCATCACCGAGCTCCAGAAGGAGCTGATCGCGCGCAACAAGGTCGAGAGCGGCCTCGTCTATCTCCAGGTCACGCGCGGCGCCGACAAGGGCCGCGACTTCCCGTTCCCCAAGGGCGACGTCAAATCGAGCCTGGTGATGTTCACCTCCGAGAAGGACATCATCAATGCCGCCTCGGCCAAGACCGGCATCAACGTGATCACTGTGCCCGACATCCGCTGGGAGCGGCGCGACATCAAGAGCGTGGCGCTGCTGGCGCAGGTGCTGGCCAAGCAGGCCGCGGCGGAAGCCGGCGCCGGCGAAGCCTGGATGCTGCAGGATGGCTATGTGACTGAAGGCGGCTCGTCTACGGCGTTCATCCTGACGAAGGACGACGTCATCGTGACGCGCCAGAATTCCAACGCGATTCTGCCGGGCTGTACCCGCAAGGCCGTCATCGCGCTTGCCGAGGAGCGCCAGCTCCGCGTCGAGGAGCGCTCCTTCACGGTCGCCGAGGCGCTCGCCGCCAAGGAAGCCTTCATCACCTCGGCCTCGTCCTTCGTGCAGCCGGTGGTCGCCGTTGACGGCAACAAGATCGGCGACGGCAAGCCCGGCCCGATGGCGACGCGGCTTCGCGAGATCTATGTGGAGTTCGCCAAGGCGACGGCGGTCTGAGCCACTCCCACCGCTGTCATCGCCCGGCTTGGCCGGGCGATCCAGTACTCCGTAACAGGAGTGCTTGAATCGAGAAGCCGCGGCGTACTGGATGCCCCGGTCAAGCCGGGGCATGACAGTTGAATGTGTAGAGGCAGTTTGGCCTCCACGCGCCGCGCCCTACGCCACCGACGCCTTCACCTTCACCGGATGCACCGCGCGGAACGCGATCGCGATCCTGTTCCAGGCGTTGATGGCGCCGATCAGCATTGTCAGGTTCACCGTCTCGGCATCGGAGAATTGCGCGCGGACCTGCTCATAGACGTCGTCCGGCGCATGCGTCTCGGAGATCAGCGTCACCGATTCGGTCCAGGCCAGCGCGGCGCGCTCACGGTCGGTATAGAGCGGGGATTCGCGCCAGGCGTTGAGCAGATAGATGCGCTGTTCGGTTTCGCCGCGCTTGCGGGCGTCCTCGGTGTGCATGTTGATGCAGAAGGCGCAACCGTTGATCTGCGACGCCCGGATCTTGACGAGCTCGATCAGCGATTTCTCCAGACCTGTCGACTGGATCTGCTCTTCCAGCGCCATCAGCGCCTTCATTGTGTCAGGGGCGGCCTGGTAGAAATTCATGCGGGGTTTCATGGTCGGTCTCCTTGCTTGCTGGGTTAATTTCAGTGGGCTCCACCGGCCGAGACATGGCCGGGTTTCTTCAGGAACAGGACGGCGGCGAGCGCCACGATCAGCGCCATGCCGAGCAAATAGAAGGTGTCGCTGAAGGCGAAGATGTAGGCCTGCTTCTGCACGGTATGGCCGATCGCGACATAGGCGCGATGCGCGGCGTCCGCACGGTCGAGGACGCCGTGGTTGACGAAATATTGCGTGAGCTGTTCCAGCCGGTTGCGGGTCGCCTGCTCGAACACCGAGACCGACTGCATCAGCACGTTGGAGTGATACTGCTCGCGCTTGGTCAGCACGGTCTGGAGCAGTGCGATGCCGACGGCGCCGCCGAGATTGCGCATCATGTTGAACAGGCCGGAGGCCGAACCCGCATTCTCCGCCTCGATGCCTGCGGTTGCCACTGCGGACAGCGGCGCCATCACCAGCGCCTGGCCGATCGCGCGCACGACGTTGGGCCACAACAGCTGGTCCGCGGCGTAGTCGTTGGTCATGGTGATGTTCATGAAGTTCGAGGCCGAGAACAGGACGAAGCCGACGCCGATGATGACCCGCGCGTCGAACCGCTGCATCAGGCGCGGCACCAGCGGGATCAGCACGAGCTGCGGCAGTCCGGTCCATGCCAGCACCATGCCGATCTGCTCGGCATTGTAGCCCTGGATGCGCGCCAGATATTGCGGCAGGATGAACACCGAGCCGTATAGCGCGATGCCGAGCAGGAAGTTCGCGAGCATGCCGAAGCCGAAATTGCGGCGCACCAGCAGGCGCAGGTTCAGCAACGGCTTCTTCACGGTGAGCTCGATGATCAGGAAGGCCGCGAGCGCGACGGTGGCGATGACGGACAATCTCACGATGAAAGGCGAGCCGAGCCAGTCGTCCTTGTTGCCTTCCTCCAGCACGGTCTGGAGCGCGGACAGGCCGATCGCCATGGTGATGATGCCGGCCCAGTCGCCCTCGCGCAGCAGTGACAGCTTCATGGGCTTGGCGTCGAGCGCGTACCAGAGCATGCCGACCATGATCGCGCCGGGGACGAGGTTGACGTAGAAAATGTACTGCCAGCCGAAATTCTCGGTGAGATAGCCGCCGATGGTCGGGCCGATCGCGGGCGCGAACGTCGCCGACAGCGCGAACAGCGCAAGGCCCACCGGCTGCTTGCCGCGCGGCAAGAGCGTGATGATCAGCGTGAACGCCATCGGGATCAGCACGCCGCCGGTAAAGCCCTGCACGGCGCGCAGCACGATCATCTGCGGCAGGTCCTGCGCGAGCGCGCAGGCTGCGGAGAGGGCCAGGAACAGGATCGCGTTGGTGAGGAGATATAGGCGGATCGAGAACACCTGGGCGAGCCAGCCGGAGAGCGGGATCACCACGATCTCGGCGATCAGATAGGAGGTCGAGATCCAGCCGCCGTCGTCGATGCCGGCCCCGATCGCGCCCTGGATGTCGGCGAGCGAGGCGTTGACGATCTGGATGTTCAGCACCGCCATGAAGGCGCCGAGCGTCGCGCCGATCACCGCGATCCAGGTCTTGGCCGAGACGGCGGGCGTTGCGGGAGCCGCGGCCGGAGCGGGGAGGTTGGTGGCGGAAGCGGCGTCGATGGTCGGTTGGAGCGTGCTCATGGAAGCCTCGTCTCGGGTGTGGAGACAGGATGCATTAGGCCGTTGATTTCGATCGTCGAGGCAGTCTGGGAAGGATCATCCGGCATGACTTGATGATCCTGCCGCAAGCCCCTCGACGTCAGCCGCCGTTCGGGCGGGAGGCGTTGTCGGCGAGGCGCCTGGCGGTCTCGCGCTCGGCCAGCACGGTCTGCTTGGTGTCGACGGTCGGCACCGCCGACATGCCGGGCCGCAGCAGGCCCGTGAGGCTGTGGTCGTCGAGCACGATCTTCACCGGGACGCGCTGCACGATCTTGGTGAAATTGCCGGTGGCGTTGTCGGGCGGCAGTAGTGCGAATTCGAGCCCGCTCGCCGGCGACAGGCTGTCGACATGGCCGCGCAGGGTCTGGTTGCGGAAGCTGTCGACGTGCAGCTCGACCGGCTGGCCGGGACGCACATGGGTGAGCTGCGTCTCCTTGAAGTTCGCGACGACATAGACCGCATCGAGCGGCACCACCGCCATCAATTGCGTGCCGGCCTGCACGTACTGGCCGACGCGCAAGCTGCGCGCGCCGACCGTGCCGTCCACCGGCGCGGTGATCTCGGTGTAGGACAGGTTCAACCGCGCCTGGTCTGCCACCGCGCGGGCGCGCTCGAGCTGGGCGGTGGCCTGGGCGCGCTGGGTGGTGAGCACGTCGACCTTGCGCTGTGCGGCCAGAAGGCCGGATTTCGCGTGCTGCGATTGCGCGTTGCTGGCGCGGAGCGCGGCGTCGGTCTGCTGCGCGCGCTGGATCGTGCCCGAGCCAGACTTCATGAGATCGTCGTAGCGGGCGCGCTCTTCCTGGGCGAATTTCAGGTTGGCGTCCGCCGCAGTGACGTCGGCGGTGCTCTGCTCGATGATCGGTTGCTGCAGCTCGAGCTGGGCATCGATGTTGCGTACCGAGGCTTCGCCGGCGGCCACGTCAGCACGGGCCTGGTCCAGTGCCGCCTTGAAGTCGCGGTCGTCGATCTTCGCCAGCGCCTGGCCAGCCCGAACCTTCTCGTTGTCACCGACCAGCACCTTGGCGATATAGCCCGAGACCTTCGGCGCGATGATGGTGGAATCGGCCTTCACATAGGCGTCATCGGTGGATTCGAGGTAGCGGCCATTGATCCAGTAGTCATGGCCGTAATAGCCAATCATGGCCGTGCCGGCGAGGAGCGCGAGCACCAGGGCCGCGCGCCGGATCCTGTGACGGGCCGGCACGCGCAGCTGCGCCTTGGCACAATCCTGAGTGATTTCAGTTGCTTGTTCGAAGTTTTCGGTGCGGGGCATCTCGGACATGACGGTCTCCTGTCGGCTGGGAGGGACTATCGGTCTTTCTGGTTTGAGTGATAATCGGCGAAATGCCGGAAGGATTATCCACTGGGAGTGGATGGTCCGGGGCCTCGCCCTGATGCGTGGTCTACCGAACCAGCCATGCCGCTGCCCCAGAGCGATTGCCGTGCCTGTCGAGCGATTGCTGCGAACGCTTGAGCCATGCCGCCCGCGCGTCGATCTGATAGACAATCCGAGCAAATTCCTTGGGATTATCGATCAAGAGCGGATAATCAGGCAGCATGGACCGATTGACCAGCCTCGAAGTCTTCAGCCGGGTGGTCGAGACCGGCGGTTTCTCTGCAGCAGCCCGCAAGCTCAACATGTCGACCACCATGGTGAGCAATCATGTTCAGGCGCTGGAAGACCGGCTCGGCGTGAGGCTGCTTCAGCGCACCACGCGCAAGGTCAACCTGACCGAAATCGGCAAGGCCTATTATGACCGCTGTGTCCAGATCCTGGCCGATATCGAACAGGCCGACGATATCGCCGGCGCGCTGCAATCGACGCCGCGCGGGACGCTGCGCATCCACACCGCCACCCATATGGTTCCGTTCGTGGCCCCGGTGATGGCCGAATTCCTCGCGACCTATCCGGAAGTAAAGGTCGATTTGCGCATGGGCGAGACCAATGTCGACCTGATCGAGGAGGGCTTTGATCTCGCGCTGCGCATGATCGCGCCGCCCGACTCGAGCCTGATCGTACGGAGTCTCGCGACCTGGCGGCATGTGCTGTGCTGCTCGCACGCCTATATCGAGGCGCATGGCCGCGTGCAGAGGCTCGAGGATCTCGCCGGGCACAATTGCGTGCGCCACATCAACTATCCCTTCGACGAGTGGCGTTTCTTCGATCGCAAGGGCACGCCGGCCTCGGTGCGGGTATCAGGCAATCTCATCACCAACAGCGGCGAAGCCCTCCGCGAGGCCGCGCTGCAGGGCGCGGGCATCAGTCTGGCGGCCGGCTTCCTGGTCGGCGACGATCTCGATGCCGGCCGGCTGGTGCGTCTTCTCCCCGAATATCGGCCGGTGGAGATGTCGATGAACGCGGTCTATCCGCACCGGCATCATCTGTCGGCGAAGGTCAGGACCTTTATCGACATGCTGGTGCAGCACAGCGCCGAGCAGCAGAAGCTGATCAATCCGTACGCGTGAAGCCAACCGGCGGTGCCGTAGAGTGGGCAAAGCGAGGCGTGCCCACCAATCAGCATCGCGGATGCAGATACACGGTGGGCACGGCGCAAGGGCGCCTTTGCCACCCTACGAGAGCGTCAGCGCGGCGGCGGTAATCTTCCAAATACGGCATCGAGCGCCATGCCGATCGCAAGCAACCGGCGATCGCTGCCTGCAGGGCCGTCGAGCTCCAGTCCGATCGGAAGCTTGCTCGCAGCACCAAGCGCGATCGGGATCTGGATGCCGGGAATGCCGGCATTGCTGCCGGGATCGGTGTTCTGGATGAACAGGCCGAAATTGTCCAGGCTGCTGGACTCCGGATTGGAGGCAATGGCGACGCGCGGCGTGGTCGGGAAGGCGATGGCGTCGAGCCGGTTGTCGGCGAAAGTCTTGCTGTAAAGCGCCTGAAGCGCCGGCCGCGCGGTCTTGATCGCGGCGTCATAGATCGGCTTGGCGTCGAAGAGTGAGTTGTCGGGGCCGGGCAGTTTGCGCGGGATGACGAGGCCATCATAAGTGCCCTTCACGTCGGGGCTGGCGATCTCCTTTGCCAGCGCCTCGATGGTGAGGCCGGTGCCGGTGTGTGCGAGATAGGCGACCATGTCGTCATAGGCTTCGTACAGCGCGACGGGAAAGCCGACCTGGCCGTTGATTTCAGGCAGTTGCGGCATCTCGATCTCGACGATCGTGATACCCTGCGCCTTCATCGTCGCGACGGCCGCGTGGAAGGCGACCTCCGTGTCGGCGTCGAGATTGGTCAGCATCGACCTCACGATGCCGATCCGCACCTGCTTCAAATCAGCCGGCGTAACCTCGTCGTCATCCGTGATGACACGGTCGAGCAATGCGACATCGGCGATCGTCGCGGCCATCGGCCCTGCGGTGTCGCGGGTGTGCGAGATCGGCGCGATGCCCGTTTGCGGGTAGCGGCCGACGGTCGGGCGCAGCGAGGCGCATCCGTTCAGCGCAGCCGGCACCCGGACCGATCCGCCTGTGTCCGTACCAAGCCCGCCCGCGACGATCCGCGCCCCGAGCGCGGCGCCCGTCCCTGACGAGGAGCCGCCCGCGATCAGCGCGCGATCATAGGCGTTGCGTATGCCGTACTCGGCGCCGGTCTTGAATGCGGTGTTGTAGCCGGAGATGCCGAAGGCGAGCTCGTGCATGCTGGTCTTGCCGATGATGACGGCACCGGCGGCGCGCAGCTTCGCGACGACAGGCGCGTCGGCCTTCGGAACATAATCCTTCAGCGCCGGTGTGCCGGCGCTACAGGGCAGTCCCGCCACCTCGATATTGTCCTTGATCACGATGGGCACGCCGCCGAGCGGTTTTGTCTTGTCGCTCTTCGCGTCAAATGCGGCCGCGGCCTTCAGCGCGCCGGCCTCGTCCAGGGTGACGAAGGCGTTGAGATCCGTGTTGGCTTTGGCGCGGGCAAGAGCTTCGGTCGTGAGCACAGTGCTCGTGACCTTCCCCGCCCGAAGTTCGGCCGCGGCCTGGGTCAGGGTCAACTGGTCGAAATCCATGATGCGTCACCCGATTGCAGGCGCCCATAAGGGGCCCCTCAGGTCCAGAGGCTGAAGCCTCGCGCGCATCACGTCAACCGAGCGCGCAACTTTGCCGGCGATGCTGCGATCACATCGGCGAGAAGCCGTTCGACCTGCGGCTTCACCTTGGCGATCGCGACGTCCTTGACAGGGCCGTAGCCACGGATCTCCATCGGAGCCTTGGCGATTGCCACGAAATCGGGCAGGCGCGCCGCATCGAGTTCGCGGAGTATCCGCTCGATCACACCCTCATACCAGGTGATCAGCTCCCGTTCTGCGCGCCGCTCGGCGGTGTAACCGAACGGATCGAGCGGCGTCCCGCGCAAGCCCTTCAACCGCGCGAGCATGGTGAGCGGCATCTGGATCCACTGGCCGAAAGCGCGCTTGCGCGGACGACCGCGTGCGTCGCGTTCGGACGGCAGGAGGGGCGGGGCTAGATGGTACTGGATGCTGAAGCCATCCTCGAACTCGCGCTTCAGCTCGTCGCGGAATCCGCTCTGCATGTGCAGCCGCGCCACCTCATACTCGTCCTTGTAGGCCATCAGCTTGAACAGCGCGCGCGCGACGGCCTCGGTCATCGCCTCGCTGTCCAACTTGGCTTCGGCACTGCGGACTCTTGCGACGATCGTCCGGTAGCGTGCCGCGTAGGCTTCGTTCTGATAGGCGGCGAGGAAATCGGCGCGGCGGGCGATGAGCTGGTCGAGCGTCTCGGCTTTAGGCGTATCGTCCGTCTTCGGCAAAAAGTCCGGATCGGCCGCGGCGATCCGGCCCCAGGCAAAGGCCTGCTTGTTGCGTTCGACCGTGACGCCGTTAAGCTCGATCGCGCGCAACAGCGCTTGCAGCGAGACGGGGATCAGTCCGTGCTGCCAGGCAAAGCCGAGCATGATGATGTTGGCATAGACGGCATCGCCCAGCAGCCGTTCGGCCAGCGCGTTGGCGTTGATCGTGTCGAGATTGCCGTCGCCGATCACGTGACGGATGGCGCGCAGGCGGGCGGGCGAGGCAAGGTCGGCGTCGCGAAAGCGGACGACGTCGCCGGTCGGCATCTCCGCGGTGTTGACGGCAGCGCGGGTGCCGCGGCGATAGGTGCCGGATGCCTTTGGCGAGGAGCTGACGACGAGGTCGCAGCCGATCAGCGCATCGGCCGCGCCCTGGTCGATGCGCACCTGGTGCAGCGCTTCGGGCGAAGCGGCGAGGCGGATATAGCTCAGCACCGGCCCGAACTTCTGCGCAAACCCGGTAAAGTCCAGCACCGAGACGCCGCGTCGTTCGAGATGCGCGGCCATGCCGATCAGTGCGCCGACGGTGATCACGCCGGTGCCGCCGACGCCGGTGACGAGCAGATCGTAGGGTCGGTCGAGCGCTACAGGGGCGGGCAGCTGCAGCGTGGCGGCGCGGCCGCTTGCATCGATCCGGCTCGCGCTCTTCTTCCGGCGCGTCGCACCCTCGACGGTGACGAAGCTCGGGCAGAAACCGTTGAGGCAGGAAAAATCCTTGTTGCAGGACGACAAATTGATCTGGCGCTTGCGGCCGAACGGCGTCTCCTTCGGCTCGACGCTGAGGCAGTTGGATTCGACCGAGCAGTCGCCACAGCCTTCGCAGACGAGGTCGTTGATATAGGCAAAGCGTTTCGGGTCGGCCATCTGTCCGCGCTTGCGGCGGCGTCGCTTCTCGGTGGCGCAGGTCTGCTGGTAGATCAGGACGGAGACGCCGGAGACCTCGCGCAGCTCGCGCTGCACGGTGTCCATCTCCTCGCGCGGATGGATGGTCACGCCGATGGGCAGGTCCGCCGGCGAAAACTGCGCGGGATCGTCCGACACCAGCGCGATACGCGCCACACCTTCGGCCCGGACGCTGTGTGCGATGGCATGGACGCTGACGGGACCGTCGACCGGCTGGCCGCCGGTCATCGCGACGGCATCGTTGAACAGGATCTTGTAGGTGATGTTGGCTTTTGCAGCGATCGCCTGCCGGATCGCCATCGAGCCGGAGTGATAATAGGTACCTTCGCCGAGATTCTGGAAGATGTGCTTGTTGCCGGTGAACTTCGACGATGCCGCCCAGTTCACGCCCTCGCCGCCCATCTGGATCAGCGACGAGGTCTCGCGGTCCATCCAGCTCGCCATGAAGTGGCAGCCGATGCCGGCCAGCGCCTTCGATCCCTCAGGTACCTTTGTCGACGTGTTGTGTGGGCAGCCTGAGCAGAAATAGGGCGTGCGCGTCGCGCCGCTCACGTTGATCGTGCGCGCGGCTTCAGGCATCAAGGTGGCTGCGCGTGCGGCGAGATTGAGACCCGGAAACATTGGATCGAGCCGGCGTGCGAGCACGGCCGCCAGCGCACGCGGCGACAATTCGCCGATCCAGGAAATCAGCCGTGCCCCTCGCTCGTCGTGCTTGCCGACCATGCGTTCGGGCTTGGCGCCGGGATAATCGTAGAAATATTCCTTGAATTGGCTCTCGATGATGCCGCGCTTCTCCTCGACCACGAGGATCTCGCGCTTGCCCTTCACGAAGTCCATGGCGTCATGCAGCGCCAGCGGCCAGACCATGCCGACCTTGTAGACGTCGATGCCGATGCTGCGGCAAGCGGCTTCGTCGAGGCCCATCAGCCGCAGCGCTTCCATCAAATCGAGATGCGCCTTGCCCGTGGTGACGATGCCGTAGGTGGCGTCCGGAATGTCATAGATGTGGCGGTCGATCGGATTGGCCTTTGCGAAGGCGTAGACCGCGTGCTTCTTCGCCTCCAGCCGCTCCTCGATCTGCGGACCCGGAAGATCCGGCCAGCGGTAGTGCAGGCCGCCGGATGGAGGCGTGAAGTCGGGCGTGCGGAAAAGGCGCGGCGGGCGCAATGCGACGGAGGCGCCCGACTCGACGATCTCCGAGATCGCCTTGAAGCCGACCCACATGCCGGAGAAGCGGCTCAGCGCGTAGCCATATTCGCCGAACGCCAGATATTCGCCGACATCGGCCGGATGCAGCGTCGGCATGAACCAGCTCATGAAGGCGACATCGGACTGGTGCGGCATCGAGGAGGACACGCAGCCATGGTCGTCGCCCGCGACCACCAGCACGCCGCCATGCGGCGAGGAGCCGTAGGCATTGCCATGCTTGAGCGCATCGCCGGAGCGATCGACGCCGGGGCCTTTGCCGTACCAGAGGCCGAACACGCCATCGACCTCGCGGTCGGCTTGCGTCTCGACCTGTTGCGAGCCGAGCACCGCTGTCGCCGCGAGGTCCTCGTTCACCGCCGGGAGGAATTCGATGCGGTCTCGCTTGAGCCGCTCCTGGATGCGCCAAAGCTCGAGATCGACGCCGCCGAGCGGCGAGCCGCGATAGCCGGAGATGAAGCCGGCCGTGTTGAGGCCGCGCGCACGGTCGCGCTTCGCCTGGTCTAGCGCGATGCGGACAATGGCCTGCGTGCCCGTGAGGAAGACGCGGCCCTCCTCGCGGTCGTAGCGGTCGGACAGCTCGTAAGCATCGAGCGACGAAATGGCGTCCATGGCGGCCTCGCGCGGCATCCTGCCGAATAATGGAAGGTTATGCCCGCGCGGTTGGTAGGTCTTACCTATTTATCCCGTATATGGCGCCAATTCGGTAGAATTTTGCAATTGCGGTCCGAATTTGATAGATCTCCTCCAATTGAGGGGTTTCCATGATTGAAGAGCAGGACACGCGGATTCTCGCCCATCTCCAGAAGGATGGCCGCGCCACCAACCAGCAGCTCGCCGACGAGGTCGGCATGTCGACCTCGGCCTGCTGGCGCCGGGTGCGTGCGCTGGAGGAGAGCGGCGTTATCCGGGGCTATGCCGCGCTGGTCGCGCGCGAGCAGGCGGGCTTTGCGATGTCCGCCATCCTCCACGTCTCGCTGGAACGGCACGACACCAAGTTCGTCGACGAGTTCGTCGCGCGAGTGACGACGCGGCGCGAGGTGCTGGAGTGCTTTGCGACCACGGGCGACGCCGATTACCATTTGCGCGTCGTCGTGCAGGACATGGCGGCCTACAACAGATTCCTCGATGAGTTCATGTTCCGCATTCCCGGCATCCGCTACGTCCGCAGCAACGTGGTGCTGAAGGAAATCAAGACGAGCGTGGCGCTGCCGTTTTGAGGAGGTCTGCAGGGATTCTTCGTCGTCGTCCCGGCGAAGTGCCGTAGAGTGGGCAAAGCGAAGCGTGCCCACCATCTCCAGCGAAATCGTGGAGAGATGGTGGGCACGGCGCAAGAGCGCCTTTGCCCACCTTACGGCACCTTTGTCTACCGCTGCTCCCGCACGAACCTGTTGCGCAACGTGCCGATGCCGGTGATGTCGATCTCCACGACGTCGCCGTGCTTGATATCGGGCGAGGCACCGTCGGTGCCCATCCAGATCACGTCGCCGGGCCATAGCGTAAAATACTTGGTCAGCTCGACCAGGAACGGCACGACACCAAAGATCATGTCGTTGGTGTGGAAGCGGTTGGTCTCCTTGCCGTTGACCCGGACGATCGTTTCCATCTGATCGAGATCGGCCTCGGTCTCGATCCACGGGCCCATCGGCTTGAAGGTGTCGGCGTTCTTCGAGCGCCACAGGCTGCGATCCGCCTTCTGCCAGCTGCGCTCGCTGACGTCGTTGCCGATGGTGTAGCCGAACACGCAATTCATCGCGTTCTGTGTGGTGAGGTGCTTCACCTTCTTGCCGATGATGACGACGAGCTCGCCCTCGTAGTGGATCTTGTCCGTCGCGAAGGAGGGGATCATGACGTCCTCGTCATGTGCGATCAGCGCGTTCTGCGCGCGATAGCCGATCTCGGGTCTATCGGGGACGGCCGGCACCTCGCCGCGCTTGTCGGCGGCCTCCTTCAGGTGCTTCAGATAGTTCAGGCCGACGCAATAGAACGTGCGCGGGATCAGCGGCAGCTCGATCTTGACGCCGCCAAGCGGATGCGTGCGCGAGGTCCGTTGCCATTCACTGAGCGGATCGCCGTCGACCGCGATCACCTGGTCGGCCTCGACGATCCCCCAGGAGGTCTTGTCTGCGGCGGTGAATTTCAGCCAGCGCATGTGGTGTCCTCGTTGTTATTCCGCAGCATCGCGCGGCTGCGCCTTCCAGGCGCCGGCGGCCGGTCGCGCCAGCCCGAGATTTTCCCGCAGCGTCTTGCCGCGATAGTCCTTCTGGAACAAGCCGCGGCGCTGCAATTCCGGCACGATGTGGCGCACGAAATCGGCGTAGGATCCGGGGACGTAGGTGGCCGCGATGACGAAGCCGTCGCAACCGCGCTCGACGAACATCTCTTCGAATTTGTCCGCGATCTCCTTGGGGCCGCCGACCATCGCGTCCTGCACCTGGCCGCGGCCGGAGAAGGTGACGAAATCGCGCGCGCTCGGATTGCTCTTGCCCGAATTCTTCAGGACGCCGTCGCGGATGCCCAAAATGCCCTGCATGCTCTTCAGTTCGTCCGTCGTCAGCGGCTCGTCGAGATCCTTCGACGCAAAGTCGTAATTGAGCGCTTCGGCGAGCAGCGACAACGCGTCGATCTGGAGCGGCAGCTTGTTGATCAGCGCCATCTTGTCTTCGGCCTCAGCCCTGGTCGCGGCGCAGACCGGCGTCGTCAGATTGCACAGGAACATCTGGTCGGGATCCCGGCCGGCCTTGGCGGCTTCGTTGCGCACGGCCGCATAGCCCTCCTTGGCCGCGGCGAGGTTGCGTGCGGCGGTGAAGATCACCTCGCCCCATCGCCCGGCAAAGCGCTGGCCGCGGCCCGATGCGCCGGCCTGGATGATCACGGGATGGCCCTGCTGCGAGCGCGGCACGGTGAACGGCCCGCGCGACTTGAAGGCCGCTCCCTTGTGATCGAGCCGCTTCACCTTGGCCGGGTCGGCAAAGCGGCCGCTCCTCTTGTCCATGATCAGCGCGCCGTCCTCCCAGGTGTCCCAATGGCCGAGCACGACCTCCATGAATTCGTCGGCGCGGTCGTAGCGGGAATCATGTTCGGGATGGGAGTCGCGGCCCATGTTGAGCGCCTCGCCGTCATTGAGCGAGGTGACGACGTTCCAGCCCGCGCGCCCGCCCGACATCAGATCGAGCGTCGCGAAGCGCCGCGCGACATCGAACGGCTCGTAATAGGTGGTCGAGCAGGTCGCCCCTAGCCCGAGCTTGTCGGTGACCATGCCCATCGTGGTCAGCACGATCAGCGGATCCATCTTCACGCAGCGGATGCCGTATTCGACGGTGTGGGCATGGTCGTTGCCGTAGCGGTCCGGCATCGCCAGGCGATCGTCGAAGAACGCCATGTGGAATTTGCCGGCTTCGAGGATTCTGCCGATCTCCTGATAGTAATCCGCTGACATCGAATCGTCGCGCGAGTCCGGATGCCGCCAGGAGCTTGGCAAGTTCGTGCAGTTCTGTGCCTGCAGGAAGCCGACCAGTACCATCTGCCGCGTCATGCTGTTCTCCAAGAGTCCGTCAGGCCAGATCGAGCACTGTGTCGAGCCGGTATTCCCGCGCCAGCGTGCGCAGCTTTTCCCAGGTGGCATCCTCGACCGCGATGCCGTCGCGAAGCCGCTGCTGCTCGCGCAGGCCCTCGATCTCGCCGGGATAGTAGACGCCTTGGCTGCCCTCGGACGGCGGGGTCGATTTCAGATAGTGGGCGAATTCGGCGACCTCACGCTTGAACTCCTTCAGCGGGCGGAATGCGGCGACGTTGAACACCGCCATGAAGCAGCCGTCGTTGTGTCGCCCGGTCGGCTCGACGCCGAATCCCAAACCGGTGAGCAGGCCGCACAGCACCTCGACCATGGCGGCGAGACCGCTCCCCTTGTAGCCCTCGGTGCCGCCGAGCGGCAGCAGCGCGCCGCCCTTGCGATATTGCGTGGGATCGGTGGTGTGGCGCCCTTCGGCGTCGATGATCCATCCCGTCGGAATCTCCTCGCCGCGGGCCACAGCGAGCTGGATCTTGCCGGCGGCGACCGCCGAGGTCGCCATGTCCAGATAGAACGGCGCCTTAAGATCGGACGGCACCGCGATCGAGATCGGGTTGGTGCCGAGCCGCGCCTCCTTGCCGCCGAACGGTGCCACATGCTTCGGCGAACGGCCGGAGTCCGCCGTGGCAATCCCGATCATGCCTTCACGTATCGCCATCAGGGGATAGGCGGCGAGGCGGCCGACATGGCTCTGCCGGAACACGGTGCAGGCGGCGAGGTTCGCCGTCTTCGCCTTTTCGACCGTCAGCGCCATCGCCTTGGCGTTGACGTGAAAACCGAAACCCCAATGGCCGTCGATCACGGTCGTGGTCGGCGATTCCTGGACGATGGTCCATGGTGCGCCGGGAACGATGTGCCCGGCCTTGATGCGGTCGATATAGGTGGGAATCGCGATCACGCCGTGGGAATCGTGGCCGGCGAGATTGGCGTTGACGCAGCCGGTGGCCACCGCGTCGGCCTCGTCCGGGGAAGCTCCGGCCGCCTGGAGCAGCGCGGCGCTGATGCGCGTGAGGCGGTCGGCCCTGACGATCGGCATGGCGTTTCCCCCGGTCTCGCCCTTGGTGGGCGTTGTTGGGTGCCATCGTCTCAAAGCGCAGGACCGATATCAACGTCCCGTAAACCAATACAGGGCTGCAAATTCGTAAAGAGAACGCGCCTTTGGTCGAAGATTTGTCCCGGGCAGCGGTATTTCGACAGTTTGGCGTGGGTCGTTCGCAGCTCGTTCACTGTGATCGACGGTTTGCGGCGCGCAATAACGACCACTTAGGCGATGGCCGTTCATAACGTACCCGGGAGAATTAGGCAGAAATGCCCGGGAGTTGAGATCGTGCCGACGACACTCGCGCGCACCTTTGCGGCGTTGAGCGCCATCAACGAAGCGATTCTCTACGCGAAATCGCCGGACGAGCTGTACCAGAAGGTCTGCGACGCCGGGTTTTCGAGCGGGGACTTTTTGGCCGTGGCCGTGTTCCTGGTGGGACCGGACGGCCGGCGGCTGCGCTTTGCGGCCGGCTGCGGCGACGATATCCCGCGGCTGCGCTCGATCGAGATCACCACGGAGGCCGGCACCCCGGAAGGAGCCGGCGTCGGTGGCGAGGCCTTTCGCGATCAGAAGCTGTGCGTCAGCAACGACTATCTGAACGATCCGCGCTCGCAGGCGTGGCGCGAGGGCGCCGCCAAGGCCCATATCGGCGCGGCCGCGGCGCTGCCGCTGCTCTGCAACGGCAAGAGCGTCGGCGTGCTGTACGTGACCCGGAGCGAAGCCGGCTCGCTGAACGAGCAGATGGTGTCGCTGTTCGAGCGCATGTCGGCGAACATCTCCTATGCCCTGGACAATTTCGCGCGCGAGACCGCGCGGCAGACCGGCGAGCGAGCGACGCGGCGGCTCAACCGCATGTTCGGCGCCATCAGCGCCACCAACGAAGCCATTCTCCGCGCCAAGACCGAGCAGGAGCTCTACCAGCTCGTGTGCGACGCCTCCGTGCATGGTGGCAAGTCGCTGGCGACCATCGTCCTGCTCCGCGAGCCGGATTCGCATTGGATGAAGCCGGTCGCTTCCACCGGACAGAACCTGGAGCTGGTCACCCAGGCGCGCTACTCGATCGACCCGGAAAATCCCTACGGCAAGGGCGTCTCCGGCGAGGTGTTCCGGACGCAGAAGGCCATCGTCGAGGACGATCTCGCCAGCCGCACCCGTGGAACGCCGTGGGAGCAGGCCAACGTCAACACCGGCGTCGCCGCCTGCGTGGTCGCGCCGCTGATCAAGCACGGCGAGAGCGTCGGCGTGCTCTTGTCCTTCGTCAGCAGGTCATGGGCCAAAGACGAGGAAGTCGTCGCGCTGCTGCTGCGCATGGCGGAGAACGTCTCGTTCGCGATCGAGAATTTCGGCCGCGAGGCCGACAAGGCCAGGATTGCGGCGGAAGAAGAGCGCCTGGCGCGCATGTATGCGGCGCTCAGCGCCACCAACGAGGCGATCCTGCGCGCGCGGTCGCGATCGGAACTGTTCGACCTCGTCTGCGAGGCGACGGCGAAGGGCGCCAAGTTCACCTCGGTCACCGTTGCGCTCGTCGACCATCATGCCGAGCTGCTGCGCGTGGTCGCCTGCTATGGTCCGAACGCCGATCAGGTCCGCACCTTCAAGTTTTCCACATCCGACCGGGTGCCCGAGGGGCGTGGCCTGACCGGCACCGCGTTCCGCACGCGCCAGCCCGCGGTCAGCAATGACGTGTTCGCCGACGACCGCATCGCACCGTGGCACGCCAGCGCCCGCCGCAACAACATCGCATCCTCGGCGGCGTTGCCGCTCTTGAATGGCGACCAGGTCGAGGGCGTGTTCCTGTTCAATTCGCCGGAGCGCGGCACCTTCACGCCCGAATTCGTCGAGCTGCTGCGCAAGCTCCAGGCCAATGTCGCCTTCGCGCTGGAGAATTTCGACCGCGCCGACGAGAAGGCCAAGGCCGAAATGCAGCGCAACCGTCTCCGCGGCATGCTCGAGGCGCTGAGCGCGACCAACGAAGCGATCATGCGGGTCAAGGCCCGGGCCGAATTGTTCGAAGTGGTCTGCGAGGCGGCGGTGCTCGGCGGCACGTTCTCTTCCGCGACCATCGCGCTGGTGGACGAAACCGGACATTACCTCGACATCGCCATGACCAAGGGCGACAGCTGCTATCAGGTCAAGCAATGGCGGTTCTCGACCTCGGCGGACGATCCGGAAGGACGGGGGCTGACCGGCACCGCGTTCCGCACGCGCACCCCTTGTGTCACCAACGAGCTTCTCACCGACATCCGCACGGCGCATTGGCACCAGATCGCGCGTATCCAGGGCACGAAATCGGGAGCCTGCTTCCCGCTGCTCAGCAACGGCAGCAAGGCGGTCGGCGTGTTGCTGTTCCTCTCCGCTGACGAAGGCACGTTCACGCCGGACCTGATCCAGCTCCTGGGGCGGCTTGCCGAGAACGTCTCGTTCGCGCTCGACAATTTCGATCGCGCCGAGGAAAAGGCCCGCACCGAGGCGCAGAAGGAGCGCCTGACGCGCATGTTCGCGGCGCTGAGCGCCACCAACGAGGCGATCATGCGGGCGAAATCGCGCGCCGAGCTGTTCGATCTCGTCTGCCTCGCGGCATCGAACGGCGCCAAATTCACCTCGACGACGATCGCGCTGGCCAGGGCCGACAGCGATCGGCTCGAGATCGTGGCCGCGGCCGGGCCGTCCGCCGACACCACGCGCAACGTCCGCCTCTCGATCGACCCCGAGCGTCCCGAGGGGCGCGGAATGAGCGGCACCGCATTCCGCACGCGCCAACCCTGCATCAGCAACGATTATCTCAACGACGATCGCGTTCGCGTCTTCCATCCCGTCGTCCGCGCCGATGGCGCACGGTCGGGCGCGGCGTTTCCGCTCATCGCGCACGATCAGGCCGTCGGCGTCATGATCTACATGTCGACCGAACCGGGCACCTTCACGTCCGAGTTCGTCGAGCTGTTGCAGCGTCTTGCCGACAACGTCTCCTTTGCGATGGAGAATTTCGATCGCGCCGACGAGAAGAACCAGGCCGACGAGCGGATCGAGTACCTCGCCTCGCACGATAGCCTGACCGACCTGCCGAACCGCGAGACCTTCAACGGGCTGCTGCGCGAGGCGATCGACACCGCACAGCGCCACGATCACAGCTTTGCGGTTCTGTTCATCGATCTCGACCGCTTCAAGGTCATCAACGATTCGCTGGGCCACGAGGCCGGCGATCTGCTCCTGCTCGAAGTGGCGAGGCGGCTGCGCGGCGCGCTGCGGGTCAGCGACGTGGTGGCGCGTCTCGGCGGCGACGAGTTCGTGGTGATCCTCGACCAGTGCGGCGAGATCGACGACGTTCAGCGCATCGCGACCGGATTGCTCGCGGCGCTGGCCGAACCCATGGAGCTCGCCGGCCACGAGTGCCACACCACGGCCTCGATCGGCATCGCGATGTATCCGGCCAACGGCTCCGACGTGCAGACACTGACCAAGAACGCCGACATGGCGATGTATCTCGCCAAGGAGGACGGCAAGAACGGCTACCGCTTCTTCTCCAAGGAAGTGAAGACGCAGTCGATCGAGCGGCTGTCGCTCGAGAGCGCACTGCGCCGGGCGCTGGAGCGCGAGCAGTTTTCGCTGAACTACCAGCCCAAGGTGGACATGGCGACCGGCCAGATCACCGGTGTGGAAGCGCTGCTGCGCTGGGCGCATCCCGATCTCGGCAACGTCTCGCCGGCACAGTTCATTCCGCTTGCGGAGGAAACCGGGCTGATCGTGCCGATCGGCCGCTGGGTGCTGAACGAGGCCTGCGCGCAGGCGATGGCCTGGCAGCACCGCGGCCTCTTGCCGCTGTCGATGGCGGTGAACCTGTCGCCGCGGCAGTTCGCCGACGAACATCTGCTGCAGGACGTCGACGAGGCGCTGGCGGCCTCCGGCATGTCGCCGGTGTTGCTCCAGCTCGAAGTCACCGAGAGCATGATGATGCGCAATGTCGGGCGCGCGCTCAAGGTGCTCGACGCCATCCAGAGCCGCGGCATCCGCCTTGCCATCGACGATTTCGGCACTGGCTATTCGTCGATGTCGCTGATGAAGCACTTCCCGATCGACACCATCAAGATCGACCGCTCCTTCGTGCGCGACCTGCCGCAGGATTCGGAGGACCAGGCGATCGCGCAGGCGATCATCAGCATGGGCAAGGCGCTCGGCATGACCGTCGTCGCCGAAGGCGTCGAGAACGTCGAGCAGGAAGCGTTCCTGCGCAGCCATGGCTGCGACGAGATGCAGGGCTTCCTGATCTCGAAGCCGCTGCCGGCGCGGCAGATGGCCGAGCTGCTGCGGCCCATGGTCCTGCCGGTCGCCCCGCCGCTCCAGCCGGAGCAGGCAGCGGACGAAGGCGCCATGTCACGGCTGAAACGCGCTGTCGTCTGACGGCTGCGGGTGCAGTTCGCGGACCTCGTGATCCGTGCCTTCGGCCTTGCTCGGAAAATCCTGTGGTTCCGTCAGCGAGGTCTGCTCGACGAACAGCGCCAAAATCGTGCGCGCGCCGTCGGCGAAGCTCGTGCCCTGGTTGAGGCCGAGCTCGGCGCACCACGCGCCGCTCATCGGCTCCTGGTCGTCGACCACTGCCATGGCGGGACCCCACCACCAGGCAGGCGCAGGCGAGCGCTCGTCCGCGGGCACGACATGCCAGCGAACGAACTCATCCATCACGCGCTCGAATTCCAGGCGTGCAGCCTGATGCATGCGGTCGATACTCCCGGAATCCGTGCCCGACGACAGGCCGATGCACGGATTTGATCGTGGCCTTGGCACTCGGAAAGACGGCTCGCGCCAAAGTGGCCGGGCCATGCATGCCGACATCGTCGTCGGCAATGCCAAAAAAGCGGCCGTGGGCGATGCGCCAACGGCGGCGGCGAACGGCCACTTTAGCCGTTTGGAGGCATGGCAGGCAAGGTACGGGTGTTACGGTTGCTTAACGCGACTTGAGCGGATGGGCCGTCTGGTGCCAGGCCCAGGCGGTGCGGATGACCGTCGGCAGGTCGGAATGACGCGGCACAAAGTTGAGAACGTTTCGCGCGGCGGAAGGGTCGGCGACCAGATAGGTGGGATCGCCGGCGCGGCGCGGCTTGACGGTGTGCGGCACCTCGCGCCCGGTCTCCTGCCTGATGGCGTTAAGGATCTCGCGGACCGAGAAGCCGGAGCCGGTGCCGAGATTGAAGCTGCCGCCGGCATGTCCCTGTTCCAACAGCTTCAGTGCGGCGACATGCGCGGCGGCGAGGTCGGTGACATGGATGTAGTCGCGGATCGCGGTGCCGTCCGGCGTGTCGTAGTCATCGCCGAACACCGCGAAGTCGACATGGCCCTGCAGCGCCATCATGGCGCGCGGAATGAGATGGGTCTCGTTGTCGCGCAGCTCGCCGATGCCGCCGGCCGGATCGGCGCCGCTGGCGTTGAAATAGCGCAGGCAGAACGCGCCGAAGCCATAGGCTGTGCGATAGTCGGCGAGCATGCGCTCGATCATCCATTTCGACGCGCCGTAGGGATTGATCGGCGCGCAGGGGAAGTCCTCCGGCAGCTCCTTGGAATCGGCATTGCCGTAGACGGCGCCGGTCGAGGAGAACACGATGCGATGGCAACCGGCGTTGCGCATCGCCTGGAGCAGCGACAGCGTGCCCTGGACGTTGTTGATGTAGTACTTCTGCGGGTCGGTCATGGATTCGCCGACGAGGCTCGCCGCCGCGAAATGCATCACCGCCGAGACCTTGTGATCGGCGAAGGCGCGCGCCAGCGCTGCGCCGTCGAGAAGGTCGCCGGTCACCAGGGGACCGGCAACGAAGCTGCGGTGACCTGTCGAGAGATTGTCATAAACGACGGGCTGATAGCCGGCGGCGGTCAGGGCGCGGCAGGCATGCGAGCCAATATAGCCCGCGCCTCCGGTGACGAGGACAGTCGGTCGGTCGGTCATGTCGTCTTCTGCTCTTCTTCTTAGCGGAGGGGCCGGTTGCGGCTGAAGAGAAGATAGAGCGCGCGGGGGTTGGTGGTCAAATAGCGCCAGAACAGGCGGCGTGGCTCGAGCAGGGTGCGCCAGGCCCATTCGAGCCCGATCTTCTGCATCCATTGCGGCGCGCGGGACCGGCTGCCCGACAAAAAGTTGAACAACCCGCCCGACGTCTTGATAACGCCAACATTGGTCATCAGCGGCGTGTATTCCTCCACGAATGCCTGCTCGTTGGGCACGCCGAGCGCCACCCACAGGTAATCGGGTGCGAGCGCGTTGATCTCCTCGACTTTCGCGCGCAGGGCCTCGCCGCGCAGATAGCCGTGGCTGTGCCCGACGATCTTCAGGTTCGGATACATCCTCTGGACGTTCGCGACCGCCGCGGCATTTTCTTCTTCGCTGGCGCCGAACATGTAGAAGGTGCGGCCGACCGCTTCGGCCTTGCGCGCGACGACGTGGAACAGGTCCGTGGTCGCGACGCGCTCGGGCAGCGGAAACCAGGATTGCAGCTTCGAGGCGGCCACCAGCGGCTGGCCGTCGGCATTGATCAGGTCTGCGGCGCGGAACAGGCGTTCGGTCTGCGGCTCCGTCGAGCAGCGCGCCAGCACTTCGCCATTGGCCGAGGTCAGGTAGAGCGGACGGCCGATGCGATGGCGCGGATCGGTGGCCTCGATCATGAAGTCGGCGGTCGCTTCCAGGTCGAGCGCGGCCATGCGAAGGCCGCCGACGGTGATCCGCGGCACCTCGGCAGTTGCGGCCCGGCCGTCCAGATTGACGCGGCGCTCAAGCATATTGTCTGCCTCGCTGGCGCGCTTGGGTTGCGGGGGCGAGCTCGTCGAGCACGACGCCGACGAGCTTGCGCTCGGCGCGGCCGAGTGTGTTCAGGATCTCTTCCAGGCTGTCGTTGATGTCGAGGCCGGTCGGAAGCACCGCCACCAGCGTGTCGGCCTCGTCGAGCAGCTTGCGGCTGCCGGCCGGGAGCGGCATCGCGGGGCCGTCGAGGATCACGAGATCATAGCCGCCGGCGGCGCGCGCCTGCGAAATCGCCTTGCGGATGGCTTCGGTCGCCTTGCCGGCGTCGCCTTCGACGGCCGGCAGCACCGAGATGCCGTTGACCGTCTTGATCTCGCGTGCGGCCTTGCTGCCGATCGAGAGCCAGCCAAGCGCGCTCGGCTCGCTCTTGCCGGGACGGTTGACCTTGGTCGAGAGCGCATGTGCCTGATGGTCGGCATCGATCATCAGCACGCGGGCACCGTCGCGCGCCGCTGCGAGCGCGAAGTTCAGCGCGGTTACGCTGCGCCCGGTGGTCTCGCTGGCACCAATGAGCGCAATCACCGGCATCGCCTTGCCGCCGGCACGCCGGGCGACTGCGGCGCGCATGTCGCGCCAGGCATTGAGCAGCGTCGTCAGGGGGAAGCCGGGGCGTAGCGTCGGCCAGCCCAGCCGTGTCAAATCGACGCCGCCGCCGGTGGCGAGAATGGCACCCAGCGTGTGAATGACGTCGGCCTCCTGGAGGCGCGCGATCAGTGGCTTTTCGATCAGGGGCTTTTCGGCCATCGAGGGCTGCAGCGGCGGTGCGGCAAGCTCCGGCGGAGCCTGCGCGATTTCCGGGGTTCGCGATGCCTGCTGGGGCCGGACCATCTCCGAAGCCCGAATCGTCTCCGGGACACGGCGGGCTTGCGGCGCCGGCGTGCGTTCGCGGCGGGCCGGCGTGGGCGCGCCGGCGAACAGGAGCTCGGCTGCGACGAACCAGCTCGAAGCCGCGAGTGCGCCGAAGATGAAGCCGATCATGGCGAACAGGCTCATGGCAGGCGGGAACGAGCGCCGCTGCGGCACCGTGGCTTCGCCGATGACGCGGGCCGCCGAGGTGTTGAGCGTCTCCTGCTCCTCGGTTTCGCGTGAGCGCTTGAGGAAGGACTGATAGACGTCGCGGCTGGCGTCGGCCTCGCGCTCGAGCTCGCGCAGGCGTACGGCGGCCTGGCTGAGCTGGACGCTCTGCCGCTTCTGCGCTTCCAACGCGCGGTTGAGCGAGGCTTCGAAGTCGCGGGCGCGCGTCAGATCGTTCTTGGCGGACTGGGCGAAGCGTTCGATCTCTTCGCTGATGGTGCGCTTGAGGTCCTCGACCTGCTTCTCGGTCTGGCGCAGCGCCGGATGGCGCGGGCCGAGCTCGCCGGTCTGCTCCGCATATTTCTTGCGCGCGTCGGCATATTGGGCGCGCAGGTTCGCGATGGTCGGCGATTGCAGTGCTTCGGGGATCGCGCCCGCATCGGCAGCCGTACGGCGGCTCGCCTCGATCTGGTCGAGCCGTGCCTGCGCGTCCATCGTCGCCGCGCGGGCCGCGGAGAGCCGCTGGTTGCTGGCGGAGAGCTGCTGGTCGCTGATCAGCGCGTCCTGGGTGCCGACGAAATTGTTCTGGGCCTTGTAGGTCGCAAGCGCGGTCTCGGCGTTGCGCAGCCGCTCGCGCAGCTCCTTGAGCCGGCCGGACAGGTCGCTGGTGGCACGCCGTGCGGCCGAAGCCTGCGAGTTGCGGGATTCCGCGAGGTAGGCGCCGGTCAGCGTGTTGGCGAGCATCGCGGCCTTCGCCGGATCGGTCGACCAGACCTCGATGTCGACGATGAAGCTCTTCTCGGTCTTGCGGATGGTGATGTGCCGGTTCAGCGCCTCGAGCGCCGCAAGCTGTACTTCCTTCGTCTCCGCGGCGGAGGGGGCGCGGGGCTGAAGGCCGATCAGGCCGAGCAACGACGACATCAGGCTTTTGGCGTCGCCGCCGTCGCCGAATTCGGGATCCTTGTCGAGACCGGCCTGCTGGATCACCTGGAGCAGCACGCTGTTGGAGGTGATCAGGCGCGCCTGGCTCTCCACCACCATGGACATGCCGGAGACGTCCTGGGCGCGCGGCGTGAGTTCGCGATCGACGAGCTGGAGTTCGCGCGGGTCGACATAGAGCTGGGCGGTGGCGGTGTAGCGGGGCGTCAGGCTCTTGCCGACCGTGACCGCAAGCGTCGCGCCGAGCAGGGCTGCGGCCGCAATCGCGATCTTACGCCGCCACAGCAGGCTGACCAGCTCCAGCACGTTGAAGCCGGCTTCTGGCTTCTGCTGCGGGGCCTCGGGTCTGGCTCGATCGATTGGCTGGTTGTAGTCAAGCATGATCCCCAGCTTCCATTCCAACTGCCGCGGGCTGAGGGGTTACTCTTCGCTTCTTGTCACGCACCCAGGATATAGGTGCCCAATCAACGCAACAGGGAAAATTAACCATACGCATTGAGGGACTATTCACCGAAATGGCAAACAAAACGTTTAAGTGCACGCCGCTGCTCGACGCGTCACTGTGACATTCGCGATGTCGCAGGGGGTCGGAGATTAACGGTTCGTTACCGCGCGCCGCGTGGCCGCGAGGCTCCGCCCGTCCTGCGATGGGGTGCGCGCGCACCATGAGCGTCAGCTTTTCCGGAGGATGACGTGATAATCGCCGCGGCGAACGTCGGTGCCGCGCGGCAGCACGGCGTTCAGCACGGCGGCGCCGGCGTCGACGAGGGCCGCGAACAGCGGCTTGCGCCGG
The DNA here is from genome assembly GCF_058807535.1 of Bradyrhizobium sp. GW821-FHT12B03. Classification (NCBI taxonomy): domain Bacteria; kingdom Pseudomonadati; phylum Pseudomonadota; class Alphaproteobacteria; order Hyphomicrobiales; family Nitrobacteraceae; genus Bradyrhizobium; species Bradyrhizobium sp. GW821-FHT12B03. Next base: position 208,055 of record NZ_JBXAQU010000012.1, read on the forward strand.
CGCATCTCCGGATAGCGTGGACTCTCGACCTCACGGCGGTAGACCATCTCGAGGCCATTAGCGGCCGCGAACGTTTCGAGCCGCGGCAGCGTCACCAGCGGATGGAAGAAAGTCGGGAACGGCGGCTCGCCGGGCAGGCCGGCATCCTTGATGCCGCGGACGTGCCGGTAGAACCAGACGTGGAACCAGTGCGGAGAGTATTTGGTGACGACGCCGGACAGCGAGCGCGGATTGGGCGCGCCGATCAGGATCATCCCGCCGCGCTTGAGTGCGTCACGAAAATTCAGGAGTGCGGCGTCGACATTGGGCAGATGCTCGATCACGTTGTAGCAGATCACGAGATCGAAGGTTTCGCGCCCGAAGGCGTAGGTCTGCACGTCGCCGAGGATGGCTTCGTCGGCGTAGGTGTTGTTGCGCACCTGGTCCTCGTCGATGTCGACGACGGTGACCTTGCTGCGGCTCAGCAATTCAGGCGGCAGAACGCTGCACGAGCCGCCGCCGGCTTCATAGATGGCGAGCCGGCCCTGCGGCAGATCGCGCCGCAATACGTCGTGGACGGCGAGCAGGCTGTCGCGGGCTTCGCCGGGCACCAGATCATGCAGTGCCTGGGCCTGTGCGCTGGCCGCGGGGATTTGGATTGCCGTGGCTGTCGCGAAATCAATCGTGGCTGGCTTGTTCATGTTTTTGACCGCGCTTGTTCGACTCAAATTTACAGGAAAAATCTCGCATGCCCGAAGAGCAAATCTGATGCCGTGCCACCTCACCGGTCGCGGTGCTTACGGTCGGGTTAATGCGCATGGGCGTTAACTACGGCATTGTCCCTATCGCGCCGGCGGCGGACGATGGACTGCGAATTGCAGTACCATGCGCGGATGGATTTGCAGGGAAAACACGTGAAAGCGGTTAAGCACATGGTGGCACGTCCGCATTGCCGCGGGATCCACGAGGCGGTGCCGTTTCGCGCCTCGATCCTTCCGTCCACTTTGGCACGCATCTGTCCCGCCGTACTGTGCCGTCGCGGGACTGCGCCGACGCATGCGGCCGGCGCAAGGCCGTCTTCAGTTAAAGGGCTTTTTCAACATATCTCGGGCATCTAGAACGCCATGACGCTGATCCCGACAGACCTGTCCGCCAGCCGGCTCTCGGATGCCGTGCGCGATCCCAACCGCGAGATCGCGGCGAGCTCCCGCGTCATCGACCTGTCGGTCGGCATCGTCGTCTGCATCCCGTGCTTCCGCCGTCCGCAGCATCTGCGGCTGACGCTGGATTCGCTCGCGAGCCAGCGCACCCCGCGTTCCTTCGCCGTCGTCATGGTCGAGAATGACGCGGCAGGGCGCGAGAGCGCGCCGGTCGCAGCGGAGTATCTGGCCGACGGCCGACTCCAGGGCATCTGCCTCGTCGAGCAGCGGCAGGGCAACTGCCAGGCGATCAACGCCGCGTTCGAGACCGCGCAGGTGCTGTTTCCCGCCGCGACCCGCTTCCTGATGATCGACGACGACGAGATCGCCTCGCCCGACTGGCTCGAGCTGATGGTTCGCACCGCGGAGGCGACCGGTGCCGATGTGGTCGGCGGGCCGGTGCTGCCTGACTTCGACGACGACAGCCAGCCCTGGCTTTCGCGTCATCCCGCCTTCTGCCCCGCCTACGACTACAGCGGCGCGGTGCCGCTGATCTATGGTTGCGGCAATTGTCTGATCACGCGTGCGGCGTTCGAGCGGCTCGGCAGCCCGGCCTTCGATCTGCGCTTCAATTTTCTCGGCGGCGGCGACTGCGACTTCTTCGTGCGCTGCCGCGATGCGGGCATGATCTTCCATTGGACGGCGGAGGCGGTCATCACCGAAACCGTGCCGCAAAACCGCACCAGTCTCGGCTGGATCGCAAAGCGCGGCCTGCGCATCGGCGCGATCAATTATCGTGTGCAGTACAAGGCCGCGCGGGGCGTTGCGGCGCGGGCGCGGGTGTTTGCGCAGATGCTCGGGCGGCTGCCGCTGTCTCTGCTACGCGCTGCCCGTCTGCTGACGACGTCGAAGGCCGTTGTCGCGATGCATCCCGTGATGGTGGCGCTCGGTTCTGCGCTCGCGGCCTTCGGCTTCGATCCCAAGCCCTATCAGGCCTCGAAGATCGCGTCGTGACGGCATGGCGGCGGACTAGATGCCGAAGCAGGCGAGGGCGACCCTGACCGCGGCGCGCGGCAGCGATTTTGGCGACCGCGCTCCGATCATTCCGAGATAGGTGAAGGCTTCGCGATATCTGCCGAAGCGGACCGCCTGCATCGCAGAATAGGTGACGAGATGAATCTCGGCCGCCTGCCGCAGCCCGGCTGCCGTGCCCTCGGGCAGTCTCGCCAGGATCAGCCCGTCATCGAAGATGCGCGTGATCGCCGGGAAGAAGTCCTGCGGCGTCCGCACTGCGGCGTTCATGGTGTTGGCGGTGTGCAGGCGATAGTCGAGCAGAAGCTTCGGTGCGAACTCGAACTCGCCGATCGCGGCGAGGCGGCACCAGCAGTGCCAGTCCTCGCAATATCTGAGGGCGGTGTCGAAGCCGCCTATCGCGCGGAAGGCCTCCGCACGTGTGAGCGCGATGCCGCCGTTGACGATGAAGTTGCCGGCCGCAAGGCGCGTCAGCACGTCGCCGGAGGGCTTGCGGCGACCTTTCAAGAGGTCGCGCCGGCCGATCTGCCGTCCCTCGCTGTCGATCGTGTTGTAGTCGCCGTAGACGAGGACGGCGCGCGGAGCTCTGCGCGCCGCCGCCAGCAGCGCCGCCACCGCGCCGGGGCGCAGGCGGTCGTCGGCATCGAGGAACAGGAGCCACTCGCCGCCGGCCTGTCGCGCGCCGAGATTGCGAGCGGCCGATACGCCGGCGGACTCGTTGACCATCAGGCGTAGCCGCGGGTCACGAATGGCGCGGACGATTGCGACGGTGTCGTCGGTCGAGCCGTCGTCCACGACGATCACCTCGGCGACCTCGTCATGCGCCAGCACGCTCGCGATGGTTTCGCCGACATAGGCCGCAACGTTCTTGGCGGGAATGACGACGGACACCGGCGCGACCGGGGGCATCGGCAGCGGGCGGCGCACGACGGTCGTCGCGCGCGGTGCGGCGGGTAGATCGAGAACGTCGTCGGCGGTGATCAAGCTGCGGCTCGTTCTTAACGGTCTGTTAACCAGGGCGCTTCTGCCGGGCTGGCAAGTGCCAGCGATCGCAATCTCGGCCGCTGCGGATGATACTCGCATTACGGCCGAATCGTTTCCGGGAAGCCCTGCGCAGCACGGGTTTCGTCAATTAGCGTTAAGCCGTTGGCGTGGTGCGGCAGCACGAGGCGCGCCACATCAGGCATGCTGGTTGACGGATGGTTAACGGGGATGGGCTAAGACCTGTCGCTTCCCGGATTCACCAGACCGGCCCTGAGCCATGGATCGCAGCGCCGCTGACATGACCGACGTCGAGGCCCGATCGTTCGGCCACGTGCTGCGCGGTGGTCTTGCCGGACTGAATGCCGTGCAGGCGGCGCGCTGCCTCGTCGCGGTTGCGGCCCTGCTGCTCGTGCTGGTGACGCTCGATCCGTTTCCCGACTTGCGCAGTGAGGACGTCGCCACCGTCGTCGGTGGACGAATGGCGACGACCTACATCTGCTGGGGCCTGCTGGCTGCGGTCGCGGCGCTGCTCGTCGCGGCCACGGATGCGCCGGCGCTGAAGACCCTGGTGACACCGCTGCATCTCTGCCTCGTCGGCTGGCTGTTGATCAACATCGTGTTCTCCGAGAGCCGCGGCGTTTCGATGCAGCGTTTCGTGCTCGCGGTCAGCGTGACGTCGCTCGCCGTCCTGTTGCCGCTGCTGCCGCCGACGCAGCGCAGCTTCAATTTGTGCCTCGGCGCCGCCGCGCTCGTGCTGCTCGCGCTCTGCTATCTCGGCGTCGTCCTGGCACCGCAATATTCGATCCACACCGCACTCGACATCACCGAGCCGCGGCTCGCCGGCGACTGGCGCGGCAGTTTCGGCCACAAGAACGTCGCTTCGCCCGTCATGACCATCCTGGTCTATGTCGGCATCTACCTGTCCGCCGTCGGCGCATTCGTGATGGGACCGGCGATCGCGGCGCTGGCCGGCATTTTCCTGATCTTCACCGGCGGCAAGACGTCGTCGGTGCTGTGCCTTGCGATCTATGTCCTCGCGTCGCTGGTCTATGTGACGCGAAGCCTGTGGCTGAAGCGGCTCATTTGTTTCGTGCCGCTGATCGCGATCAACCTGCTGACGGTCGGCAGTGTCTTGAGCCCGGGGCTCGCAGCCGTGACGCGGCTGCTTCCCCTCGATCCCACTTTCACCGGCCGTTCCGACATCTGGGAGTTCGCGATCGCAGCCGTCGCCGACAAGCCGATCATCGGTCACGGCTATGCGGCCTTCTGGGACGACGTGACCGCGCGGCAGACCGCCCAGGGCGCCGAATGGGCGACGTCCGCTGCGCACAGCCACAACAGCTATCTCGAGCTCGCGGTCACCATCGGCCTGCCCGGGCTGATGCTCGTGATCCCAGTCTTCGTGCTCGCCCCGCTCGGCAATTTCCAGTCGGCCCAGGCGCGCAACCGCAGTAGCGCGCTGGCGAAACTGTTCCTGACGGTGTGGCTGTTCGGCCTGTATTACGGGGCCACCGAGACCTTCCTGCTCGAACGGCAGAATCCGATCTGGTTCATGTTCGCGCTTGCCGTTGCAGGTCTGCACTTCCTGGCAAGGTTCCAATGCGCCGAACGAGCGGAACTCGTTCGCTGACAGCTTGTCGCAGCCGTCGCCGCGATGGTGGCATCGGCTTAACGATAAGCGGCGACGTCACTTGTGGTCTGCGGCAAAACATAATCTACCTGCAAACATTCAGTAATCGTATGACTCGCGGATGACGTTTCTCAGTGTCGAACAACCAGATGATCGGGTGTCCAGCACGTCGGGAATCGCGGTCGATTTCGTGCGCGACTGGCGGCAGGCCGCCTCGCGCCTGAATGCAGGCCATCGCACCGCTTTCCAGCATGGTTACTGGCTCGCTGCCTGGTACGAAGCGTTTTCCGACCTTGCGCCGCTGATCGCGGTGATCTCGGATGCCGCGACCGGCAGGGACATCGCGGTGGTGCCGATGATCAGCCATGTCAGACGCGGGATCCGCGTCGTCGAGTTTGCCGACCTCGGCGTCTCCGACAACAACGCGCCGATCATGGCGCTCGATGCCGTGCTGGACGCGGCGGCGATGCATGCGATCGGCAAGGCCCTGGTCGAGGCATTGCGCGCCTTGCCCGACCGCTTCGACCTGCTGCGCCTGAAGAAGATGCCGGCCCATGTCGGCGGCAAGCCGAACCCGCTGGTGTCGCTCGGCCGTATCGGATCCTGCTCGCTCAACGGCAATCTCGTGCTGACGGGCGACGACTATGCCGACTATCGGGCGTCGATCAGGCGTCTCCAGCTGCCGCGGTGCTGGCGCGTCTTCAGCCGTCTTGGCAGTGCGCGGTTCGAGATCGCCACGGATGTCGCGCGTGCGCACGAGTTCCTCGATATGATGGACGTGCAGCAAGAGGGGCGGATGAGGCAGCTTGGCTCGCCTTTCGTTCTCAATGACGACGTTCACGGCCGATTCTATCGCGAGGTGGCGCGGCAGGGTGTTGCCGAAGGTTATGCCGTCATCTCGGCGCTGGTCTGCGACAAGGGCATCGTTGCGACCACGCTCGGCGTCCGATACGGCGCGACCTATTTCCTGCTGCGCATCAGTCATACCGGCAAGACCTGGGCGAACTTCTCCCCCGGGCTGCTCGTGACCGAACGCACCATGGAGGCGCTGCATGGGCAGGGCGTGCGCCGCTTCGATCTCAGCATCGGCAATCAGGACTACAAGCGCCGGCTGGGGGCCGAGCAGGTGCCGCTGACCGATGTCAGCGTCGCGCTGTCCTGGCGTGGGCTGCCTTTTGCCTGGCGCGACCATGTCGCGCAGGGCCTGCGCCGTCACCCAAGGCTCGCGGCGTTTGCGGCGCATGCGATTGGCAAGCGCGTACGTTAGAGCACGACTGCCCTGATTGCAGGTGTCGCTCGAATATCGCAATCGTTGTGCTATCGTTGTCTCCGCAGTCCGGAGGCGACATGGAAGATCGGTCGGCAAAATATCGCGCATTCTATGCGCAGTTGCTCTGCGCCGCGGCGAAGACCGCGGATCCCCGTATCGAGGAGGCCTTTCGGAGCGTCAGGCGCGAGCCTTTCGCCGGGCCCGGGCCGTGGTCGATTTGTCTCGGCGGCCACCCCTATGTCATGACGCCCGACGATGACCCCGTGTTCCTCTACCAGAACACGCTGCTCGCGCTCGACAGCGCGCGGGGCCTCAATATCGGGATGCCCGGTGCGCACGCCTATTGGCTCAGCGGCTGCGCGGTGAAGCAAGGCGAGACCGTGATCCAGATCGGCGCGGGCAGCGGCTATTACACCGCGATCCTGGCGCATCTCGTCGGCCCCGGCGGCCGCGTCCACGCCTACGAGATCGACGAACGTCTGGCAGGGCTCGCGCGCGAAAATCTGAAAGACATCGCCCATGTGGACGTGCGCGACCGTTCGGGCATCGCGTCCGATCTGCCCAAGGCCGACGTGATCTATGTCTGCGCGGGCGCGGCGCAGCCGGCCGCCGAATGGCTCGATGCCTTGCTGCCCGGCGGACGGCTGGTGTTTCCGCTCGCGCCCGAGGGAGTGCTCGGCGGCATGCTGATGATCACGCGCCCGGACGAGGGTGCGATCTGGCCCGCGAAATTCCTCAGCCGTGCCCAATTCATCGGCTGCGCGGGATTGCAGGATGCGGATGCCGGCCGGCGACTGGCCGAGGCGTTTGCAGGCGGATGGGAGGGCGTGCAGTCGTTACGCAGGGAGGGCGTTCCCGACCAGACCTGCTGGTTCGCCGGTGAGGGCTGGTGGCTGTCCACGGCGGCAGCGCCTGTCGTGACTGCGCCCATCAAGCCCCACGCGGATATCACGCGGGCCTAGCGTCTCACGATTCCGTGCAGCCTGCACACTGAAACCGGCCGCGCGAGGCGCGGAACAGGCTGCGGCAATACCAGCGCCGCGCCAATGCCTGGGCGGGCTTGCGGATCATCTGCGCGATCAACAAGAGTTCGAAAGCCATTCGTATCGCTTTTGGTGAAATATCCTGCCGCAAAGATGGGGCGGCATTCCCGAAAGAGAATGCCGCCCGCGTCGCATCAGCCATGCAGCCGTTCGTCCGTAAAGCTTAACCGCGGCTCAGCAGTGCAGCTAGCCATGTAGTTTCTTGGCGGTCTCCGCGATCTGGCGCCCCTGATAGCGTGCGCCGGCGAGCTCGTTGGCGCTGGGCTGGCGGCTGCCGTCACCGCCGGTGATCGTGGTGGCGCCATAGGGCGAACCGCCAGTGACTTCATCCAGCTTCATCTGGCCGGCGAAGCCATAGTTCAGGCCGACCACCGTCATGCCGAAATGCAGCAAGTTGGTGATGATCGAGAACAGCGTCGTCTCCTGGCCGCCATGCTGGGTCGCTGTGGACGTGAAGGCGCCGCCGACCTTGCCGTGCAGCGCGCCCTTGGCCCAGAGCCCGCCGGCCTGGTCGAGGAAGTTCGCCATCTGCGAAGCCATGCGGCCGAAGCGCGTGCCGGTGCCGACGATGATCGCATCGTAATTGGCGAGGTCGGCGATCTCAGCGATCGGGGCGGCCTGGTCGACCTTGTAATACGAGGCCTTGGCGACCTCGGCCGGCACCAGCTCCGGCACGCGCTTGACGTCGACGGTGGCGCCGGCCTCGCGGGCGCCTTCGGCGACGGCATTGGCCATCGCTTCGATGTGGCCGTAGGCGGAATAGTAAAGAACGAGAACTTTGGTCATGGTGATCTCCGTTGATTGGGTTTGATGGGCTAATTGTTGAGAGGGCGTCATGCCCGGGCAGAAGCGCGAAGCGCGTCTTCGCGCTAGATGTCCCGGGCATCCACGTTCTTGGTCACGCGCGGAAAGGCGTGGATGGCCGGGACAAGCCCGGCCATGACGGGGAGAGCGGTTTAAGCCGCGTCGACGAGCACGAGCTCGGAGTCTTCGAGCGCCGTGATCGTCAGCCGCTCCTCGTCGCGGATCGCGACGCCGTCGCGGGCGTTGACGCGCACGCCGTTGATCTCGACCGCGCCTGCCGCTGGCACCAGATAGAGGTGCCGCGCCTTTTGCGGTTCATACTCCGCGCTCTCGCCGGCCTTCAGCGTGGTGGCGAGCACCCGCGCGTCGGCGCGGATCGGCAGCGCGTCGGTGTCGTCCTCGAAACCGCTGGCGATGGTGACGAGCCTGCCGGTGCGGTCCGCCTTCGGAAACGGCTTCGAACCCCACGTCGGCTGGCCGCCGCGTGCCACAGGCTCGATCCAGATCTGGAAGATCCGCGTCCTGGTCGGCTCGAGATTGTACTCGGAGTGGCGGATGCCGCTGCCAGCGCTCATCACCTGCACGTCGCCCGCTTCAGTGCGGCCCTCGTTGCCGAGGCTGTCCTGATGGGTGATCGCGCCCTCGCGCACATAGGTGATGATCTCCATGTTGGCGTGGGGATGGGCGGGAAAGCCGGTGTTGGGCGCGATCTCGTCGTCGTTCCACACCCGCAAGGCGCCATGGCCCATGTTGCTCGGGTCGTAATGGCCGGCGAAGGAGAAATGATGTTTTGCTTTCAGCCAACCATGATCGGCGCCGCCGAGCTTGTCGAAAGGTCTGAGTTCGATCATTTGCGTATTCCTTGTGTAAGTGGGTTTGGCGCCCTGATCAGGCGCCAAATCCGCCGTCGACGTTGAGCACGGTACCGGTGACGAAGGAGGCCTCCGGACTCGCCAGAAAGACCACGCCAGCGGCGACTTCCTCGGGCCGGCCGAAACGCTGGAGCGCGTGCTGCTTGCGCTGGACTTCCGCGAAGTCGCGGTCATCGTCCGGATTCATGTCGGTGTTGATCGAGCCGGGCTGCACCACGTTGACGGTGATGCCGCGCGGGCCGAGGTCGCGCGCCGCGCCCTTGGTGTAGCCGACCACGGCCGCCTTGGTGGCGACGTAGTCGGCAAGGCCGGGGAACGAGGCGCGATCGGCCAGCATCGAGCCGACCGTGACGATGCGGCCGCCTTCACCCATCAATTGCGAGGCGGCGCGGATCGCCGCGATCACGCCATGCACGTTGACCTGGTCCTGCCGTTCCAGCGCATCGGTATCGGCCTTGGCATCGTCGGTCGCACCGCCGGCGGCAACGCCGGCATTGTTGACGAGAATGTCGAGATGGCCGAACTCCTTCGCCACGTCGTTCACGAGCTTCGTGACGTCCTTGGCCGAGGCCTGATCCGCCCTAAAGGCACGAGCCTTGACGCCCCTGGCCTTCAACTCGGTGACGACGGCTTCAGCCTTGTCGGGCGAGGCGACATAGCTGATGGCGACGTCGGCGCCTTCGTCGGCGAGCGCGCGGGCAGAGGCCGCGCCGATGCCGCGCGAGCCGCCGGTGACGAGGGCAACCTTGCCTGAGAGCTTCTTGGTCATTGGATTTCTCCAGTCCTGAATTTCTGATGACCCTTGGATAAGCCTCCGCCTGTGGTATAGAAATAGAAACTGTTGAAACGTATTGTTTCCTAAAACATCCTGGTTGGACCGGCTTCCATGGCAAAACTCCCCGATTTCGAGGCGCTCGCGATCTTCGCAAAAGTCGTGGAGTTACGGTCGTTTGCGGGTGCCGCGAGTGAGCTCGCGATGTCCAAGGCGACGGTGTCCAAGGCCGTCACCCGGCTCGAGGAGCGGCTCGGCGCGCGGCTGTTCAACCGTACCTCGCGCCGTCTCGCGCTGACCGATGCCGGGCACAAGCTCGCCGAACGCGCCACGCGCCTGCTGGTCGATGGCGAAGCCGCCGAGAACGAGGCGCTGGCGCAATCGGTGGCGCCGCGCGGCCTGGTGCGGCTCGCCGTGCCCATGACGTTCGGCATCAAGGCGGTGGCGCCGCTGCTGCCGGAGTTCTTCGAAACCTACCCGGAGGTCTCGGTCGATCTGCATTTGAGCGATGCGACCATCGACCTGATCGGCGAAGGTTTTGACATGGCGGTGCGGATCGCGCGGCTGCCGGATTCCTCGCTGATCGCGCGGCGGCTCTTCACCATGGCGCGCTTCACGGTGGCGGCGCCGTCCTATCTCAAGCGTCACGGCCGGCCGACGCATCCGATGCATCTGGCCGAGCACAAATGCTTCAGCTACGCCTATCTCTCGACGCCCAATGTCTGGCACTACACCAATTCCGCCGGCGAGCAGGCCAGCGTGCGTCCGGGCGGCCAGCTCCGCGTCAACAACGGCGAAGCCGTGATGCCGGCGCTGATATCAGGCCTCGGCATCGCCGAGCTGCCTGAATTCATCGTCGGCGAGGCCATCTCCTCCGGCGAGGTCGAAGTGATCCTGAAAGACTGGAAACAGGCCGAAGGCGCCGTGCACCTGGTGACGCCGCCCGGCGGCCCGCGCCCCGCACGCGTCGAGGCGCTCGGCGATTTTCTCGCAGCCAAGCTGCCCGGCACCTGCAAGCGGCGTCCGCGTGCGAAAGTGAAGGGGGCATAGAGCGAGCCTCAACGACCCTGTCATTGCGAGCGCAGCCAAGCAATCCAGAGTGCCTCCGCGGAAGGATTCTGGATTGCTTCGTCGCAAGAGCTCCTCGCAATGACGGAGCGTGACTACGACACCTTCACACCGTTGATCGCGGCAATACGCAAGCTGGGCTTCAAAGTCGACTCCAGCTGCGACTTCAATTCGTGCACGCGCGGGTCAGTCGATCGCGCCGCGCATGCCGCGTATTGATGGACCGATTGCGCCAGGGCGCGCCGCGCTTCCGGTGTTCGCGTCAATTCGGGCCTTGAAAGCCGCAAGACGATCGCCGCGAGATTCACCAGCATCTCGTCCAGCGCGACGTCGATGGTTGCAAGATTCCGCATCACTCACTCCCTCGAGAGGGCAACAGCGGGTCCAGGGATGCGTTCCGGGCCGGACCGAACATGGCTAATGCTTCGTAAACGGCTTGTTCTTGCCGTTCGGCACGTTAGGCTGGCGACGAAACAAAGAAAATCAGGGGGAGGCTCCATGATGGATCGTCGCGATCTCTTGCGCGCCGCTGCGGCATTGCCGTTGTTGCGGGCTGCGTTACCGAATGAAGCCTTCGCGCAAACCTATCCTGTTCGCAACATCACGATGATCGTGCCGTTTCCGGCCGGCGGCCAGGCCGATCTCGCCGCGCGCCCGGTGGCGATGGCGCTGGAGCGGATCCTCGGCAAGCCCGTGATCGTCGACAACCGCGCCGGAGGCGGCGGCGGATCGGTCGGCAATGCCGCCGCCGCGCGCGCCGAGCCTGATGGTTACACGCTGCTGATGACGCTGTCCTCGCTCGCGGTGCTCCCCGAGGCCGACCGGCTGTTCGACCGTCCCGTCGCCTATGAAGTCTCGCAGTTCATGCCGATCGCGCGCGTGCTGGCCGATCCGACGTTGCTGGCGGTGCCGGCTTCGGCGCCATGGAAGACGGCGCAGGATTTCGTCGAGGATGCGAAGAAGCGGCCCGGCCAGATCACCTATGGCTCGTCCGGCCCGTACGGCACGCTGCATGTGGCGATGGAGATGTTTGCCAGCAGCGCGGGCATCAAATTGCTGCATGTGCCGTTCCGCGGCGCGGGTCCCGCGCTCACCGCGCTGCTCAGCGGCACCGTGCAGGCCATCGCGGCGGCCCCCGGCACGCTGAAGCCGCAGGTCGACGACGGCAAGCTGCGTGTGCTCGGCAATTGCGGTGCGCAGCGCATCGCGAGCTTCCCTGACGTGCCGACCTTCCAGGAGCTCGGCTACAAGGATGTCGAGATGTATATCTGGGCCGGGCTGTTTGCACAGGGTTCTCTTCCCGCGCCGATCGCGACCCGGCTGCGCGAGGCCATGGCGCAGGTGATGACGAGCCCTGATGTCCTCAAGGCCTTCGACACGTCCGGCAGCCTCGTCGCCTATCAGGATGCGCCGGCCTTCTCGGAATTCGTCGCGGTCGACAGCACGCGGCTGATCGCGGCGGTCAGGAAGATCGGCAAGGTGGAGTAGGTTCCAGCCGGCACTTCACATTTTTTTGTTGGTCCAGAACCTGCCCGCGTCTCATTGATTGATGAGAATTCGAGAGACTCGGGAAGGAATCGAGACATGCGAACAAAGCGGATTGCGCTGGGTGTGGCGCTCGCGATTGGCGGCATCGTCGCGCACGGCGCAGCATTCGCCGAAGAATATCGCGGAACCATGGAACAGCAGATGGCCTGCACGCCGGATGTGTGGCGCCTGTGCAGCGACCAGATTCCGGACGTGAGCCGCATCACGGCCTGCTTGCAGCAGAACACGCCGCAGCTCTCGAGCGGCTGCCGTGCGGTGTTCCAATCCAATAACCAGATGCCGCCGCAACAGCAGGCCCCTCGCAATCGCGCTGCACCGCCGCCGCGCTACAACAATGCGCCTCCGCCCGCGCAGCCGCGGCCTTACGATGACGACGATTAGGCTGTGCAGTATGTGGCAATAGCCAAGAGCCTGTCTCAGCGGTCGCACCACCCGTCGTGCCTTGACGGGCTATGCGGGCGGCACGTCGAGGCCGTTTGGTAGTGAGATCCAAATGACAGTTTGCGCCTCCGCTGAATGGCGCGATAGATGGCCCTTGCCGTGTGTATCCTCCACCAACACGAAGCTTCCCGCCGGAACGTGGCGCACCTCTCCGTCGCTCGTCTCGTATTCAACCGAACCATCCAGCCTCACGCAAAGGTTCGACTCTGGGACCGTATGCCAAGCAACTTCGCGCATGCCCGCAGGAATGCGGGTGAGGCGGACGCGGGACGCGGGATATTTGGCGGAAACGTCGAACGGGAGCGCATCGGGATGCACTGACATCTTCGTTGTCGGCAATTCGACTTCGTCGAAATGCGATTCGCCATCCGGGGTGGCATAGATGCGCAGGCACTTCATTGCGGCTCACCCCTTCTGGTTGGGCGTGTCGAGACGCAGCTGCCGGCGCGAAGATTCGGTCACATTGCCTCGTTCAGCGCTGGCGCTCGCTGTCCGATTCCGGTCGATGTCCCAGCACCATCCGCAGGACGACGCCGAAGAGAATGGCGGCGACTGGCCAGTGGAACCAGATCTTGTGGCCAGTGAAAAGATTGATCAGAATCAGGAAGGCCGACACCGTGAGAGCCGCTGCAAGCGGGCGGGGCAGCTTTCCTAGCCAATGCGAGACGACATTCGTCGACGTAGACGGCTCGCGGCTGAGGTCCATCCGCGGAGCGCGCGCTCTCTCTGAAGGAGCTGGGCTCTCATTGATCGCGAAGCTTCCCAGCCCGGCGGTCTGGCTGCCGAGGGTCAGCCGATAGCTGGTCAGGGGCGCAATGTTCTTCATGGGGCGCTGGCCGAGACAGTCGAAGCCAACCGACATCTTGTTGTGCACCTGATCGTAGACGGAGCTCGAGATCACGACGCCGCCGGGTTCAGCGAGCTCCTGCAGGCGTGATGCGATATTGACGCCGTCACCATAGATATTGGTGCCGTCCACCATGACATCGCCGAGGTTGATGCCGATACGGAATCGCATTGGGTTCGCTTGGGGCGGGGCCGACTCCTGATTGGAAACTTCCTGCTGGATTTCGATCGCGCATTGCACGGCTTCGACGACACTGGCGAATTCGGCGATCACGGCATCGCCCCAGGTATTGACGATGCGGCCGTCATGCCGCTCGACCAATCGCGCCATGGCAGCGAAGTAGCGGCGGAGTGTCTCCAGCGTTCCGGTCTCGTCGGCTTCCATGAGACGGGAATAGCTGTACACGTCGGCGCACAGCACGGTGGTCAGTCGTCGTTTCACTTTGTCGTCGGTCATGGTTCCTACATTAGCCTCCCCGACCGACAAATGCATCAGGCGTCCCGCAGCGGCCTTACGGCCTGACCTCGCAGACATCGACCCATTCGGCTGCGGTGAGCTCGGCCATCCGCTCCGGCGTGATGCGCACCGCGCTGTGGGTCGAGCCTGCGGCCGGCACCACCACGTCGAAGGCCTTCAGCGACACGTCGCAATAGACCGGCAACGGCGACTTCAGCCCGAACGGGCAGACGCCGCCGACCTCGTGGCCGGTGATCTCGGCAACCTCTTCCAGCCCCAGCATCTTCGGCTTGCCGCCGAACTGCGCCTTCACCTTCTTGTTGTCCATCCGCGAAGTGCCGGCGGCGACGATCAGGATGACGCGCTCGCCGATCCGCAAGGACAGTGTCTTGGCGATCCGCCCGGGCTCGACGCCATAGGCTTCGGCGGCCAGCGGCACGGTCGCCGAACTGATCGGAGATTCGATGACTGATATGTCGGGGGCTTTTTCGGCGAAGAAGGCGCGAACGGATTCCAGGCTCATTCACAACTCACGGGCGGGCGGCGATACTTATGCGATCTTTGCCAGTTCGGAGAGCGAACGGATGCGGTGGTCCGGCGCAAAGCCGAGCTCGTCCATCTGGGTGCGGATCGCCTTGAACATCGTCAGCGGTGCCACGAGTTCGTTCTCGACGCAAGCCAGCGCCATGGCCTCGGGCGTCACCCGCTCGATCCAGGCGACGTTGAGGCCGAACGATTTCGCGCCGGCAACGTCCCAGGGATTGGACGAGACGAACAGAACCTCGTCCGGCCTGGTGCCGAGCGCCTCGCCGATCAGCTCATAGGCCTCAGGAGACGGCTTGAAGATCTTCCTGGCATCGACGCTGATGGTGGCATCGAGCAGGCGGTCGAGCCTGGTGTTGCGCACCAGCGCGTTCAGCATGTCCGGGCTGCCGTTGGAGAGGATGGCGAGCTTGCGCGGCTTCAGCGCGGCCAGCGCTGCCGCCGCATCCGGATAGAGATCGAGGTGCAGATATTTCTCGACGACGCGCTCGAACGCCTCGCTCTCGTAAGCAAGTCCGAGCACGCGCAGCGTATAGGTCAGCGAGTCCCGCGTGACCGCGCCAAAATCCTGGTAGCGCCGCATCAGCGAGCGCAACCAGGTGTATTCGAGCTGCTTGATCCGCCAAACCTGCGTGATGATCTCGCCGTAGCCGGGAAACGCGTCTTCGGTGACCTCCGCGACCGACTGGATGTCGTAGAGCGTCCCGTAGGCGTCGAAGACGACGGCTTTGATGCTCATCGGCTGTCCTTCCAGGCAGTTGTGGTCACAGGAACTCCGCTGGCGGAGCGCGCGTCATCGTCAGCTTACCAAAGCACAGCGGAAGTCTGCTACTGCACATGTGGTCGGCGGCTTGTGACCCATTTCGGACTTGGAATGAATTTAAAAGAAAGCGTAAACGCGCGAGCGATACAGTACGGTAGTACAACGTCCGGAGGAAATCGGGTGGACGCTCAACAGGTCATTTTCGCCTACATCCTTTTGGGGCTTTGGTATCTACAGGATTTCATCTTCCGGCATTGGCTGGCCGTCATCCTTGTGATCAGCATCAGCATCGTCATCACGATTGTGGTTGCGGCAAGGGAGCGCGGTGCCAAGGGGCTTTGAGCGGCTGAGGTTGGTGTCGGCTTTTGGCCGATTTCGTTGAAAAAGGCTGCAGTAGTCCGATGTATTGGCGCCAGCTCCGAAGCGGCCTAGCGGCTGGGTTCTCC
>NZ_JBXAQU010000013.1:0-190813 GCF_058807535.1 Bradyrhizobium sp. GW821-FHT12B03
GCCTTGCCGCGATGTCCGTGCTGTGGCTCCGTTACAGCTTCGAATGGACGTCAACGCCCATGACGCAGTAGTATTAGACCTGCGGCTGCGCGAAGCGCAGTCGCTGGGCGTAACCCACCTCTTCTGTTTCCGCGGAGACGAACAGCGGTGGATTACGCCGCGCGAACAGCGCTTCGCGCAGTCGCGGGGCTAATCCACCCTACGACGCTACTCGCTCTTCCGCCGCCCCTTCGGGGCGATCGTGCTTCCGGCCACGACCTGCAACAGATCCTTGCGCACGGCCTCGATGTGCCGCTCCAGAAACCGGCAGGCCTCATCGACCTTCTGCGCGCGGCAGAGCTCGATCAGATGGGCGTGCTCCTTCTCCGCAATCCCCATTGCCTTGGTGTTGGAGAGCTGAAGGCGCGTGTAGCGGTCGCTGGTCTGGAGCAATGACAGCACGATCGCGCGGGTGCGTGGCTGCGGGGCGTGCATATAGAGCGCCAGATGGAAGTCGGCGTTGAGCTGGCCCCAATCGCTGACATTCTTGGCCTTGATGGCCTTCTCGAATTGCCTGTGGATGTCGTCGAGCGCGTCGAAATCGTCCGCGGAGAAATACGGCGCCGACTGCGCCAGCAGGCGCGGCTCCAGGATGCGGCGCAGGTCGAACACGTCGTTGATTTCGTCCAGCGACAGCTCGGAGACGATGGCGCCCTTCTGCGGGACGATGCGCACCAGCCCTTCCGCCTCGAGCTGGAATAACGCCTCGCGCACGGGAATGCGGCTGACGCCATAGGCCTCACCGAGCGCATCCTGGCGCAGTTGCGATCCCGCCGGATAGGTGCCGTCGAGGATCGCCTGCCGGAGCTGGTCGACGATCGCAGCCGACAGGGTGCGATGCTTCAGAGGCTGTTTCATCTGACCTTCTGTTGTCCTTCCCGACTCGTCCCGCTCAAGCGGTCCCTCTCTTGCATGTTGCAGGACCCCAGCAAAAGTGAGTGCCCAGCAAACGCGCGTCCTGCCGCCGAAATGACCGCAATCTCCGTTTGACACCCAAAATGTATAAATTATACATTTATCCTTGGCACGAGAAATCTTGCGGGGATTGGGGCTTTTATGATCGAGGGGACGATGCCGAATACGGGTGCGTTCAGCGCCCGGCGGATTGTGATCAGGGCGTCGAGCGCGCTGCTGGCCTTCGAGCGTCTGGCTCTGATGGGCCTGATGTATCTGCTCACCGCATTGATCCTGGTGAACGTCATCACCCGGTACTCGCATTTCCCGATCTATTGGATCGATGAATCCGCTGTCTATTGCGTGGTCTGGCTGACATTCATCGGCGCGTCGGCCATGACGCGGCTGCGTCTCGACTTCGCCGTCACCATGCTGACGGAACGGCTTTCGCCGCAGCACCAGAAGATCGCCAAGGTGATCTCGACCGGCCTCGTCGTCGTGTTCGGAATCGCCCTGATCGTCACCTGCGTGCTCTGGATGGACCCGATCGGCCTCGCACGCGCCGGCTTCGACGGGCGCAAGCTCGCCGCCGAAACCTTCAACTTCCTCTACACCGAGCGCACCCAGACGCTGAACTGGCCGACCTGGGTGCTGTACCTGACGCTGCCGATCTTCGCGGTCTCGATGACCGTGCACGGCCTCGCCAACCTGCTCGAAGATCTCGATCTGGTCCCGCGCACGCCGCCTAGGGGATTTCAGCTCTCCGAGCTCGACGGGGTCAACTGATGATCACCTCGGCAGCCTTCGTCGCGATCATGCTGGTCGGCGTGCCCATCGGCCTCTGCCTGTGCCTCGCCGGCCTCGTCTACATTGCAGCGTCCGGCAATCCCGTGCTGTTCCAGTCCTATCCGCTCCAGCTGTTCGGCGGCGTCGACAGTTACGGCCTGATCGCCATTCCGCTCTTCATCCTGATCGGCGAGATCATGAATGGCGGCGGCATCACGAGGCGCATCGTCGACATGGCAATGGCCTTCGTCGGCTCGCTCAAGGGCGGGCTCGCCTACGTCAACATCCTCGCCAACATGTTCATCTCCTCGATCCTGGGATCCGCGACCGCGCAGGTCGCGATCATGGCCCAGATCATGGTCCCGGAGATGGAGAAGAAGGGTTACGACAAGACGTTTGCGGCGGGACTGACCGCCTATGGCGGCATGCTCGGCCCGATCATTCCGCCGTCGGTGATGTTCGTGGTCTACAGCGTGCTCGCGCAGGTCTCGGTCAGCGACATGCTGATCGCCGGCATCGTGCCGGGCGTCATCCTCACCGTGATGTTCTGCCTCGTCATTGCGCTGATGGGATACGTCTACAACTATCCCCGCGCCGACTATCAGACGCCGCGCCAGCGCGTCATGACGATCCTGCGGACATCGCCGACCCTGCTGATCCCGATCGTCATCGTCGGCACCATCTTGAGCGGACTCGCCAACGCGACGGAATCCGCCGCTGTCGGCGCAGTTGCAGCTGCCCTGGTCGGCAAATACTGGACCAAGGAGTTCGAGTTCTCGCAATTGCCGCAGATGATGCTGCGCAGTGGCATCTATTCGGCGATCGTGCTGTTCCTCGTTGCCGCCGCGGCTGTGTTCTCCTGGGTCCTGATCTTCGGCAAGGTGCCGCAGGAAACCGCGGCCTGGATCCAGACGGCCGCCAAGGACCCGATCAGCTTCATGCTGATCTGCAACGTCATCCTGCTGGTGATCGGCACCGTCATCGACGGCATTCCCGGCCTGATCATGACGGTACCGATCCTGCTGCCGGTCGCAACCGACGTCTACCACATCGACCCCCGGCATTTTGGTGTGGTCGTCGTAATCAATCTCGTGCTCGGCCTGCTGTCGCCGCCGGTCGGGCTCTGCTTCTTCGTCGCGGCCGCCGTCACCGGCGCCAAGCCCGGGAAGATGTTCATGGTGACGCTGCCCTTCTTCGTCATCTCCTGCGTCCTCCTGGTGCTGCTCTCGCTCTACCCGTCGCTCTCGCTGATCCTCGTCAAATAGGCCTTCCAAAAAGGAGCCCGACCATGTCGCTTTCACGTCGCCGCTTTCTCGCAGCCAGTGCCGCCGCATCGGTGTTCGCGCCGTCGCTGGCGCTGGCCCAGGCCAAGGAATTCCGCCTTGGGCTGATCACGCCGAACGGACATTCCTGGAACAAGGCCGCGATCAAATTCGGCGACGAACTCAAGGCCGCCACCAACGGCCGCCTGACACTGACCGTGTTCCACTCGGGCCAGCTCGGCAACGAGCCCGCGATGATGCAGCAATTGCAGTCGGGCGCGCTCGACATGGGCTTCATCCAGGCCGCCGAACTCGGCTCGCGCGTGCCGCACATTGCCGCAATCAACGCGCCCTACATCGTCCGCTCGACGCCGGCGGTCGCGAAATTCGTGCGGCATCCGGCGGCGGTGAAGCTGTTCGAGGTGCTGCCGCAGGAGACCGGAACGATCGGGCTCGGCTGGGGCATCACCGGCATGCGCGCGGTGTTCTCCTCCAAGGACCTGAATTCGCTCGCCGACATCAAGGGCATGAAGCTGCGCATCAACCCGACGCCGGTGTATCGCGATTTCTATTCCTCGCTGGGCGCAGCACCGACCCCGATCCCGACGCCGCAAGTGTTCGACGCGATGGCCAACGGCCAGGTCGACGGCCTCGAGGCCGATCTCGAATTCTCCTGGAACCAGCGCTTCGACAAGGTCTCGAAGGTGATCCTCCAGATGAATGCCGTCTTCATGCCGATGGCCGCGGTGGTCTCGGGCCGGGTCTGGCAGTCGCTGCCCGCCGCCGACCGCGAGCTGATCACCAAGACGATCAAGTCGACGCTGGACGCGCAGATCGACGAGCTCGCCTCCAACGAGCCCGCGCTGGTCGAGAACTTCAAGAACGCGCCGATCCCGATCCGTCAGGTCCCGGCCGGCGACACCGAGGCCGTCATCGCCGAGTTCGACAAGATCTGGCTGCCGAAGGCACCGGTTCTCGCCGAGCTGCGCAAGGTCGGCGCGACGCTCTGATCCCGCCCGCCATCCTCTTTACCACAGCCGGCGGCCCCAGCCCCCCGCCGGCAAATTCACTTGGAGTGAACTCATGAGCCGCCGCGTTTCCTGGGAAGGCGTCTTCCCGGCCGTCACCACCCAATTCCATGACGATCTCTCGCTCGACATCGACGCAACCGCGAAGGTCATGGACGGATTGATCCGTGATGGCGTCTCCGGCCTGATCGTTTGCGGCTCCGTCGGCGAGAACACCTCGCTGGAGCGTAAAGAAAAGGTCGCGATCATGGAGGCGGCCAAATCGGTCGCCGCCGGCCGCGTGCCCGTGCTGTGCGGCATCGCCGAGTTCACCACGGCCTTCGCGGTCGAGACGGCGAAGGAAGCCGCGCGCGTCGGCATCGACGGCGTGATGGTGATGCCGGCGCTGGTCTATTCGTCCAAGCCGCACGAGACCGCCGCGCATTTTCGTGCCGTCGCCACCGCGACGGACCTGCCCGTGATGCTCTACAACAACCCGCCGATCTACAAGAACGACGTCACCCCCGACATCCTGGCCTCGCTTGCCGACGTCGAGACCGTGGTCTGCTTCAAGGATTCCTCCGGCGACACAAGGCGCTTCATCGACACGCGCAACATGGTCGGCGACCGCTTCGTGCTGTTCGCCGGCCTCGACGACGTCATCGTCGAGAGCATCGCCATGGGCGCTGTGGGCTGGGTTTCCGGCATGTCGAACGCCTTCCCGCGTGAGGGCGAGACGCTGTTCCGCCTGGCCAAGGCCGGCCGCTTCGCCGAAGCGATGCCGCTCTACGAATGGTTCATGCCGCTCTTGCATCTCGACGCCCGCCCGGACCTCGTCCAGTGCATCAAGCTGTGCGAGCACATCATGGGCCGCGGCACCGCGCTGACCCGCCCGCCCCGCCTCGCGCTGCTGCCGCAGGAGAAGGCCGAGGTCGAAGCCATGATGGTCAAGGCGCTCAAGAGCCGGCCGCGTCTGCCTGATGTTGGCCTGAAGGCGGCCTGACCGTCTCCGCCGTCATTGCGAGGAGCCCTTGCGACGAAGCAATCCAGACTTTCTCAACGGAAAGATTCTGGATTGCTTCGCTGCGCTCGCAATGACGGAGAATTAGGAAGCCGCCCGCTTCTTCTTCGCATTCAGCGCGGCCGCCACGCGGCTCACGGGCGGCTTGCCCAGCACGCCGCTCATCTCGTTCGTGGCCGCCAGCAGCTTGTCCATGTCGACGCCGGTCCTGATGCCCATGCCTTCGAGCATATAGACGACGTCCTCGGTCGCGACATTGCCGGTCGCGCCCGGCGCGTAGGGACAGCCGCCGAGACCGCCGGCGGCGGCATCGATGACGCGGACGCCCTGCTCCATTCCGGCATAGAGATTGGCGAGCGCCTGTCCATAGGTGTCGTGGAAATGCATCGCGAGCCTGGCAGGCAGAATATTGGCGCTCACCGCGCGCAGCATCTCCTTCGCCTTGACCGGTGTGCCGACGCCGATGGTGTCGCCGAGCGAGATCTCGTAGCAGCCCAGCTCCCACAGCGTGCTGGCGAGATCGGCAACCGCCTTCGGCTTGATCTCACCGTCGAACGGACAGCCCAGCACGCACGAAATGTAGCCGCGCACCTTGACGCCATCAGCTTTGGCGCGCGCCAGCACCGGCTTGAACCGCTCGATGGATTCCGCGACCGTGCAGTTGATGTTGGCGCGTGAAAAACCCTCGGAGGCCGCCGCAAACACGGAGACCACTATCGCACCGGCAGCGCGGGCGGCGTCATAACCTTTCTCGTTCGGCACCAGAACGTGGAATTCGGCGCCCTTGACGTGACTGACGCCGCGCAGCACCTGATCCGAGCTTGCCATCTGGGGGATCGCCTTCGGCGAGACGAAGGCGCCGACCTCGACGGTCGTGAGCCCTGCGGCCACCAGCGCCTCGACAAAGGCGATGCGGGCCTCGACGCTGACCGGCGTCTTCTCGTTCTGCAGGCCGTCGCGCGGCCCCATCTCGATGATGCGGACGGAATCGCTCATCTTACTCTCCGGACGGCTCGACCACGGCGAGCTCGATGCCTTCCTGCACGATGTCGCCCACCTTGCACTTGATCGACTTCAGCACGCCGGCATAGGGCGCCCGCAGCGTCTGCTCCATCTTCATCACTTCAAGGGTCAGGATCGGCGCGCCCTTGTCGAGCGTGGCGCCCTCCTCGGCCAGCACGGCGACGACGGTGCCCGGCAAGGGCGCCGCGATCTTGTCCGCGCCGACCTGCTCCTCGGTCTCACCGCCGAACGGATCGACCCAGTGCAGATCGAAGCGGCCGTTGCGGGTGCGCAAATAGAGCTCATGGCCGTCGATCACGGCCGCGACCTGCGATTTGACGCCATCGAGGGTCAGATCGAAGCCGCCCTCCTTCGCCGTGATCGCAAATGCCAGCTCGCGCTCGCCGATCAGCAGCGTGGACGGGCCGCTGCCATAGTTCAGAGCAATCTTCTGCTCGGGCTCATGACCGACGCGGAAGGCAAAATTACGCTGGCGGCGGCCGACCGGCATCCAGCCAAACGTCTGCCACGGGGAATTCGCCTCTGCCTGCGCGGTCTGCCGCTCCTCGTTCACGATCGCGGCGACCGCGGCGCACAGCTCGAGCTCGCCGGGTGCCGGCGTCGCCTGCGTCAGAATCGCCAGCTCGCGTTCGATGAATCCGGTGTCGATCGCATTCGCCCGCACCTTTTGGTGCGTGATCAACGCCGAGAGGAACGGGATGTTGGTGACGATGCCACGGACGTCGGAGTCCTCGAGCCCGCGGTTGAGCCGCTCGATCGCGACGTCGCGGGTCGGCGCCCAGGCGATCATCTTGGCCAGCATGGCATCGTAGTACGGCGAGACGCTGTCACCCTCGCGATAGCCGGCGTCGATGCGGAGCCCCCCGGTCTCCGCCGGCAACCGCCAGGTCGAGATCCTGCCGACCGACGGCATGAAGTTCTTGGTCGGATTCTCGGCGTAGACGCGCGCCTCGACGGCGTGGCCGTTGAGCTTGATATCCTCCTGCTTCAGCGGCAGCGCCTCGCCGAAGGCGACGCGCAGCTGCCATTCGACGAGGTCGATCCCGGTGATCAGTTCGGTCACGGGATGCTCGACCTGAAGGCGCGTGTTCATCTCGATGAAGAACACGTCCTTGCCGTCGGAGACGAACTCGATGGTGCCGGCGCCGACATAGTTCACGGCGCCCGCCGCCTTTCGCGCGGCGGCGCAGACCGTCTCACGCTGGGCAGGATTGAGCGTCGGCGACGGCGCTTCCTCGATCACCTTCTGGTGCCGGCGTTGCAGCGTGCACTCGCGCTCGAACAGCGACAGCAGATTGCCGTGGCTGTCGCCGATGATCTGCACCTCGATATGGCGGGGGTTGTCGACATATTTCTCGATCAGCATGCGGTCGTCGCCGAACGCGGCCTTGGCCTCGCGCTTGGCGCTGACGATTGCGGGCCCGAGCTCGGCGGCCGAGCGCACGATCCGCATGCCGCGGCCGCCGCCGCCGGCCGAGGCCTTCACCAGGATGGGAAAGCCGACCTTCTCGGCCGCCTTCGCCAGCGTCGCATCGTCCTGCGCATCGCCGTGATAGCCGGGCACCAGCGGCACGCCCGCCTTCTCCATCAGCGCCTTCGAGCCGGATTTAGAGCCCATCGCCGTCATCATCTCGGCGGTCGGGCCGACGAAGACCAGCCCGGCGTCGAGGCAGGCCTGCGCGAATTCGGCATTCTCGGACAGGAAGCCGTAGCCGGGATGCACGGCCTCGGCGCCGGTCTTGCGCGCGGCCTCGATCAGCCGCTCGACGTTGAGATAGCTGTCGCGAGCCCGCGCGGGCCCGAGCAGCACGGCTTCGTCCGCGAGCGCGACATGCATGGCCTCGCGGTCGGCCTCGGAATAGACCGCGACGGTACGCAGGCCCATGGCGCGCGCGGTGCGGATGACGCGGCAGGCGATCTCGCCGCGATTGGCGATCAGGAGGGTGCGAAAACGGCGGTAGAGCTTTGAGCGGTCCATCGCATCACATCCTGAACAGGCCGAATTTGGTGGGTTCGATCGGCGCATTCGACGCCGCCGAGAGTCCGAGGCCGAGCACGAGGCGCGTGTCGGCCGGATCGATCACGCCGTCGTCCCACAGCCGCGCCGTGGCGTAGTAGGGATGCCCCTGGCTGTCATATTGGGCGCGGATAGGTTCGCGGAATTTGTCTTCCTCGTCCTTCGACCAGCTATCGCCCTTGGCCTCGATATTGTCGCGCCGGACCTGGCTCAGCACCATCGAGGCCTGCTCGCCGCCCATCACCGAGATGCGCGCGTTCGGCCACATCCAGAGGAAGCGCGGTGCGTAGGCGCGGCCGCACATGCCGTAATTGCCGGCGCCGTAGGAGCCGCCGATCACCACGGTGAACTTTGGCACCGAGGCGGTCGCAACCGCCGTGACCAGCTTGGCGCCGTCGCGGGCGATGCCGCCGGCCTCGTACTTCTTGCCGACCATGAAGCCGGTGATGTTCTGCAGGAACACCAGCGGAATTCCGCGCTGGCAGCACAGCTCGATGAAATGCGCGCCCTTCAGCGAACTTTCACTGAAGAGAATGCCGTTATTGGCGATGATGCCGACCGGATAGCCCCAGATATGGGCGAAGCCGCACACCAGCGTCGTGCCGTAGAGCTTCTTGAACTCGTCGAACTCGGAGCCGTCGACGACGCGGGCGATGATGTCGCGGACGTCGAACGGCTTGCGGCCATCCACGGGCACCACGCCGTAAATCTCCTCCGCTGCGAACAGCGGATCGCGCGGCGGATGCATGTTGAGGTTCGGCCGCGCCGACGGCTTCAGCGTGCCGACGATCCGGCGTGCAATGCCGATCGCATGGGCGTCGTTCTGGGCGTAATGATCGGTGACGCCCGACTGGCGCGAATGCACGTCGGCGCCGCCGAGCTCCTCCGCGGTCACCACCTCGCCGGTCGCGGCCTTCACCAGCGGCGGGCCGCCGAGGAAGATGGTGCCTTGATTGCGCACGATGATGCTCTCGTCCGACATCGCGGGCACGTAGGCGCCGCCGGCGGTGCAGGAGCCCATCACGATCGCGATCTGCGGGATGCCTTGCGACGACATCTGCGCCTGATTGTAGAAGATGCGGCCGAAGTGGCGCTCGTCCGGGAAGATCTCGTCCTGGAGCGGCAGGAAGGCGCCGCCGGAATCCACCATGTAGACGCAGGGAAGATTGTTCTGGCGCGCCACGTCCTGCGCGCGCAGATGCTTCTTCACCGTCATCGGATAGTATGTGCCGCCCTTGATGGTGGCGTCGTTGGCGACGATGACGCATTCGCGGCCCGCGATGCGCCCCACCCCGGTAACGACGCTCGCCGAATGCACGTCGCCGCCATAGAGGCCGTAAGCCGCGAGCGGCGACAGCTCAAGGAACGAGGTCCCGGGATCGACCAGCAGGTCGACGCGCTCGCGCGCCAGCATCTTGCCGCGCGAGGTGTGGCGGTTGCGCGAGACCTCGCCGCCGCCGCCGGCGACCTGGCTCAGCTTCTCGCGCAAGTCCGCGACGAGACCGCGCATCGCCTCGGAATTGCGCGCAAAGTCGGATGAAGACGGATCGATGCTGGAATGGAGCGGCATGTTGTCCCGCGTTTCTGATGATCTGGTGGGAGGCCGCGGTCAGGTTTGACCGCGGCGGGGGAATTGCGCCGGACCTACGCCGTCTCGGCCATCAGTTCACGGCCGATCAGCATGCGGCGGACCTCGGATGTGCCCGCGCCGATCTCGTAGAGCTTGGCGTCGCGCCAGAGCCGTCCGACCGGGAATTCGCTGGTGTAGCCGACCCCGCCAAGCGCCTGGATCGCCTCGCCCGCCATCCACGTCGCCTTCTCGGCGGAATAGAGGATCGCGGCCGCCGCATCCTTGCGCAGGGTCCGCGCGTGGTCGGCGCGGTCGCAGGCGCGCCCGACCGCATAGACATAGGCGCGCGTCGCCTGCCAGGTCGCGTACATGTCGGCGAGCTTGCCCTGCATCAGCTGGAAGTCGCCGATCGGCTGGCCGAACTGCTTGCGCTCGTGCATGTAGGGCACCACCGCGTCCATGCAGGCCGCCATGATCCCGAGCGGGCCGCCCGACAGCACCGTGCGCTCATAGTCGAGGCCGGACATCAGCACCTTGACGCCCTCGCCCACCTTGCCGAGCACGTTCTCCTCCGGCACCTCGCACTCATCGAAGAACAAGGGATAGGTGTTGGAGCCGCGCATGCCGAGCTTGTCGAGATGCTGGCCGTGGGTGAAGCCCTTGAAGCCCTTCTCGATCAGGAAGGCGGTCATGCCGCGCGGGCCGGCCTCCGGATCGGTCTTGGCGTAGACGACCAGCACGTCGGCATCGCCGCCATTGGTGATCCACATCTTGGAGCCGTTGAGCACGTAGCGGTCGCCGCGCTTGTCGGCGCGCAGCTTCATCGAGACGACGTCGGAGCCGGCACCGGGCTCGGACATCGCGAGCGCGCCGACATAGTCGCCCGAGATCAGCTTCGGCAGATAGCGCTGGCGCTGCGCATCGTTGCCGTTGCGGCGGATCTGGTTGACGCAGAGGTTGGAATGGGCGCCGTAAGACAGCCCCACGGCCGCCGAGCCCCGCGAAACCTCCTCCATGGCAACGATATGGGCGAGGTAGCCCATGTTGGAGCCGCCATATTGCTCCGGCGCGGTCAGGCCGAGCAGGCCGAGGTCGCCGAGGCGCTTCCAGAGGTCCGCCGGAAACAAATTGGCCTTCTCGATCTCGGCGGCACGCGGGGTGATCTCCGCCTCCACGAAGGCGCGGAGCGTGTCGCGCAGCATGCTGATGTCTTCGCCCAGATCGAAATCGATGCTCGGGATGTTCAAGGCGATTCCTCCGTCTTTTGTCGCCCGAACCTAGCGGGGTCAGGGCCCTTCTGCGGTCGAAAAGGTTGCATTTTCCGCCAAACTTGGCGAGGATTTCCTGAGGGATTTCCGATGCCTTTTCAGACCGCAACCGCGCTCCCGCGCCGCGCCGTCACCCCCGCCGCCTTCGTCCGCGGCGTGGTGGCCGCCTATGCGCGATATGGACGGGACCCGGCGGAGGCGTTGCAGCGGGGCCAGGTAGCGCCAGACCTTGTCAATTCTCCGGACGGGCGGATCACGGCCGCCCAGTTCGAGGCGCTGGCGGGCCATGCCATGCGCGAGCTCGACGACGAGGCGCTCGGCTGGTTCTCGCGCCGGCTGCCTTTCGGCACCTATGGCATGCTGTGCCGCGCCTCGATCACGGCACCGACGCTGGAGGTTGCGCTCAAGCGCTGGTGCCGGCATCACCGCCTGCTCACCGAGGACGTGCTGCTCGATCTCGAAATTGGCGATGAAACCGCGATCGTCTCCATCCGGGAGCTGCGCGATCTCGGACCCTTGCGCGAATTCTGCCTGGTCACCCTGCTTCGCTACGTGCTCGGTTTCTCCTGCTGGGCGGTGGATTCCAGGATCGCGCTCCGCGCCGCGGAATTCCCGTACCCCGAGCCCGGCCACGTCTCGGTCTATCCGACCATCTTCTGCCGAACCATCCGCTTCGATGCGAACCGCGCAGCCATTATCTTCGACAAGCATTATCTGTCGCTGCCACTCACGCGCAGCGCGGTCGATCTCGACAACATGCTCAAGGGCGCACTGCGGCTGACCGTGCTGCCCTATCGGCGCGACCGGCTGCTGGTCGAGCGCGTGCGGCGCGTGCTGCGCCATGCGCGCGGACGCAGCCTCGGCGCCGAGGACGTCGCGAGCGAGCTGGCGCTCTCCACCCGCACCATGCACCGGCGCCTGCGCGAGGAAGCAACCTCGCTGCGCGATCTCAAGGAAGAAGCCAAGTTCGAGCTGGCCAAGCAGGAGCTGATGCGCGGCCGCACCCCGATCAAGCGGATCGCGGAGATCGCCGGCTTCCGCAACGAGAAGAGCTTTTCCCGTGCGTTCCGCAGCTGGACCGGTGCCTCGCCGCGCGAGTTTCGCGGAAGATATCGCTGAGGCGCACCGTCACCTGCTCGTCATGAATTAACGGCCCCCGAGATCGCTCTCGGAGGCCGCAATGTCCTGGATCAGGGCGCGATGTCAGGCGTTAGTTTTGCGCGCCCGAACGAACCTTGGCGCGCGACTGCGATTGCGTCTGCTTCGGCTGGAACGCGAGCGCGTCGTTGCTGCTCTTGGCGCCACCAGCCTGCGAGCACGAGCCGCCGATGCCGCCGGCCGCCTGGCGGCAGGCCTCCATCGTCGGATAGCCACAGCCGTGAGCGGCCTGGGCGCCATTGGTGATGCAGTAGTCGTCGGCCTTCGCAGCCGGCGCCGACAGAACAAGAAACGCAGACGCAAACAGGGTCGCAGCAGACGCTGCGATTGTCTTGGAGGTCGATGTCATGATGTCTTTTCCTGCTTAGGGTCCCACAAAAGCATCCCGGCGTGCGACGCAGACCGAGGGTCACACCTTGCATCTAGGCGGCGCGCAGGGACCGACAATCACGGGCTCGCGCATTGCAGGGCTTCGCAAATCACATGTCACAGTTAGGTGAGTTACTAATCTTTTGTGACATTATCCGAATCGTTGTGTTGGGTGCCAAAGGCCCTGCGTTTCGAAATTTCGGCGATCGAGACCGGCCGGCAGCCCCTATCCTGCAGGCGATACCGCGATCTCCTGCAACGGCAGCGGTTCGTCCTTTGCGACGCCCAGCACCGGAAAGCTGCGGACGTTCTTCACATCAGGCATCGCAGCGAAATGCAGCAATTGCTGGCGCATGCTCTCGACGCTTGGCGCAACGCATTTCAGCAGATAATCGGTGTCGCCCGAAATCCGCCAGCACTGCTGGATGCGCGGGATCGCCGATATCGAGCTTTCGAACGCCTCCAGCACCGGCTGGGCCTGGCTGCCGAGCTGGATCGACACGAACGACACCACCTCATAGCCGAGCCGTCGCTCGTCGATGACGGCGCGCACCGCCCGGATCACGCCGCGGCTGAACAGCGATTTCAGCCGCCTCAGGCAATTGGGCGCGGACACGCCGACGCGCAGCGCCAGCTCGTTGTTGCGGATCCGCCCGTCCGCTTGCAGCTCGGAAAGTATCTTCAGATCGACGCCGTCGAGCTGGTCACGCCCGGCCATACCCCAACCTCGTCATGGTCCCGTGATGTCGGGAGCAGCGAAGCATGCGGCGGAATTGGTGCCAAGAGCCATCCCCCGGGCGCGGCGCTATCGGGTTCTCCCCGCCGTCATGGCCGGTCTTGTTGTCCCGGCCATCCACGCTCTTTCACGCGGCCCAAAACGTGGATGCCCGGGCCTTCGCCGCGCCGAAGCGGCTTCGGCCGCGCAGGCGGGACAAGCCCGGGCATGACGAGTACGTCGCAAGAAGTCGGAGCAACCGCCCCCTCAATGCGTCCAGGGCTCGCCGCGCCGGAACGAGAAATTGTCGGCATAGGCGACCGGGCGGCGGATCGAGTCCTGGGGCTCGATCACCTGGTAGGCGATGCCCTTGCGCTCGCAATAGGCCACCGCCTCTTCCTTGCTGTGGAAGCGCAGCGTGATCTGCTGCTTCATGTCGCCGGACGAGGTCCAGCCCATCAGCGGCTCGACCGAACGCGGCTGCTCCGGCTCGTAGTCGAGCTGCCATTCCCGGGTCTTGGACCGGCCGGATTGCATCGCGTTTTTGGCGGGCTTGAAAATGCGTGCGGTCATGGGGTGGTCCGGGCCTTTTTGTCTTTTCGTTCGATTTCGATGCGTCAGGGTGGCAGTTGGTGGAAACCTCAGGGATAGTATAGAGACACCGACCGGGAACTGATCGGTGATTCCGGCCCCCGGTCACCCTCACCGACGGTATAGTCATTATGCTGCACCGTGACAATTCCGTACCCGCTTTCTGCGCCGGGATTCCGCCCGGCGGCACTGCCTCGCCGACATCAGCGTATCTGTCCCCTCCGAAAGCTCCCGTCGCATGGCCTTTCTGAACATCAACGCCACGCTCCCTGAAAAAGGTCGTGACCTCAGGCTCGACCTGTTTCGTGGCGTCGCCAACTGGGCGATCTTCCTCGACCACATCCCCGACAACGTCGTGAACTGGATCACGACGCGCAACTACGGCTTTTCCGATGCGGCCGACCTGTTCGTCTTCATCTCCGGCTACACCGCCTCCTTCGTCTATGCGCGCATGATGCTGGACCGCGGCTTCGTCGTCGGCGCCACGCGCCTGACCAAGCGGGTCTGGCAGCTCTACGTCGCCCACATCATCCTGTTCGTGATCTACATCGCCTCGATCAGCTATCTGGCGCTGCGCTTCGGCGATTCCGAGATGATCAACGAGTTCAACGTCGCGGGCCTCGTCGACAATGCCACCGAGACGCTGCGCCAGGGCCTGTTCCTGCGTTTCAAGCCGCTCAATCTCGACGTGCTGCCGCTCTACATCGTGCTGATGGGCCTGTTCCCGCCGGTGCTGTGGTTCATGTTGCGCAAGCCCGACGTCACGATGGTGCTGTCGATCGTGCTGTGGCTCGCCGCGCGGCATTTCGGCTGGAACCTGAACGCCTATCCGGCGGGACAGTGGTACTTCAACCCGTATTGCTGGCAGGTGCTGTTCGTGTTCGGCGCCTGGTGCGCCATGGGCGGCGCGCGCCGTTCGATGACGCTGATCAACGCGCCGGTCACGCTGTGGCTGTGCCTGGGCTATCTCCTGTTCGCACTGGTCATGACCATGGCCGGCCGCTTTCCGAGCCTCGGCGGCCTGTTCCCGGAATGGCTGTTCTCGGCCTTCAACCCGAACGACAAGACCAACCTTGCGCCCTACCGCTTCATCCATTTCGTCGTGATCGTGATCCTGGTGATCCGCTTCGTGCCGAAGGAATGGCCGGGCCTGGAATGGAAGGTATTCGATCCCCTGATCGTCTGCGGTCAGCAATCGCTCGCGGTGTTCTGCGTCGGCGTGTTCCTGTCTTTCGTCGGCCATTTCGAGCTGTCGATGAGCTCGGGCTCGCTGCTCGCTCAGCTCTTCGTCAGCATCGCCGGCATCGCGATCATGACGACGGTGGCCTATTACATCTCGTGGTCGAAGAAGCAGGACAAGCCGCTGAAGCCCCCGCCGCCCAAGCCCTCGGCTGCGGCGAAGGCAGCCTGAGCCCGGAACGTCCGCTCGTCCAGGGGCGTCGGTCCTCTGTCGGTTCGCCCGCGATCGAATTGACCTGCGTCAACCAGGGCCGGCGCCGGCCGACCTAGTGTCGCGGCGACTCGCGTCGCCGCACCAATGTCGGCGGCTTCCTCCCGGACAAGGCCAAGGCACATGCCCTCTCATTTTCACGCGATTGTATGGATCGACCATTCGCAGGCCCGGATCTTCCATCTCGGCCTGAGCGGTTCCGACGAAATCACGTTGCACCCGCATCTGGCGACGCGTCATCTCCATCACAAGGCCAATGCGATCGGCAGCGGCCATGCCGCGCCCGACAAGACGTTCTACGCTGAGGTGACCAAAGCCCTCGCCGGTGCCGGCGAAGTCCTGATCATCGGACCGGCGAGCGCCAAGACCGAGCTGGCCAGCCACATTCGCGACCACGCTCCCGATGTCGCCAAGCGGATCGTCGCGGTGGAAGCGGCCGATCACCCCTCCGACAACGAGATCGTCGCCTACGCGAAACGTCACTTCAAAATGCCGCTGCCGCGCGTGCAGGCCCCCACCTGAAAGCGGGGTGACGATCTATCCCGATCGCACTGCCTCAGGCCGCCGCTTCGGCGTCGAACTCGGTGAACTTCTTGTAGATCCAGTCGCGGCCGTCGTGTCGGCGCCAGACCTTGCCGTAAACGAGCTGCCCGTTGATCGAGCGGCGCGGCACGATCACGGTCCAGAGGTGCCAGATTTCTGTCCAGCTCGACTGCGGACTGGCGGTTTTCAAGTTGCGATCGAAAGACATGACGCAAAACTCACAGGATACGCGCGCCGCGACGAACTGTGACCTTGTGTGAGCACGGATTTCAGGCAGCCCATCGCGAGCCGGCATTGTCTGATAACAGCCGTCACAATGGCTGCAACGACCGTTCGCCCTTAACCTAACTGATCAACCTTACCTGTCGTGGAGGGGTGGCCAGACTGGTTGAAAGCCAGCGCCGATTTTTCTACAATGCATGCGTGATTTGAGAATGAGCGCGCCGTTTTGGACGCGCGGCAATTTCTTACTGACGTCGCGTTTTGAACTGACATCGCATTTTGAAAAAAACTTACTGGCTGGGGCGACCACAATGAAATTGCAGTGTGCCTGTCTGCGCTTGGCGGTGCGATCGACGCCGCCGCTCCCGGTCGCCAGGACGTCAGCTCAGGAGCCACCAAGGGCCGCCAACGACAACCAGATGGTCTGGCCGTTCTTGCCGTTTCCGTTCGGCTGGCACGCGTCGAACTGATCGGCCAATTCTGACGAACGTGACGTCTGAACACACGCAACGCCGCGCAAGCGGAATATCATCGCTTGGCGGCGTCCGTTTAGGCATTGGGCGCTGAAATCCCCAACATTCATATGTCTGCGGCGACGGCCAAAGGTTCGATGAAGCTTTGCTGATTCTGCGCCGGCCCGGTCCCCAATCCCTTGAAAGATCGCGCGGAAGTCCCGCTGCGCAGGGAACGATCGCCAAGCCTTCAGGCCAAGGCTTCAGGCTGGATTTTCAGGCGCGGGGCGGCGCAAGCGTTTCAGGACGCAATAGGCCGCTCGGTCTGCGGTGACGATCGCGCCCCGGCTAGACGCCGGCACTTGCGCTGGACGTGCTGTTGGATGCGTTCTTGGCATCGGCACCGAGCGAGCCTTGCGCGTTGTAGGTCTGCCCGGCCTGATTGTCTTGACTACCCTGCGCGCTCACGGACGTCTCGACCTCGGTCGTGCCGTCGGAATAGGTGGTCGTGGTGGTGGTGACACCGTCGATGGTGATGGAGACCTCGCTGACGACGGTCTTGGCCGAGCCGCCGCCGCCCGATCCCGAGCTTCCCCCCGCCGATTGCGACGACGACGTCTCGGACGTCGAGGATGTCGCCGATGTCGATGACGTCGATGATGCCGATGATGCCGCGGTCGCAGATGAGGCCGACGACGTTGCGGTGGACGGGGACGCCGTCACCGCCGCACTGGTTGATGCAATCGCGCTGATCGACATGAAACCCTCGCCTGAAGCTTTCCTTGGGCGCAGCACCGGTTGCGCGCCCTGTCCGCTCCTTCAACGCGCCAGGCCGGCGAAGCAGGCGCTGGTGGCGTGAAAAAGTTCGAACCGACGCGCATTTTCCGGATCGGCGCACAGAGCGTTGCGGCTTCTTCCCTTCCGTCCGGGATCCTCGGCTCGGTGGGTGTAACCGATGGCGTGGTCGGCGCCGTGCCGGGTCCGTCACCAACACCCCCTGGTCACCGAGCACCTTCGAGATCGACGGCGCGCTGTCCGGCACGCTGATGCCGAACGACGTCTGCGTGATCTATCGGGGCGGCGCCGGCACGCTCCTGATCGATGCGAGGCTCTGACAGGCTGGCGGTCCGCCTCGCCGCCCAACGGTTGATCGGTTCCTCGAACAGCACGTAGGTGAGCCAGGCCATGAGGCAGGTCAGTGCGAGGAGCTCCCAGCGCCAGAGCTCGCCCGAGCCGCGGCCGACCCGAAACCAGTAGGCCATCCAGGGCGACAGCATGATCACCAGCCAGTGCCAGAGGTAGATGCCATAGGAGATGTCGCCCAGCTTCACGGCAAGGCGGGGCACCGTCGGAAGCCAGGCGAGACCGAGCACGACAGTGCAGCAGGCAATCGGGGTCGGCCACCCTAACTCCCACTCGATACCGAGCACGTAGATGCCAAGCCCAGCCGCGATCAATGTCAGGCTGAGGACTGCGCGAGCGGGCACTTTCTTCAGTCGCACCCGCTCGGCGATGATCCAGGCCAAGACGCCGGCGGCGAAGCTGGCGTAATGATCATCGGCAAAGCGGGAGAGCGCATGCGGCAACGAATCGATCGCCGTGCCGGCCACGACGGCACCAACGCACCATGCGAGCAGCAGGCGCGCGCCGCCGAGCGGGATAAGTATGGCTGCGACGAGATAGAACGCCACCTCGTATTCCAGCGTCCAGCCGACGCTATTGAGCGGCGACGCCCCAGGCATGATCAGGAGTGACGTGGTGAAGCGCACGGCGTTGAGGTCGCCCGGGCTGCCGCAATAACGCCAATACAGCAGCGCAGCCATGACCACCGTACAAAGCGCATTCAGCGGATAAATGCGGAAGGCGCGCTTGAACAGGAACCCCGAGGCGCTGAACCCGGGCCGCGCCGCGACGTGGCAGACTATGAATCCGGAGATCGCAAAGAACAGGTCGACGCCGGCCGCGCCGCGCAGTGCTAGCCAGCGCCAGGCGTGCACGCGGTCGAGCTCGAAATAGCCATGCGCCTCGAGCGCAATATGCGAGTGGAAATAGAACACGGCGATAGCCGCGATCACCCGGCCGAGCTGGATGCCCGGCAGCCGGCCTTCTGTCTGTCCCCTGCCATTCCGCACAACCTAGCAGGGCATAGCCGCGCAGGACAACTTCGGAACCGTCTTTTCCCGTCACGGTCTCGAGATATTTGAAATGGGCGGAACCATCTGCCGGGTCGGCAACATCTTTGACGATGTGTCGATCAAGGCGCCCATCCGCGTGGCCAGCGTGCCGGGCTCGTCGCTCGTCCATGGCATGCAGACGGTGGACGGCGTTAGCTTCGTGCAAGCTCGCGCGCGCCGCCGGCAACGCCGACGGAACAGCGCAAGAACCGCGTGTCAGAATCACGTCGGAATCACTTGGGAAAAGTTTAGGAGATTCGACCTCGGGACTGGTCGGGGCAGCTGGATTCGAACCAACGACCTGCAGTACCCAAAACTGCCGCGCTACCAGGCTGCGCTATACCCCGAATGTCCGGCGAGCCCCGTCGATACACGCTTCCCAGGGCGCCAGCAAGCACCCCAAGGCGCCAGCAAGCCCCCTTAGCCGCCACGGTGGGGCCGGCAAGGGCCCCGCCCCGTCAGGGTCCCCTATTTGCTGCCGAACAGCGGGTGGCCGACGCGGTCGCCGGGGCGGATGCCGTATTTCTGCGCCGTTCCCGCCACCACCTCCAGCACGGCCCGGGCGGGCCCGCGCGACGAGATGATCTTGGTCGACAGCGGCTCGGTGTTTTCGGCAATGCGCAGGATGCGGCCGTCGGCGCGGATGAAGATCATGTCGAGCGAGACATAGGTATTCTTCATCCACATCGAGATTTCCTGCTCGGGATTGAAGTCGAACAGCATGCCTTTGCCGTCGGCCAGCTCCTTGCGGTACATCAGGCCGGTCTGCTTCTCCTCCTCCGTCGTCGCGATCTCGACCGAAAACACCTGCACGCCGTTCTTGGTGACGATCTCGAGCGGCTGGAAGCTGGCGGCGATGACGGGCGCGCTCGCGACGGCAAGGCTGGCGATGACGAGGATGGTGGCAAGCCAGCTGCCGGCAAGGAACCGGGCGGGCTTCACATCAAAACGCATGGCAAAACGCATGGGACGGCACTCAATGTCCTGACGGCGTGGGAATGGAACAGTCCTACGCGGCGACCGCCCGAAAAGCCAGAGGCGCGCCGGTCAGCCGGCGCGCCTCTGCTCACGATTACGGGAATTGGCGACATTGCTGCCGCTAGTGCGACTGCAATCCCGGCGATCCGGTCTCGGGATGGATCTCGGCCGCCATCATGCCCTTGGAACCGGGCCCGAAGCGGACCAGCACATATTGCCCGGGGCGCAATTCGGTCATGCCGAAGCGGCGCAGCGTCTCCATGTGCACGAAGATGTCTGGCGTCCCCTCGCCGCAGGTCAGGAAGCCGAAGCCGCGCAGCCGGTTGAACCATTTGACCTGGGCCCGCTCCAGCCCGCTGGTCGGGGTGACCGTGACGTGGGTGCGCGGCGGCAGCATCTGCGCCGGATGGATCGCGGTCGACTCGTCCATCGAGACCACGCGGAATGCCTGGTAGCCCTTGGCGCGCTGGATGCACTCGACGACGATGCGGGCGCCCTCGTAGGCGGTCTGGAAGCCGTCGCGTCTAAGCACGGTAACGTGCAGGAGCACGTCGGGCCAGCCATTGTCGGGAACGATGAAGCCGTAGCCCTTTGAGGCGTCGAACCATTTGATGACGCCGTGAACTTCGACGAGGTTGGCGCTGCCCTCACCGAGGCCGGTGAATGGGCTGAGCGCGCTGTCGCGCCCGGCGCCGCCGTGTTCTCCCACCGCGGGAACTCCGACCTTCTTGGACTCAAATCCGTCCGACGACCCCATAACCCCGGACCCCACACTGCCATGCAACCCGCCACATTGGCGGCGCTCGAATCACGCGTCTTAAGAGAATGTTCTCAATTCGACGCGACGCGAATCTTTCGACTCAAAAGATAACACTCCCGGTTGCGACGCATAGACAAAAAAGAGATTCGCCGGAACCTATGAACAGCTTGCACAGCCGCGAATCAAATTAACGCCTCAATTGCCGACAAAGGGACCGAGCGTTTCGCCGATGTCGTGGCGGATGACGAGGTCGGCGATGTCGTCCTGCTCGGTCGGCTCGCGATTGATGATCACCAAACGAGCACCGGCGTTCTTCGCCATCATCGGAAAGCCCGCCGCCGGCCACACCACGAGCGAGGAACCGATCGCGATGAAGAGGTCGCAGGCGCGCGCCAGCGCGGTTGCGCGCTGCATTTCATCGTCCGGCATCATCTGGCCGAACGAAATCGTGGCGGTCTTCACCGGCTCGTCGCACGCGGTGCAGTTCGGCGCGCCGCCGTCCTCCTCGAAACGACGCTTCACCCAGTCGAGCTGATAGGCCTGCCCGCATCCGATGCAGCGCGCATAAGTGGTATTGCCGTGAAGTTCAATCACGTGCTCGCGCGCGATGCCCGAGGCCTGGTGCAGATTGTCGATGTTCTGGGTGATGACCGCGGGGACCTTGCCGGCGCGGTAGAGCGAGGCGAGCGCGCGATGGCCGCGGCCGGGCCTGGCCGCCGCAAACACCTCCTCCATCGCGAAGCGGCGGCGCCAGGATTCATCGCGCGCGTCCTGGCTCGCGACGAACTCGCCGAACTCGATCGGACGATAGCGCGTCCAGAGTCCGCCGGGCGAGCGGAAGTCGGGGATGCCGCATTCGGTCGAGATGCCGGCACCGGTGAACGGCACGATGGTCTTCGCCTCGGCGATCATGTCGCCGAGCCGTTCGACGCCGCTGCGGAGATCCGATGCAATCAAGCGCAAGCCCCCCGATTTGGTCCTGCGCTAGCTGCAACATGCGCAAGCGGCAAGATTGTTGACGCTCTTATCAACTGCGAATGCAACGTGCTCGGCAATTTTTTCCGCCCTTCGCATTTCACAATCCTGCAATGCCTCCTCCCCATTGACGCCCCAATCAGAAGCGCCAATGCATGGGTTGATTGCGACTCAAGGCCCGGTGCGGCGGCAGCGCTTGAGAACACTCGTAGACACAGCCCAGTAAAACACAGCCCAAGTAACATCGTCCAAGTGTGAACAGAGGGGATGGACATGACCGAAGACGAACAACGCAAGATCCGTGAACGCGAAGAGATCGCCGCCCGTGTCGCCGCCTTCCGTGCCACCCAGGAGAAGTTCAAGCGCGAGCGCGAGGAATATTTCGTGTCGACGCTGGAGAACGCCCGCAAGGTCGAACGGCCCTCGCTCTGGCCGTAGCAGCCAGAATCATCGCGATCATCGCGCAAGCGTGGACGCCACGCGAAAGAAAAAAGCCCGGAGCATCGCTCCGGGCTTTTCGCTTCTCATCGGCTACCAGTGGCGCCAGTGGTGATGCCGGTAGTACGGTCCGCCGCCGTAATAGGCGTAGGGACCAGGTCCGTAATAATAGGCGGGGCCGTCATAATAGCCGTAGCCCGGACCGTAATAGCCGTAAGGCCGGGACGCAGCGACCGCGCCCGCGGTGATCGCGCCGGCGGCAAGACCGAATGCGAGGCCCGGGCCGATGCCCCGGCCGCGCGCCTCGGCAGGCGCGGGCGCCGCCACCGCGGTCACGCCGACGGCTGCGACGGTGGCCAGAACTGCCAATGTCTTCTTCATGAGCTCCTCCTTCGCGTCTGGGAAACAACGCCGGCGCCGCGCGATGGTTGCGCGCGGTGCGGAACCCAAGACCGTCAAAAAATATCGAGGGCGGCGGAACGAAAGCGCCTTGCATGGGTTGGAACTGCAAGTGCGGAGCCTCCGCTATCCGGTAGAGGCGGCAGCACCAAAGCCCCGTCAGTATCCTCCGCGATGCTGGCGGGGTTTTCAGTTTCACGGGAGCAAATGGCAGCAGGCGATCATGGCTGCCAGCGGGGCGGAGCGCCGAGGAGGACAGATTGCCGATATCCGCTTTGCTGGCCCGCATCCGCAGGCTCGTTCCCAGATCCGGCGATCAGCATTACGACGAGATCGTCCGCAATTTCGGTGTCGGCACGCTGCGCCCGCCGCCGACGCCGATGAGCGACGGCGAGCTGGCACGCGCCATCGCCGAGTTCCTCAAGGAACAGCCTTCATCCGCCTCCGTCGCAACCCTCGGCCGCCGCCTCGATCCCGCCTCCCGGCTCTAGACAAATTTCGTATGTGGACCGGGAACCAGCGCCGCGCGCGCAAGTTGAGGTTGTCTTCGCGCAAGTGAGGCCCGACATGCCCGTGTGGCTCGAAGTCCTGCTCAACCTGTCCGGCTATGCCGGCTTCGTCGCGCTCGCGAGCCGCGGCACCTCGTGCCCGCGCGCTGCGGCCGACGACCGGATCTGTGGCGACCAGCGCTAGTTGGCGTGCGGCACCTGGCCCGCCGTGCGCACCAGCCTGTCGGCCTTGACCGCGACGCGCGTGTCCTCGAGCTGCGGGCGCAGCGAAAAGCTGATCACCACGAAAGCGAGACAGAACAGCGTGCCGACGATTGCGACACGCCGGTAGGTGTGCCGATCGCCCTGATAGAAAGACGGCTCTGAAAAAGGTGTCATGACAAAATGGCTTCTTGGCAAAGCGGTTTCTTGATTGTCCTTGCCAGACACCTATCCCAACCCGCGGCAAGCGCAACGCGATTGGGGTTTTAACCTAACCGAATAGGGTTATCGTTTCCCGCGCAAGCTTTCGTTAGGAGTTGGCACAGCGCGCCGGATCTTCGCGTCGGATACGTGCGCGCCGCGCGCGAGGTCCAAGGCAGCTTCGCCCTGCGCCGACCGGCTTTGTTCCAGCTTCGCCTGCATTTCGTTCTCAAAGAACGA
Organism: Bradyrhizobium sp. GW821-FHT12B03; assembly: GCF_058807535.1. Classification (NCBI taxonomy): domain Bacteria; kingdom Pseudomonadati; phylum Pseudomonadota; class Alphaproteobacteria; order Hyphomicrobiales; family Nitrobacteraceae; genus Bradyrhizobium; species Bradyrhizobium sp. GW821-FHT12B03. The sequence continues at coordinate 23,263 of NZ_JBXAQU010000013.1, forward strand.
ATCGGAATCGAAGAAATCGGCGCGGAGCAACTCTTAACAAAATGATGCGAGGCGCGCCCACGCGAGCAGTCTCGTCGTGCCGGATCGGCTGACACGCCCGTTCGCACCGACATCGACAGATGCAACTTGTTCTGCATCCGACTCCATTTCGTTCTCGAAGAACGAATCGGAGTCGAAAAATCAGCGCGAAGCGATTGCTAACGATCGATGAAGCCGCGCGCCGTCACGTCTTCTGCTGCCAGGTCTTCTGCTGCCACGTCTTCTGACGTCAAATCTTATGCCGTCAAATCTTCGCCGGCGGAAATCTTCGGCGGCAAGACTTTCGAGGTCACCGCGGACGCGCTGGCGATCTCGCGCGCCATCGCGGCCGACGTCCCGGCACGCGCGTCAAGCCGCGCGCTTCTCCTTGCCCTTCTCGGAAAAGCATTCGAGGATCTGGATGCGGAGTTCTTCCGCGGCCGGGCCCTCGAGCTTCCTGAGCTCGTTCCAGAGCCGGATCACTTCGCGTTGTTTTTCGACGGTCATGAGTCACCTCCCAGGGAATCCAAAGATGATGACCAACTAGAACAAAATGAGAACAAAAAGTCCAGCCCCTCGCCCGCGATGTCCACGCGCATCGTCTTGAACCTTTTGGGCGCCGGGCGGACCTATGGAGGCTGGGGATTTCAGCGCCCAGTCAATATGGCAGCGCCGCCTGACGAACATATTCCGTCACCGCGGCGCTGTTGCTTTTTGGATTTTCAACCTTAAGTTCGAACCAAGACTGGCGGCCAGGCGCTGAAATCCCATCGCCGTCAGTTTGGAAAGCCCCGCGCGAAAGCGCGGGGTTTTCTCTTTCTGAGGGAGCGATGAATTGCGCGGTCTGTGAGAAGGCGATCTCGCCGGGCACCATGTCTTCTTGAGAGGTTGAACCTCTTGCCGACTGGTGCGTCTAATTGTTGAAGCTTCCCCCAGGCTTCACCCCCATCAGAAAGCCCCGCTTCCCCCCAGGCGGGGTTTTCGCTTTTGCGGACCTCGCGCTTGGGCGCGAAGCCGATTCCAGTCCGCGTCAGGCCGACGCGTCAGAACGAAAATGAAAAGCCCCGTTCCGACGGTATCGGAACGGGGCTCTCGGCACGCAGGCGGGCGCGCGATTGGTCCGGATCAGACGGCGTCCTTGGCAACCTTCAGCGGCGAGGCCTTCACCGACTTGCTCGCCGGCTTGGCCGCAAACTGCATCGGCTCCTTGGTGAAGGGATTGACGCCCATGCGGGCTTCGGTCGCCGGCTTGTTGACGACCGACATCTTCACGAAACCGGGAATGACGAATTCACCGGACTCGTTGAGCTCCTTGTAGCCGACCGTCGCCATGTACTCGATGACCGACTTCACGTCGTTCTTCGCAAGCTGCGTGCCCTCGGCAATCGCATCGATCAATTGAGTCTTGGTCATCTTCGCCATGTCGAAAGTCCTTCTGAATTGGGTGCGCGCGCGCTGTGGGGTAACCGCGCCGGGCACGCGACAAAGCCGCGCAGCGCGCTTTGTGTTCATGCCAGCGGTCAGGAAGTCACCGGGCTTAGAACCCATCGGGGCCGAAAACGCAAGCCGCAGTTTGACGGGAGTTCCGGCTCTTTTGGGCGGCGCCCGCCCCTTCTTTCACGCCATTCCCCCCTCGAGAACCGAACCACCAGACCAAGCCGCCGATCACGACAAAACTCAGGCCGACGATGGCGGCGTGACGCCGGCCAAAAGCGGATTGACCAAAGTCCCGCCGCAAGGCGGGTTCTCTTTCAAGAGAATTCCGTGCATAGTGCGGCATGGCCAAAACAAAAGTGACGTTTAGAGCGGTCCGGATCGCCGATGGCGACTGGAAAATACTGGCGGACTATCCCGGCAGCGAGCAGCGGGAAATCACGGGATTCACCAGCAAGGCTGATGCCGACGACTGGATGAACGGAGATCGCAAGATCGCGTGGCTCCGCTCGCAGGGTTACGCCAAGTGACGTAGCTGAATGACCTAGCTGTGTGACGTAGCTTTCGCGCACATCAATCGCGGTCACGGACGGCCGCAAGATACCTCCAAAACACCTGCAAGGTACTTCCAAGAAACATCTCAAGGCACCTCATCGTTAAACCTGTGGCTGGATGCGCGTTGTTGACACTTCAGTAACCCAACGCATCCAAGCTCATTCCAGTGTCGTTGCGTTGGAGTACCCCACAGTGCTGGATTTTGACGAGCTGCGTGAACTCGCGGCCGATGTTCGCGTGTTTGTCGATGTCGCCGAAGACAAGGCCGAGGCGCTGAGGGCCGTCATCGCGGCCTACGACGTGGTGCTGGCGATCTTCCCTGCCGGTGAAGGCATGGGCCTCCACGTCATCAAGGGCAAGGAGGTCCTGGACAGGATCGCGACATCGCGCACCCACGCGATCTACAGCCACACCGCCATCGCGGTCCCCGACCTCGAGCATGCCGAAGCGCTGAAATACCTGACGGCGCCCACCGCGCAGCGGATTGCGGCCTAGTTGCAGGCAGCGACCGCGATCTCGAAGAGGGCCACGGCGCAACACTCCATCACGACTTCCCGAGCCTCGTCGCGCCAACGTATCTGCCCACCTGGGCGTTGCGGCCCCTCACCCGGATTGCTCAGGCGCGCAACTGCGCGCCATGGCAATCCGACCTCCCCCGTTGGGGAGAGGTGAACGAGGCAGCTTCAATACCGTCATGCCGCGCCGTCGACCCGGACGGCGTCGATTGAACGCACCGTCATCGCGCAGGTTTCGTAGCGATGAGATCCAGGCCCGCCTGGCAGGATGCTCCGGCTGTTGTATGGTCGGATGTTTCTCGCGAGGGGCTGATGAAGATTGCCATTGTTGTCGCCGGCTTGATCATCGTTGCCGTTGCCGCCCTGGTGGCGATCCAGCCAGGCTTCTTGAAACCTGCGTCGCTGGCGCTCGTGAAGAAGTCCGACATCCTCGGCTTTTCGCCCGGGATGACGTTCGAGGAGACGAACAAGCTGATCACCCAGCGCCGCTACCGCTGCCGGCAGCTTCGCGACTCCCATGTCCTCGAATGCGCGATTGATGGCACCAAGGTCACCGTCTATGGCGACGACGTCGACGCCAGGCATCCCATCTGGCGCGTCAATGCGGAGGTGAGTTATCCGGGGCCGCAGGAAGCAGCCGTCAAATCGATATCAGACCAGTTCAACGCCCAGCCAACCAGGAGCGTCCGCGAGGGATGGATATGGACCGTCGGCCGTGGCCTCAAGCTGAGCTACGACGGCACCGCCTTGAAGCTGGTCGACGAGGCTGAAGAGGCCCGGCTTCGCGACGAGGACTCGAAACGCCCAAATGGCGCGACGCCGAAATTCTAGCACCCGCAGACGCGTGACCAAGTGGTCGGGCGATCACCACGCCGTCGAACCTGAAGGCAATCACGGTCACTCCGCCTTGATGTTGGCGTCCTTGATGATCTTCTCATACTTCGCCATCTCGTCCCTGATGTAGCCGGCGAAATAATCCGGCGTGGAACCGAGCGGTTCGAATCCGAGAACCGCGAAGCGGTCCCTCACCTCCGGCCGCTGCACGATCCTAGCGACCTCGGCCTGGATCTTGGTGACGAGGTCGGCGGGCAAGCCCTTCGGGCCCCACAGGCCGTACCAGGAGCCGAAATCGAAGCCTGTCATGCCGGATTCGGCCACGGTCGGAATCTCCGGAGCGATCGCGACGCGCTTGCTGCTGGTGATGGCCAGCGCCCTGATGCTGCCGGCTTTCGCGAGCGGCAGCGAAGACAGGATCGGATCGGCGATCAACTGCACCTGGCCGCTCATCAGGTCCGTCAGCGCGGGGCTTGCGCCCTTGTAGGGTACCACCAGGGTGTCGACGCCGGCATCGCGCTTGAGCAGCTCGATCGCCAGATGCCCGGCCGAGCCGAAGCTCGATGTCGCGAAGGTGTATTTGGTCGGATCCTTGCGCACGAGATCGAAGAATTCCCTGAGCGTCTTGGCGGGCGACTGCGCATTGGTGCTGACGATCAGCGGTCCGCTGGCCACCAGTGAAATCGGCGTGAAGTCGGTGACCACGTCGTAGGGCACGGCCTTGTGCAGGAACGACGTCACCACATGGATCGACGCGGTCAGCATCAGCGTGTAGCCATCAGGCGCGGCCTTGGCGACATAGTTCGCCCCGACGATGCCGCCGGCGCCACCGGCGCGGTTCTCGACGATGAAGCTCTGCCCGAACGCCTCGTTGAGCTTTTGCGCGAGAAGCCGCGCGACGCCGTCGACGGATCCCCCGGCCGGATAAGGCACCACGATGGTCACCACGCGGCTCGGATAGGTCTCGGCCGCAACCGGCGCCGCGACAAGCCCGAACAGGGCCGCGCCCAGCAGGGCAAGGACATGACGTCGCGTCATCGAGGATCCTCTCAAACGTTGCGTTAGAAGATGCCCCGGGTCGCTTCCTCCGTCGAGTATGGTTTGGCCGGTGACGAGCCCGGCATGGTCTGAACAAGAATGAGTGACGACGATGGTACATCACATTCATTGGCCATCGCCATCCTGCTAACTCTGCGGCTTCGGTTCACGCCTGGCGGACAGCGTCGATGGAGTGCGCCGCCACCGTAATTGCGTGCCTCGCTGCCGCCGTGGCATTCTGGCTTTAGCCGTGCGCGGTTTCCGCTTTTGGGATAACATGGCGAGCGTGTCGGCCCCCGGATGAGGAAACCATGAAGGGGAGGTTCGAATGAGCTCGCGGCGAGTGTCGGGAACCGCCGTGCAACGAACCATTGCCGTCCTGGGCTCGGCGGTTTTCTTCGTGGTCGCCCCATGTACGCTGGCGGGGCTCGTTCCGTGGTCGATCACGGATTGGCAACTCCGGCCGCCGTTCCTTGGTCTGGAGCTGACGCGCGGCATCGGCGCGATAATGATTCTCGCAGGCGTGCCTGGGCTCGTTGACGCATTTGCGCGTTTCGCGCTGCAGGGTCTCGGCACCCCCGCGCCCATCGCGCCGACCCGGAATCTCGTGGTGACCGGTCTCTACCGTTATGTGCGTAATCCAATATACGTCGCGGTCGTTGCCATCATCCTGGGTCAAGCGGTGCTGATGGGCGATTGGCGCCTCGTCGTCTACGGCGCGCTGCTCTGGCTCGCCTTCCACGTCTTCGTCGTGGCGTACGAAGAACCCACGCTCGAGCGGACGTTTGGGAGAGAGTACGAGGCGTTCCGCGCCGCCGTCCCGCGCTGGATACCGCGGATGACCCCATGGCGGTCGAAATGATCAGTGGCCCGCGGTTGTGCGAGCCGCGGAGACAGTGCACTCAATTGGCGCCCCCGCCCCTGCGCAACAGCCTGAGTCCAATCAGCGAAGCCGTCAACACATGCGATGAAACAATCGTCAGCGACGGTCCGCGGACATCAAAAGCCAGACAGCGCCGTGACGGTCACGATTGAGGCTATGGCCGTCAGACCGAGAAACAGCCCTATGACGACCCTCGCTGCTCGGCTTGCAATCCTGGCATCAAGCCAGGTCGCCAATTTCTGAAACAGCGCGAATCCCCAGTCCGAAATGAAGGACCTCACAATTGGCGCCAGCAGATCGTGGACGACTTTTTCCATGCCGTTTGGTCGTCACCAGGCTGGCAGGGGTTCAAACGCCGCCAACCCAAGCATTTCGCAATTGCGGTGACAGCGTTGGCCTGCAGGGGTGCAGTCCAGTGCACAAAATCACCGACCGAAGCTCATTCTTCTTCCGGCGCGGACGGCTTGGGCCCGCGCTTGGCTGGCCTCAGAACCCGCTTGGTCTGGCGCTCGATGCGGGCGAGAAAGCGGTCGTCGCCGAGCGGCCGGCCGATGCTCTCCGCCGAACGCAATACATCGAACAGATCCGCCTCCGGCTCGGTCGTCAGCAGATCGGCAAAGTGCGGGAAGCGGTCCCGGACGGGCGCCAGCGCGGTGACGCCGTCGTCCCTGCCGTGCAAATGCGCGCGCGTGCTCGACCACCGCCAATCCTGCGCCCGCTTCACCAGGCGCGCGCGCACGGGATTGAGCGACACATAGCGCAGCGCCGCCGCAAGATGAGGCTCGTCCATGGCGACGGCGCCAAACCGGCCCTGCCAGAAATGGCCGGTGCGCTTGCGTCGCGCCTGGATGGTTCCGGCATAGCTTCGATGCACACGGGCCAGCGCGCGGCGCAGACCGTCGGGATCGGATGGCACCAGAACGAGATGGACGTGGTTCGGCATCAGGCACCAGGCCCACACCTCGACGCCTGCGGCTTCGCAATTCGCCGCGAGCAGGTCGCGATAGAGCGCATAGTCGCCGTCCTCGAAGAACGTGCGCGCCCGGCCATTGCCGCGCTGGGTGACATGGTGGGGATGACCGGGAATGACGACACGGGCGAGGCGGGCCATGCCGAAATATGCGCCGAAAGCTGCGCCACGTCAATTTAGTGCACTGTCACCGTAACTTCCCGGTAACTTCCCGGACCGCCGCAATCGAAGGTTCTCTCTGATTTGGCGGTGACAGTGCACCCTACTCACGCCTGCTGTCGTTGAGTTGAGCACTGTCACGGTAATTCATTCCAAGGTAGTCGGACACCTCCGAAACACCCTCCCGTCGAAAGTATATCTACCTAAAACGGTCACAAAACCTTGACCAGGATTCCGAGTGTGCAAAACTACGATCTACTTAAGGTTTATTATCGGGCCGCAAGCCTTTTTCTGGGCAACAGAACGAGCGGTTCTTTAGGGAGGCAGAATTGGCCGGTAGTACCGACGCAGATTGGAAAGAATGGGGCGAGCGTGATCCCTACTTCGGTGTAGTCACTCACAAACAATTTCGAAAAGAACAGATTGAAGCGAACAAATCCGAGTTCTTCGCAACGGGTGAACGTGACGTTGATCTCGCTATCGATCAAGCAAACCGCTTTGGAGAGCCAATCAAGTTTGGACGAGCACTCGATTTTGCATGTGGCGTGGGCAGGCTCCTCATACCACTTTCACGTCGCTTCGAAGAGGTGGCGGGCGTCGACATTTCAGATGGAATGATGAGAGAAGCGCGCAAGAATGTCGCTGAACTCGGACGCAACAACGTTTCCATTCTTGAGTCTGATGACAGCCTCTCAAGAGTGACCGGATCCTTTGACTTCATACTGAGTAAGATTGCGATGCAACACATTCCAGTCGAGCGTGGCATGAGGATCCTGCGGGCTCTTCTAAATCGCGTCAACAGCGGTGGGGCAGCCGTCCTGGATTTTTCCGTCGAAGTCGACCAACCTCTTCGGAAGGAATTTCAGTATCACAAATATCGTCTAGCTCGATTCATCAAAGGGCGCGACAAAATCGAACCGCCAATGAAGATGCACTCTTACAGCCTCCGCAATCTACTCCAAGAGTTCGACGGCTGTGGAATGAAGGATATCTCTATGGACATCCGCAAGCATTTCGGCGTCGTGTTCGTAGCAACGATATCAGGCAGGAAGCTCTAGGCCGATCTGGATTGAGCAGGCCTGCTGCAAACGTAGAGGTGCAGGGGACCTTCTTGGTCCCCGAGGGAGCGCTTACACGAGCCGACGACCTGTCGCGCTAATCTTCCTTTTCCTCGCCAAAGTCCGCGATCAGAGCACAATCTTTGGGTACGTATTTACAGAACACAATTTTTGCGAGTTTTTACATATGCACATATCCACGCTTCCGGGCGTCGTCACCAGTTTTGTTGGCCCCGTCGCCGTATTCGCCAGCCACAAGCTCTCGACTAGCGATCAGAAAGAACTTGTGTTCTGGGAAAGCGACCCCGGTGAAGGCCCCAACGCCGACATCTTCGAAAACACCCTCTACAAGTCGCGAGTAATGCTGACATTCCGAATGACCGAGGCGTTTCTTGGCCTGAGGGGCGCCGAGCGCATCCTCGAGGTCGGCGCCGGTCAAGGTTGGGCCAGCGTGATGCTTAAGCGGCAATATCCGCAATGCTACGTTATCGCCAGCGATATCAGTCCGCATGCCCTTCAAGTAACCGCCAAATATGAGAGCCTGATTGGCGCAACGGTTGACGAGAAGTGGTCGTGTAGCGCTGCGGACCTGCCGTTTTCAGATCAGTCTTTCGACGTGGTGTTCTGCTTTGCCGCCTTCCATCACTTCATCATAGACGATCGCTATCAAGAGACCTTGGGCGAAATGATGCGGGTCCTGCGGCCCGGCGGCCGGATCGTGTTGCTCTACGAGCCGACCTCGCCGGCATATCTCTATCGACTCATGAGCAAGTTCGTAAACAAAAAGCGATCTGACCACGCCGCCGTTGACGAAGACGTCCTTCGGATCGACCGGCTGGCTGCTCATGTCTCCACAACTGGCGCCAGCATGGCCATCGAATACTTTCCTGAACACAAGCAGCGCCCAGGTACGTTGTCTACTTTCTATTATTTTGCTCTCAGCAAGCTGCACTTTCTTCAGCACCTCCTGCCCTGCACTATGAACGTTCGCATCACGAAAGTGTAACACGGCGCTCGGACTTCACGCCTGTCATCGGAAATACGGTGACAGTGCACTAAAATGATTTACGATCGTCCCCCCTCGGGGGCTTCGGCCAGCAACCTCGCGGGAGCGCCAACTAAAGGCACTGTCACCGTAATTCCGACCACGCAATCAACACAAGACGGTACCTTGCAGGAAATCCGCACTTCTCTTCGGCGCGACCGGCTTCATCGGCTCGCATTTGCTGCGCGACCTGTTGGACAGTCCCGACTATTCACGGGTCATCGCGATGGCTCGCAAGCCGCTGGCGGTCAGCCATCCGAAGCTCACGGTGCTGATCGGCGATCTCGCCTCCCTGCCCACGCTAAAGCCGCAGCTGATCGCGGACGAGGTTTTCATCGCGCTCGGAACGACGCGCAAGCATACGCCTGACGAGGCCGATTATTACAAGATCGATCATGATTATCCGCTTGCAGCGGCCGAGATCGCCAAGGCGAACGGCGCGCGGTCGGTGTTCCTTGTCACGGCTGTCGGCGCCAACGCCGGTTCCGGCGTGTTCTATATCCGGACCAAGGGTGAGGTGGAGCGGGACATTCTCGCGCTCGATTTCGACCACACGCATATTTTCCGACCGTCGATGATCCTCGGCGAGCGCGATGAAGACCGCCCGCGTGAACGTCTCATCATCGCGATATGGGGCGTGCTCAATCCGCTGCTGGTTGGCCCGATCGACCGGTATCGCGGGCTCACCGGCAACGAAATCGCGCACGCCATGGCTAAGGCCGCACGCCATCCAACGGAGAAGGTCAGAATCTATCATTGGAAGGAGATGGCCGGACTGCTTCGGACGTGACGCAGTCAGAGTCGAACCGCCCCCTTCACGCACACGTGCACCCTCACCCTGCCCCTCCTCCCACTTTCCTGCTATCTCCTGTCCCCGCCGTCCCGGCCCAAAGCAAAACCCCATCCGTTCAAGGGAGCAACAACCATGCGATACCTCCACACCATGCTGCGCGTGCGCAATCTCGATGTCGCGCTGAAGTTTTACCAGGATGCGCTGGGGCTGAAGGAGGTGCGGCGGATCGAGAACGACAAGGGACGCTTCACGCTCGTCTTCCTGTGCTCGGCCGACGATCTCGAGGCGCTGAAGAAGCAGCCGCAGACGCGCGGCGCGCCGCTGGTCGAGCTCACCTACAATTGGGACGAGGAGACCTATGGCGAGGATCGCTTCTTCGGCCATCTCGCCTATGAGGTCGACGACATCTACGCCACCTGCGCGCAGCTGATGAAAGCCGGCGTCACCATCAACCGTCCGCCGCGCGACGGCAACATGGCCTTTGTCCGCTCGCCCGACCTGCACTCGATCGAGCTGCTCCAGAAGGGCGAGCCGAAGGCGCCGGCCGAGCCCTGGGTCTCGATGCCGAATACCGGCCACTGGTAGGGCCATTCCCCTAGGAACAAAGCTCTCGCCGCGCGCGTTCACTCCTCGACAATGCGATTGGAGGAGAACGCAATGGGACGAGGAATATTGCTTTGGATGCTGGGCGTGCCGATCCCGGTGATCATTCTGCTGTGGCTGTTCTTCGGCCGCTGATCGTCAGGTGCAACTGCAATGAAAGCTCCGCCCCGGGCGGAGCTTTTTGCATGAGAGGCTCGCCGCAATCGCGCATCGCTGCTTTCGCAGAATTCCGCTATCACCGCGCACGGTGGACCCGTAGCCCGGATGGAGCGAAGCGTAATCCGGGACCGCCGCCGCCGAAGCCCCCCGGATTGCGCTGCGCTTCATCCGGGCTACGACACTGAACAACGTCGCGGGAGAAACTTCATGCCTGATGCCAAGCTGACGATCTGGGGCCGCGCCAATTCGGTCAACGTGCAGAAGGTGCTTTGGTGCCTCGCCGAGCTTGGCCTTGCCTGCGAGCGCATCGACGCCGGCATGCAATACGGCAAGACCCGCGAGGCCGAGTATCTCAAGATGAACCCCAATGCGCGGATCCCGACGCTGGTCGAGGGCGACTTCGTGCTGTGGGAGTCGAATTCCATCATGCGCTATCTCTGCCTTGCGCATGGGCGCGGCACGCCGATCTATCCGGACGCGCCAAAGCTGCGCGCGAGCGTCGACCGCTGGCTCGACTGGACGCTGTCGGCGGTGCAGCCGGTCGACCGCCCGGTGTTCTGGGGCACCGTGCGCACGGCGCCCAATGAGCGCGACATGATCCAGGTGCAGCGCGATGCCGATGCCGCCGCCGAAGTCTGGGCCATCGCCGACCGCCTGCTCGCCACGCGGCGCTTCATAGACGGCGAGGCGTTCACGCTCGCCGACATCGCTGTTGGATCCTATGCGCGGCGCTGGCTCGGCGTAGAAGGCATCACCCGCCCCGCCCAGCCGAACCTGACGCGCTGGCTCGCCGAGCTCGGCAAGCGGGATGGATTTGCAAAGTTTGTCGCACCGCCGATGTCGTGAGCCGCTGACGCGGCATAAGCTGCGATGAGTGTATGATGAATCGCCGCTGCCGCGCAGGCGTTCATCATCGCCGCCGCACTTGACGGCTACTGTGCATGGGGTTGTTTTCACGCTTTTTGTTGTGGGGTGGGGTGGCGCGCCCTAGCCCCAGCCGCGCTCGACCAGCAGCACGCAGATGATCAGCACCAGCGTCACGGCCGCGGTGGCAAGCTTTGCGGTCCAGCTCAGGCCTCGGCCGACCCACCACAGCAGCGCGCAATACATCACGACGGGGACGATGATGTCGGGCCGCATCAGATCCGGCGTCACAGGGGCTACCGCCTGACCGTGGTCTCGATGCTGATCGAGCCGCCGATCTTCACGCAGGTGCCGCTCGCCTCGACCATGGTGAAGCCACGGCCGTAGGAGGCGCAGGAGCCCGCCTTCGCCGTCCCGGCCGCGCCCTTCAGCGGCAGCGTCTTGCCCGCCTGCGGCGGCTCGGCGGCCGGAAGGCGCAAGGCCTCAGCCGTGGCCGCGGAGGTGGCCAGCAACGAGATCAGGATGAGGAGCGGCGTGCGCATGGCAGCGTTCTAGCCCGGCGAGGTGCCGCGCGCCATCCGGCGCGCAGCCGCGGCGATGTCAGATGAATTTGATCCCGGCCGACTTGCCGCGGCGCCAGACCACCTGGCAGCTCCGCCCGGTGCGCGCATCGCGCGCGAAGGCCAGCCGGATCACGCCCGGCAGCTGGCTGGCGTCCTCGTCCAGCGTGATCTTGGCGCCCGAGTTCGAGATGTCCTGGACCAGGCAGTGCCGCGCCGCGAACCCGCCGTCGAGCGTGATCCAGGCGTGCTGCGACAGCCGCTTGCGGGCTGCGCGCTTCTTGGGCGGTGGCATTGGCGTGAAATCTCCCGCTCCAGCGCTACCTCAGGGCGCCCTAAGAAACCGTTGAAATCGGCTCGGAATCATCGCTTCGCCGGCGCTGTCCACGGTTCCAAAAGACCGTTCCCGAACGGCTTGCCCGCCGGCCGAAAGGCCACTATACGTTCGCCCGCTGCAAGCCGCCGGGCACGACTCGTGCGGCCGCGGCCGTGCCGTCAAAAGCGGCGGGGCTTAGCGTTTGCTCCCTTCGTCTATCGGTTAGGACGCCACCCTTTCACGGTGGAGAGAGCGGTTCGATTCCGCTAGGGAGCGCCATCGGCGCGGCGAAATTCGCAAGCCTTGCCCGTGAACCTCCCCGGCCCTCACCTCCGACCAAGATCCGATCGGAACCGGTGCAGGCCCATGGAACAGCCCAAATCCCCCTCGGACGGCCCGTCCGGCGTTGCATCGCCGGCGCCGCCGCCCTGGATGCACCGCTCGAGGCCCTCCACACCGGACCGGCGCGCCAGGATGCTGGAGCACATGGCCCGGGTCAGATCGCTTCCGCAGCGTCAGGCCGCGGCGGCGGCGCCCGAGCCGGCCGGCACGAGCGGCATGGACATTCTCGGCGACGCCTTCGGCTACAGCGTTCTGTTCGGCGTGATCGCCCTCCTCTTCACGTCGCGCGTTCCGCTCTATCTCGGCGCCTTTCTCTTCTTCGCCGACGGCGAGCGCATCGAACGCGCGTTTGCAGCGATCGGCATCCGCCTCGAGCCCGATGCCGTCGGATCCGACATCATCAAGGGCTTCGCCTACCTGTTCGGATGGTTCGCGCTGCTGGCGTCCCTCAACGGCGCCGTGCCGGCCTGGCTGGCGCCGTGGTTACCTCCGGCCGGGTCATGGTCGCTCCTCGCCGGCATCGCCCTCGCGCTCGCCACCATCGAGGCCTTGACCGCGCTCGCGATGCGGCGCGCATGGCCGCGGTTCGGATGGGAGATCAGATCGGACAATCTGACCTGGGCGACGATCAAATTCATCATCGCCATCGGTGTGCTGGCCCTGCTGGTGCTGCTGGCCTCCCTCTGAACGCCCACCACCGAACCGTCTGTCGCAATGACGCGGTTGTGAATGCGCGCGCCCCATGATCGGGACCTCATGTCGCTGCCCCCGGCGCATTACCGCCCCGTCAATTTACCCGAAATTAACCCCTGCTCATGAGCGACGGTATCATTTGCTTAGAATTTGACGACTACCGTGGAAATACGGAAATCCTCCGAAACCCGATTGGCGCTGATGTCCGTCGCAGAATTCCTCAGGCAGCGTGCAGTGGACGTGACCGTGAGCGGCAGCTACTCGCTGCCGCGCTGGTACGATTGTGAGGGCAAGCTCCGGACCTTCGCCTGCCGGACCAAGCGCGTCTCGCCGTTCCGCATGATCGTGGACGTGCCTGTCGTCGGCAAGATCGGCGAGCGCGTGACCTCCTACTTCCAGGATTTCGGCGAGTTCCAATGCACGATCAGCGCAACGCTGAAGTCGGGCTTCCTGATGGAGCTCGACATGACGCGGGCGCGGCGCGCCTGGATGTCGGAGAAGCTGACCTGGCTGGAGAAAAAGCAGAAGGACGCCAGCGTCCAGGAGTTGCGGAATGACGCGCGCTTCGTTCCGCAGGTCTCGCACACCTTCCTGACGCTCGCGGACGGCAGCACCCATCCCTGCTTCATCATCGACGTCTCCACGGCCGGCGTCGCGATATCCTGCCAATACGACCCGCCGATCGGAACCCCGCTCGCGGTCGGCGCCTGCGTCGGGCGCGTCATCCGCAAATTCGACCACGGCTTTGCGGTCAAATTCGCCGAGAAGCAGCAGCGGGACGAGCTCGTCCGCCTGATCGTGCGCTCGCCCGTGCCGCAGCCGGCCTGATAGCGGCCGTCTTGCCTCCGCATCGCTGCCCTATCGCGGCCCCATTGCGGGATCACTTTTTCAAGGGTCTGCGCCTCGCGCCGGACGTTGTTTTGCAGACTTGCGATCGGGGGACCGAATGGCAGTCGACAAGATCACCTGGGACAGGGTCGGCCGGGTTACCGAGCCCGGACGTTACATGTACACCTTCGGCTGGCTCACCATCACCGCCGGCGATCTCGAGATCTGGAAGCAATACCCGCAGGCCGCGTTCACACTGCTCGCGCAGCACGTCGAGCCGGACGAGTCCGTCGGCGAGGAATTCCATCTCGGCGCCTTCGACATCGCTCCGAACGCCCGACCGCCATTCACCGCACACTGAAGGCAGGAAGCGGCAGCTCCAATCGCCCGGCCGCAAGGCGCCGATTCGAACCCCCGCAAGCAGCCCCTGGTGGAAGGCGCGGTTGCGCCGAGCGCAGGCCGCTGTGGCGAAGCATGGCATGCGCGTTGCTTTGCAATGGCCATGATCCATGTCGCCGCCGTCGATCAAGCCTTCCTGCTGCTGCTGATCGTGTTCTGCCTGGGCACGTGCCTCGTGCGCGCCTTCTGGGAGCTGGAACGGATGCGGGCCCGCCGTATCGCCACATCGCCCAGCCGGCGCACAAGGAAGCGTGACTAGGCCGATCTACCGGGCCGCGCGTTGTCCTGGCGGACGTAACCCCGCCTCCGGACTCGTCGGCGGGACACGTGCATCGTGAATGGAAGAAACCTGCGCATTCCCTTGATCTTGCTAGCCAATCGTTGCCAGATCCTGACCGCGCGATCGATGGTGGTGTCGATGAACGGAAGCTGTCACGCTCGTTAAGCGAGGCGACAGCAGGCGCATGACACATGGTCGCATCGGTAGACGTAGATTAGCGAACCAAGGGAACCTATTTTCGGCGCCGATGTACCTGATTGAAGCATTACCCACCGTCATCGGAACTGCCGCCATCGCCCCGGCGCTGCTGATGCTGTGGCTTGTCATCGCCGCCGAGGAGCGCCCAGGGCCGCCGGCCCAGGTCTGGACCGCCTTCCTGCTCGGCGCGGCCAGCATTTCGTTGCTCGGCCTCGCCCGCGCCCCCTTCGCCAAGATGGTCGCGACCCCCGACAACCCCTGGGCGGCGCTGGCCATGCATTCGATTTTCGGAGTCGCGCTCCCCGAGGAAGCCGTCAAGGTGGTCGCCATCGTGCTGATTTCCTCGACCAAGCGGCGGACCTTCGCCAATCCGATGGACACCGTTGTCTATGGCGCGGCGGTCGGTCTCGGCTTCGCCGCCTACGAGAACCTCGCCTATCTGGTGCAGCACGCCGAGATGTGGCGCTCGCTGGCCGCCTTGCGTAGCGTGCTGACTGTGCCGTTCCACGGCGCGCTCGGCATCATCGCCGGCGCGTATCTGACGATCGCGCGCGCCGGCACGGCGCTGGGCGCGAACCGCCACCATCGCGACTGGGCCCGTCTCTCCAGCCGCCTGCTGATCTTCGCGGGCCCGCTCGCGCTGCATTCGGCCTTCGACTTCCCGCTGCTGACCTTGCAAAGAATGCCGGATCTGGATCCGACGCTGCGGATGTGGCTTGGCGCCGCGAGCCTGCTGATCGGCTTCAGCTCGATCGCCTTCGCCATACGCCTGGTCCGGCGCGTCGCGCGCCACCACGCGCCACGCACGGACGTCGCGCGGGAGCGGCTCAGCCAGCTGCGCCGGATGTGGGCGCTGCTGCTGGCCGGCGGCGGCGTCGGCTTTCTCGGCCTCGCCTTCGTGCTGACCTCGATCCATCACTGGCTGATCAACCCCGAGCGCAACCTGACGCTGGCGCTGATCCCGATCGGCTTCGTTTCGATCCTGCTCGGCCTCGCGCTTCTGATTGTCACGATCGCGATCTACATTCTCGGCCGCAACCGCGTTCGCACCAGTGGCGAGGGTTTTTCGTCGGCGCACGGCGGAGGGTAAGTCACGGGATGGCAAGTGCGCTGCACCCGCACTAGATTGAGCGCATCCGTCGCCACCTAGAGGTCATCATGACATCGCCCGAGGATTTTTCACGGCTGCAATCCGCCATGAGCCAGACGGTGAAGGCGCATTGGAAGGCCTTTTTGTTCGAGGGCATCCTGCTCGCCGTGCTCGGCATCGCCGCGCTGATCCTGCCGCCGCTCGCAAGCCTTGCCATCGCGATCTTCCTCGGCTGGATGTTCCTGATCAGCGGCATCGGCGGGCTGATCGTGACCTATTGGGCCCGCAGCACGCCGGGCTTCTGGTGGTCGCTGATCTCGGCTGCGCTGGCTGTGCTCGCCGGCCTGCTGCTGCTGGCGCGGCCGATGCAGGCCGTGCTGACGCTGACCATCGTGCTCGGCGCCTACTTCCTCGCCGAGGGCGTCGCCACCATCATGTACGCACTCGATCACCGCCGCGAGCTGAGCGGCCGCTGGTCGTGGCTGCTGATCTCGGGCCTCGTCGACATCGCGATCTCGTTCATGGTGATCACGGGGCTGCCGAGTTCGGCGGAATGGGCGATCGGCGTGCTCGTCGGTATCAATTTGCTGTTCGGCGGCGCCACCCTGATCGGCATGGCGCTGGCGGCACGCAACAGCAACACCTGAAGGGTCTCGTCGCCTGCCAAGCCGATTGGGGGGGTGACAACCCGCCAATGGCACGCTATATGGCCTTCCATGATCACCGTCGCCACCAGCTATTTTTGGTACTTTAGCTACGACAGCTCGCTGGCGGCAGGAGGATCGCGCTCAATCTGAAATATTGAAGCAAACGTCCGAACAGCCGCCAGACCTGGCGGCTTTTTTATTGGCCGGCAGGTTCTCGAAAAAGACAGGAGCCCGCCGTGCTGAGCACGACCGACGATCTTCGTATCCGCGAACTGAAAGAGCTAAGCACACCGGATGAGGTGATGCGGGAGGTCCCGCGCACGCTCACGGCAACGCGTGTGGTGATGGCAGCGCGCAACGCCATCCATGCCATCCTCACCGGCCAGGACGACCGCCTTCTGGTCGTGGTCGGCCCCTGCTCGGTGCATGATCCCAAGGCCGCGCTCGACTACGCCGAGCGTCTGGCAAAACTGCGCGAGGACCTCGCCGACCAGCTCGAGATCGTGATGCGCGTCTATTTCGAGAAGCCGCGCACCACCGTCGGCTGGAAGGGACTGATCAACGACCCCGATCTCGACGGCAGTTTCGACATCAACAAGGGCCTGCGGCTGGCGCGCAACGTGCTGTCGGCGGTGAACAATCTCGGCCTTCCGGCCGGCGCCGAATTCCTCGACATGACGACGCCGCAATACATCGCCGACCTCGTGTCCTGGGCCGCGATCGGCGCGCGCACGACCGAGAGCCAGATCCATCGCGAGCTGGCCTCCGGGCTGTCCTGCCCGGTCGGATTCAAGAACGGCACCGACGGCAATGTGCGGATCGCGGCGGACGCGGTGAAGTCGGCTTCGCATCCGCATCATTTCATGGCGGTGACCAAGCTCGGCCGTTCGGCGATCGCCTCGACGTCGGGCAACGAGGACTGCCACATCATCCTGCGCGGCGGCAGCCAGACGAACTATGACGCGGCAAGCGTCGCGGCCGCCTGCAACGAGCTGGCGAAATCCGGCGTCGCGCCGCTGGTGATGGTGGATGCGAGCCACGCCAATTCGAGCAAGAAGCCGGAAAACCAGCCGCTGGTCATGGCCGACATCGCCGGCCAGATCTCCGGTGGCGAGAACCGCATCATGGGCGTGATGATCGAGAGCAATCTCGTCGCCGGCCGCCAGGACGTGGTTCCGGGCAAGCCGCTCGTCTACGGCCAGAGCATCACCGACGGCTGCATCGACTGGGCCACCACGGCAACCGTGCTCGAGCAGCTCGCCGATGCGGTCGAGATCCGGCGCAACGCCCAGCGCGCGGGACTGCACGAGCGCACGGCCTGAGAGCGTGATGAGGTGAAGTGTCCGTCGCTTGCTCAATTCGACCTCTCCCCTGCGGGGAGAGGTCGAAGCGATCAGCAGCCGCGGCAGATGCTCTTGATCTTCTTGTCGAGCAGAGCGTCTTCCTTGTTCACGGGATTGTTCGGATCGTTCAGATTTTTCTCGCTCGGCACGTCGCTGGCGCGCGGCTGGCGATGACCGACAGGTGCCTGTGGCACTGAACCCGACGTGGCGCCGCCTGACGTCGAACCTTTGGTGCCGGTCTGCGCAACCGCCGCGCCGCCGAGCAAGACCACGAGCGCTGCTGCCAGCATGATCCTCTTCATGTCCGTTCCTCCATTCTCAAACCGACGTCCAATCCGTCACCGTTCACGTCCCGGGCGGATAGAGATGAACGTCGCCGCAATAGTCCACGATACGATAGCGCGTTTCCGGCGTCGCTTCACGCGGATCGGGTGCGGTATTTTGCGGCGCCAACACGTAATTCGGTCCCACCGGCGACTTGCCGGCGCCGCCGGGAATATCGATGACATAGTCCGGCTGACACAGTCCTGACACGCGTCCGCGCAGCTGCCGCATCAACTCCTGCCCCTCGGCCAGCGTGGTGCGCAGATGCGCGGTGCCCGGCGCAAGATCGCCGTGATGCAGATAATAGGGCTTGATCCGGCATTCGACGAAAGCCCTCATCAAATCCGACAGAGCGGTGACGTTGTCATTGACGCCGCGCAGGAGCACGGACTGGCTTACCATGGGAATCCCGGCATCGACGAGCCGCGCGCAGGCGGCGCGGGCACCTTCCGTGAGCTCGCGCGCATGGTTGGCATGGAGCGCAACCCAGGTGGTCGCGCCCGCAACCTTCAGCGCTGCGACCATCTCGTCGCTGATGCGCGCGGGGTCGGCGACGGGCACGCGGGTGTGAAGGCGGATGATCTTGACATGATCAATGCCGGCGAGATCGGCCATGATCTCGCTCAAGCGACGCGGCGACAGCATCAGGGGATCGCCGCCGGTCAGGATCACCTCCCAGATCTCGTCGTGCGCGCGGATGTAATCAACGGCAGCACGATAAGCGCTGTCCGAGAGCGCGTTCTCCTTGCCGGGTCCGACCATCTCGCGGCGGAAGCAAAAGCGGCAATAGACCGCGCAGACGTGAACGAGCTTGAACAGCACGCGGTCGGGGTAGCGATGCACGATGCCCGGAACCGGCGAATGGGGGTGATCCCCGATCGGATCGGCGTTCTCGCCCGGCTGCATCTCCAGTTCCGCCGCTGTGGGCACGAACTGGCGGGCGATGGGGTCATCGGGATCGGATGTGTCGATGAGCTCGACCAGCGCCGGCGTGATCGCCACCGCGTAGCGCGCGGCGACGCGCTCCAGCGCAGGCAGCGCTGTGGCGGTCGCCAAGCCTTCGGCCACGAGCTCGGCCGGTTCGCGCAAGGTGCGTGCAAGATTGGTCTTCGTCATGTCTCGCTTACGTTTCATTGGCAGGCGGTGTCCACACCACCTGATCGATCCGCGTTGCACCGCTGGCCAGCATCACCAGCCGGTCGAAACCCAGCGCGACGCCGCTCGCCTCCGGCATAGCGGCGACCGCGGCCAGAAAGTCCTCGTCGAGCGGATAGGCCTCGCCGTAACGGCGCTGTTTCTCCGCCATCGACCCCGTGAAGCGCCGGCGCTGCTCCTCGGCGTCGGTCAGTTCGCCAAAACCGTTGGCGAGCTCGACGCCGCAGGCATAGACCTCGAACCGCTCGGCGACCCTGGGATCGTCAGCCTTCACCCGCGCCAGCGCCGCCTCTGGAGATGGGTATTCGAACAGAATGGTCAAACGTCCTTGCCCGAGATGCGGCTCGACATGCTCGACCAGAACCTTGCTGAAGATGTCCGACCAAGTGTCGTCCTCGGCCACACGGACCTTGCCGCCAGCCGCCTGGGCGAGCGCGGAACGGTTACCCTCGCCGCCAGAGATTGTCGACAGCAGATCAATGCCGGCGAACCGCTCGAAGGCGCCCGCGACCGTCAGAAGCTCCGGGTCGGCGAAGGGGTCGGCGGTCCGGCCCCGAAACGCGAAGGTCCCGATCCCGGTCGCCTGCGCGGCCCGGGCGATGACGACCACGGTGTCGGCCATGATGGCGTCGTAGGGGGCGCTGGCCCGGTACCATTCCAGCATGGTGAATTCCGGCAGATGCAGGTCGCCGCGCTCGCGGTCGCGGAACACCCGGGCGAACTCGAAAATCCGCCCCTCGCCGGCCGCCAGCAGCTTCTTGCAGGCGAATTCGGGCGAGGTCCGTAAATATCGGCTGGCGCGGGTGCCGTCGGGCCGCATGACCTCCGTGCGGGGGGCGTGCAGATGGGTCTCGTTGCCCGGGGAGATCTGGAGGACGGAGGTTTCGACCTCGACAAACCCCTGCTCGGTGAAAAAGCCCCGTAGAGCCCCGGTAATAGCCCCCCTGGCCTGGAGGAACGGCCGCCGGTCGAGGTGCCGCGAGGGAGACCAGAACGGCGAAATCGGCTTGTCCCCAGCCATCAGCCCGCCGCCCCGCTGGCCAGCAAAATGCTGGCATTCAACGACAAAATGCGTATGTTGCGCCCCGAAACGGGCGCTGAGGTCCGATTTGAGACCCCGAGTCCCCCCGAGATTTGACCACGTCCTGGCCGGAGCCGGGCCAAGCAAGCAGGAAATATAGCTTTGAGAGTCATCGCCAGTTCTATTCGCAAGGGCAACGTGATCGAGCAAGACGGCAAGCTTTATGTCGTCGTCAGCGCCGAGAACATCCATCCCGGCAAGGGCACCCCGGTCAGCCAGATCGAAATGCGCCGAATCTCGGACGGGGTAAAGATCTCCGAGCGCTACAAGACCACCGATCAGGTCGAAAAGGCCACGATCGAAGAGCGCAACTACACTTTCCTGTACGAAGATGGCGACGGCTACCACTTCATGAACCCCGAGACCTACGACCAGGTCCAGGTGTCCAAGGACGTCGTCGGCGACTCCGCCGCGTATCTTCAACCGGACATGACCGTCAAGCTGTCGACCCACGACGTCAACGTGGTCTCGCTCGCGCTGCCGCAGCGCGTGACGCTGGAAGTGGTCGAGACCGAGCCGGTGACCAAGGGCCAGACCGCTTCGTCGTCCTACAAGCCGGCGGTGCTCTCCAACGGCATCCGCACCACCGTGCCGCCGCACATCGCCGTCGGCACCCGCATCGTGGTGATGACCGAAGACGGCTCCTACTCCGAGCGCGCCAAGGACTAAGCCAGGGATCGAGGATCGGAACAGGTACCGCCGGGGGGCGAGACAGTGGGTAGGAAGAGGTTCCGCTTCGTCTCGCTTGTTCTGGCGTCGCTGTCGCTCCTCATTGCCGCTCCGCTGGCTGCGGATGAATTCCGCAGCCCCTCGCTCTCGGCCCTGCGCGTCGATTGGCGCGCAGCGCTCGACCAGCTCCGCACCGAGATCAACAGCCGCCCCCGGGTCGCCGGCGATTTCATTTTCGTGCCTCGCCGTTCCGTGCCGCGTTACGATCCGCGCGCGATGCCGGCTTTGGTGCAGCTGAACGCAGTCTCCTCCCAATTCTTCACCGGCATTGCCCGCAGCTCCGTACCCGTGCTGCTGCCGTTCGATGCAGGCGCCTATCTGGAGGCCCAGCGCAACGGCGCGCCGCCGAGCCTGTCGCTGTCGCGCTACCAGGCCGATTTCAACTCCGTCGACATGTTCGACGCCGGCCCTGCGGGATACAGCGCCAGCTTCTCGCTCGAGCCCGGCGCCGGCGACGGCATGCCGACGCGTGTCTTTACGAGACCGGTCGAGGTGCAGATCACCGGCTCTGCGCTGCTCTATGACGTCGCCGACCCCGCCGGCGGCAAGGGCGAACCGGTCAAGCCGCTGGCAGCCCTCTATCCGGACCTGCGCAAGTTCATCCGGGAAGGCTATGTGCGCTACGCCTTCACCCGCTTCGGCATCGCCTATGTCGTCTCCATCCAGTGCCTGGACAGCGTCGCAAAACCGCGGAGGCTCGCCTGCAAGGAAGCCTATCCCGTCGCCGAACGCTTCCTGAAGGCGCTGCGCGTCGCCGGCGGCCAGCGGATGCGGCCGCTGATGGACGTTGCCTCCGACGTCATCGATCGTCCCTCGGGGCGTTCGGCCGATTTCAGCTACCGGCCGAGCGGCGACATCATCCCGAACACCGGCTATCGCAACAAGAGCGGCCATCCCGATGTGATGGCCTATGCGCAAATCCGCTTTCCGCTGGAGAAGGCGCCCGCTTTCGTGCGCTCGCAATCCTACGGCAAGCGCGACAAGAATGACGGTCCGACTGCCTTTCCCTGGCGCGACAATTTCTGCGAGTCCCGCAGCTTCGAAGTCTGGCAATGCGGCGGCGGCTACGGTCACCAGGGCGAGGACATCCGCGCCGCCGAATGCCCTCCTTCAGGCGAAGGTCGTGCCCCCTGCGATCCCAAGCAGCGCGCCGTCGTCGCCGTCCGCGACGCCATCGTGATCCGCAGCTCCAAGGACCAAGCCGCGACGCTCGAGATCAACAGCCGCACCGAACACATCCGCTTCCGCTACATGCACATGAACCCGCAGGCGATGAATGCCGACGGTTTGCTCAACGGCCGCATCGTGACCGAAGGCGAGAAGATCGGCCTGGTCTCGAACTATCTCGACCATCCCGCCGGCACGTCGATGCACCTGCATTTCGACGTCCAGGTGTTCACCCGCGACGGCTGGATCTGGGTTAGCCCTTACATCACGCTGGTCTCCGCCTATGAACGCCTGATCCGCGCACGCGGCCGGGAGGTCGGCCCGGAGATCGCGGGCACCCCGCAGCCCGTGGCCCATGCGCTGCCTGAGGATGTGATCAAGCCGGACCAGCGGGAAGGCTCGAGCAGCGAGGAGAATTGAGGCAGCTCGCGCCCCATCGCGCAGCGCGCCTCGGGACGGGCGGCTCGGCGGGCGAGACCTGACCGGATCGGCATCCGGATTTCCCCGAACCACCCGCCTTCTCTGGCCCCAGAATTGCTTTGCTTCCGGCAGGCTAACTGAAGGAAGGGAAGTACATGCGTAGTCTCACCACGGCGGCCGCTCTGGCCATCACGTTCGCCATACCGGTTCAGGCGCAGGAACTGACCGGCACGCTGAAGAAGATCAAGGAGACCGGTGCGATCACGCTCGGGGTCCGCGACAGTTCAGTGCCCTTCAGCTATATCGACGAGAAGCAGAAGACCGTCGGCTACGCCATCGACATCTGCATGAAGATCGTCGACGAGATCAAGGCCGAGCTGAAACTGGACAAGCTCGCGGTCAACGAGAACCTGGTGACGTCGTCCAACCGAATTCCGCTGATGGCGAACGGCACCATCGACCTCGAATGCGGCTCGACCACCAACAACGCCGACCGCCAGAAGCAGGTGTGGTTCACCAACACGCATTTCCTCACGGCGAGCCGCTTCGTGTCGAAGAAGGCCTCGAAGCTCGACCAGGTCGATGACCTCAAGGGCAAGGCCGTCGTCTCGGTCTCGGGCACCACCAACATCACCCAGCTCAACAAGGCCAACGCGGCACGCTCGCTCGGCATCACCGTGATGAACGCCAAGGACGTTCCCGAGGCATTCCTGATGGTCGAGACCGACCGCGCCGAAGCCTTCGTCATGGACGACATCCAGCTTGCGTCCATGATCGCTTCGTCGAAGGATCCGTCGCTCTACGCGATCAGCTCCGGCGCATTTTCCGATCCGGAGCCCTACGGCATCATGCTGCGCAAGGACGACGTGCCGTTCAAGACCGTGGTCGATCGCGCCACCGCAAAGCTCTACAAGAGCCCCGAGATCGAAAAGATCTACAACAAATGGTTCATGGAGCCGGTGCCGCCGCGCGGCCTGAACTTCCACGTCCCGATGCCGGTGTCGATGAAGAAGTCGTTCGAGCATCCGTCGGACAATCCCGATCCGGCGTCGTACGGAGGCTGACGAGAGAACGCGCTGACGCGTATCCCGGATGAGCGGGGCGACATCCGGGGATTCTCATCGCGACCGTTCTCCGGTGTCGCTTCGCTCACCCGGGCTACGGATCAATCCAGAAACGTCGTGAGCTGCGCACCCTCGTCCGCCACGAACACCGCGATCAATTCCGCCGGCTCCGTGGCGCTGGCGTTCGCCGACACCAGATGTGTCGCGCCCGGCGGCTCGAAGAACGACTGGCCGACCCCGAACGTCTCGACCGGGCCGCCGCCGAGCTGGGAGCGGATCTCCCCCTTGGTGACGTAGGCCGTCACCGATCCTGCGTGGCGATGCGGCCGCGAAAATCCGCCGGGGCCATAGAAGACGCGCACGATGGTGACGCGCTTGCCCGGCACGTTAGGCAGTGCGTAGGAGCCGATCGGCTCGACCTTGTCGAGCGGCGAGCTCTCCGCGGCTGTCGCGCAGAGCGGCGCCAGTACGCCGGAAACCGTGTCCATCGCCACCGGCAACGCCTTGCCGACCGCCAGCGCGCAGGCGAGCCCGCCGACAACGGCCAGCGCCATCGAGCGCGACGGCGCCGGGCGCTGTGTAGTGTTCAAACTCATTGCGGTCATGACAACCTCCCCTTGTTCGCTTTTGGCAATCAGGATGCCGCAGCATTCGTCGCGACCGGCCGCTTCGCCGGCGTCCAGCGATAGGCCGCGCCAAACCGATTCCAGACGTTGATGGAGGCGACCGCCGAGGTCAGGTACATCAGCTCGGTCTCGGAGAATTCGCGGGTCGCTTCCGCGTAGACCTCATCGCTGACGCCGTCGGGCAGGACGGTCAGGGCTTCGGCCCAGGCCAATGCCGCGCGCTCGCGCGTGGAAAAGACTGGCGCTTCGCGCCAGACCGCGACCAGATTGAGCTTGTCCAGGGGCACGCCGATCCGCTCCGAGAGCAGGATGTGATGCTGCAGGCAGAAGGCACAGCCGTTGATCTGCGAGGCGCGCAGCTTGACCAGTTCGAGGAGCTGCTTGTCCAGGCCCGCCTTGGCCGCAAGCTGCCCGAGTGCCAGCACCAGCTCATACGCATCGGGCGCGATTGTCTTGAAGTTCTCGTATTCGCTGCGGGCGTGTGACATTGCCGTGCACCTCGTGTTATTGTAAGAGTGCTTACATTGTATAAGAGCTCTTACATGCTGCGCAAGACGGCTAATATCACGAGATCGAAAGGCTTGCGGAAAGCCCCCGCGGCTTCCGACGACGGTGCCGTTCGCGTGCCCGCGCCGGGCGAAGGCAAGCGCGGAGAGCAAGGCTATCTCGGCTACCTGCTGCGCCAGGCCCATGCCGCGGTTCGCCTGACGATGGAGCGGACACTCGCCGATCTCGGCGTAACCTCGCCACAATTCGCCGTGCTGACCATGCTCAACGCCTATCCGGGCCTGTCGGGCGCCGATGTCGCCCGCCTCACCTTCCTGACGCCGCAGACCGTCGGCGTGATCATCCGCAACCTCGAACGCGACGGCGCGATTGCGATGACGCCTCATCCCGTCCACGGCCGCATCCAGCAATGGACGCTGACGCCGCGCGGCGCCACGCTGCTGAAGGCATGCAGGGAACGTGTGATTGCGCTGGAGAAGCGCCTCGCCAATGGCCTCGATGCCAAGGCCGAGCAAAGCATTCGCCGCTGGCTCGCAGGCATCGCGGCTGATCTGCAGGAGGACTAGGCGAACCGCGTCCGACGCGGGCTAAATCTAATCGCCGCCTCCTCCGTCACCGCCGTCACACCCGCCGGCATCGGAGAAATCGCCGCCCGCGTCGCCGCCGCCCTGAATGCCGCGGCCGAAATTCTCCGCGATGATCATCAGGATCACGACGAACAGCCCGGCGCCGAAGGGCCAGGGATTGGCGCGGATGATGTCGAACAGTTCGCTCACACGCGCATTCTGCGCCGACGGAAGCGAACCGACCGTAAAGTGACAGGCTTAAGATCGGGGTTATGCGACCGGGCGCAGCGGAGCCCTATTCACCCTTCAATACTTTCTTAACCTCGCCATCGGGCCAGGTCTCGTCTGCGGCGATCACCCGGACGCGGGTTTGGTCCGTTGCATTCACCAGCACATGTGAGCTCACCCGGTCGCTGCGGCGCTCCAGACGCAAATCGGTTTCTGGCTTCCAGCTCAGAGTGGTCGCGAGATCGCCGGGGAAAATCTGCCATTGCGATCCGTCGTCGAGCTCGACGACGTGGCTTTCCGCATGCGTGCGTATTTTCATCCTACCCCGAGTTCTCGATGAGCAGACAGCGTGCGGAAGCGGGCCCCGGCGCCAGCCGGGGCCTCGCTCCATCAGTCGTTATCGTGATGAATGACGGTCTTGCTGCGATTGCCGAATTCATCTTCCTTCTTGATCACCGTGGTGCGGTCCGCGGGCGCACGCTCCTTGATCACGGTGGTGCGATCGCGATCGCGGTCCCGCTCACGATACTCGTGGGACTGACCGACCGTCACGCCGGCGCCGACCGGGCCGACGTGAACGCCGACTTCGTCCGCGAACGCAGGGGCCGCGATGGCTGTGACCATGGCGGCAGCAAACAGACATTTCCGCATCTTGTCCTCCTCGATTGCGTGCAGGGGGAATGCGGGAGTGCGAGGCTTTGTTCCTGGGAACGCCGGGGCGATAGACCGTTCCTCCTGTTCCAGGAACCGACTCACAGGAGCCTTGTTTCCCGCTACAATGTGTCCATGAAACAAGCTGATTCCTCGGCCACGCCCACCCGCCGCGCCCTGCTGAGATCTGCGCTCGGCGCAGCGGCCCTGGTTGCGTCACCAACCTACGCCCTCGCCGCGCCGCCGGGCTTCGACGAATGGCGCGAATCCTTTCGCGCACGCGCGATGGCCAAGGGCATTTCGGCCGCGACCTGGCAGCGCGCGATGGGGCGGGTCGAGCCTGACATGAGCGTGTTCAAGCAGATGCGCAACCAGCCTGAATTCCACGAGCAGGTCTGGCAATACATCAACCGCCGCGTCTCCGACTGGCGCATCATCAACGGCAAGATCGCGCTGAAGAACAACGAGGCGCTGCTCGCACGCATCGAGCGTGATTTCGGCGTCGAACGCGGCACGCTGCTGGCGCTGTGGGGCGTCGAGTCCGCCTATGGCGATCCGCTGGTGCAGCAGAACCACATGACGCCGGTGTTTGCCTCGCTCGCCGCGCTCGCCTGGAACGAGCCGCGCCGCAAAGCCTATTGGGAGACCGAGCTGGTCAACGCCCTGCGCATCGTCGACAAGGGCTGGAGCACGCCGGAGGAGATGAAGGGCTCCTGGGCCGGCGCGATGGGGCATTCGCAGTGGATGCCGGAAGTCTGGCTCAATGTCGGCATCGACTATGACGGCGACGGCAAGGTCTCGCCGTTCGGCAAGCCCGACGATGCGCTGGGATCGACGGCAAAATATCTCGTCAATCGCGGCAAGTGGCGCCGCGGCGAGCATTGGGGCTACGAGGTGCGAGCATCAGGCGACATGAGCGGAAGCCGCACCTATGCGGCCTGGCAGGCGGCGGGCGTCACCCGCGCCGACGGCCAGCCGTTTCCGCAAGCCTCCGCGACCGCACAGATGTGGACGCCGGTCGCGGGCGGGCCAACCTTTCTGCTCGGGCCGAATTTCTACTCGGTGAAGAGCTACAATCCCTCGATGAACTACGCGCTGGCGATCTGCCATCTCGGCGACCGCTGCCTCGGCGCGCCGCCCTTCATCCAGCCCTTTCCCGGCTCCGAGCGCGCGCTCACGCTCGCCGAAGTGCAGGAGATGCAGACGCGGCTGACCAAGGCCGGGTTCGACACCGGCGGCACCGACGGTCGCGTCGGCAACGACACCATGAAGGCGATCAAGGATTTCCAGCAGCGCGCGGGGATCATGCCCGCCGATGGCTATGGCGGGCTGAAGGTGCTGGCGAAGCTGCGGCAGGGCTCGTAGCCCGGCTCAGTGCCGGTACTGCGGCTCCTCGGCATCAAGCTGGCGCCGGACGGCTGCGAGATGCAGCCGCGCGGATTCGGAGTCGCCTTCGCGCATCTGCCTGTAGGTTTCTGCGGCAATCGCGGGATCGACCGGCAGCACCTTGCGGCCCGTCGACATCGCCAGCACCTGCACCTCGGCGGCGCGCTCGAGATAGTAGAGATCGTCCCAGGCTTCCGCGATGGTCGGCGCCAACACCATCACGCCGTGATGTTTCATGAAGACGATGTCGGCATCACCCACGGCCGATGCAATGCGCGCCCCCTCGCGGTTGTCCAGCGCGAGACCGTTATAGTCGCGATCGACCGCGGTGCGGCCGTAAAACTTCAGCGCGGTCTGGCCGGCCCAGATCAGGGGATCGCCCTCAGTCATCGACAACGCGGTCGCATAGGGCATGTGGGTGTGGAATGCGACCTTGGCGCGCGGCAGCAGCCTGTGCATCTCCGCATGGATGTAGAACGCGGTCGCCTCGGGCACGCCCTCGCCGTCGAGCACGTTGCCATGGAAGTCGCAGATCAACAGTTTTGACGCAGTGATTTCGCGGAAGGCGTAGCCGTAGGGATTGACGAGGAAGAGGTCGTCATGACCGGGCACCACGGCCGAGAAGTGGTTGCAGATGCCTTCCTCAAAACCATTGCGCGCGGCCATGCGGAAGCAGGCGGCGAGATCTTCGCGCGCGGTGCGGATCGCGTCGGTGGCAAGGTCCGGCCGGTTCGAGCGGAATGGCGCGGGCGAGGAAGAAGACGAGTGAAGGCTGTGCGCCATGGCGAAGGAAACCCCTGTCGGTCGGAAGCTCCTCGCCTTCTACAGGGCCGACGCCGGCGCGTCAGCCCCTGCGGGCGCCACCCTGCCCTTCACAGCCCGCGCGGCGGCCTATTGCCGCCGCGGCACCCCGCCGGCGTTCATGCCGCCGTCGATCACGAGCTCGCTGCCGGTGACGTAACGCGAGGCATCGGACGCCAGATACAGCACGCCCGAGGCAATCTCCGCGGCCTGCCCGGCGCGGCCGAGCGGCGTGACGGCCCTGGCGCGTTCCTCCGGGTCGATCGGCGCATTGCCCTGGTTGCCGGAGGCGCCCGTCGGGATCTTGCCCCAGATCGGCGTATCGATGATGCCGGGATGGACGGAGTTGACGCGGATACCGTCGCCGGCCGCCGCGCACTCCATCGCGATCGATTTCGCAAACAGCCGCACGCCGCCTTTGGTCAACGAATAGGCCGAGAGGCCCGGCGATCCGCGCAGGCCCGCGAGCGAGGACATCATGACGATCGAGCCGCCGCCGGTCTTGCGCATCAAGGGCAGGCAATGTTTCACCGAGAGAAACACGCCGTCGAGATTGATCGCATTCTGCTTACGCCAGTCGCTGAGCGTCATGTCGACGATCGAGGGCACGGCAATGCCGATGCCAGCGTTGGAGACCATGATATCGAGCCGGCCGTAGCGCTTTGCGATCTCGGCGACGATCTCGATCCAGCGCTCCTCGCTGGTGACGTCCTGCTCCAGGAATATCGCTTTGCCATCAGCTTTTGTAATGCGCTTGGCCAGCTCCGGTCCGCGCAGCTCGTCGATGTCGGTGATGACGACCGTGGCGCCCTCGCGCGCGAACAGCTCGACAATAGCCTCGCCAATGCCGGAAGCGCCGCCCGTCACCAGCGCAACCTTGCCCTCAACCTGCCCTGCCATGTTCACTCCCTTTTTTTGTTGTCTGAGGCCGTTGTTATCTAATCACGGATGGCCCCTGGTCCGGTAGCGCGACATCGACAACGCGGAATTGCACCCGCTCGGCGCCCTGGTAGCGGTCGACCGACAATGATCCCGCGACATGCAATTGCTGGCCGCGATTGGCGAGCAGCGCATTGCCGAGCTTTTGTCCCACGGAGCGGAATGCAATGCCGTTGACGATCGCACCGTCACCCGACTTGAAGCGCAGACGCAGATGCGCCTGGCCGACCTCGTCGGCATGGACGAGCTGATGCGCCGGCAGCGCCAGCACGGCTTCCGGATTACCGCTGCCGAAGGGACCGGCACGGTTGAGCGTGGCCGCTAGCTCCGTCGTCACGGCCCGCGCGGAGACCGCGCCGTCGATATAGAGCTCGTTGACGTGGCGTGCCTCGGCGACGTCGCGGCTCAGCGCATTTTCGAGATAGGCGCGGAATTCGGCGAGCTTCTCCTTGCGCAGCGTCACGCCCGCGGCCATCGCGTGGCCGCCGCCCTTGAGCAGAATCCCGTCGGAGACCCCCTGCCGCACCGCCTTGCCGATATCGACGCCGGCAATCGAACGGCCCGAGCCGGTGCCGATGCCGCCGGGCTCGAGCGCAATCGCAAAGGCCGGTCGCGAAAACTTCTCCTTCAGGCGGGAGGCGACGAGGCCGACCACGCCGGGGTGCCAGCCCTCGGATGCCGTGACGATCACGGCGAGCTTGTCCTCGAGCCCGATCGAGGCCAGCGCCTCGGCCTCGGCCTGCGCTTCCGCCGCCTGCTCGATGACGCGGCGTTCGCTGTTGAGGCGGTCCAGCTCGGCGGCGATCCGCGCGGCCTCGACGCTGTCGCCTTCCAGCAAGAGCCGCACGCCGAGATCGGCACGGCCAATGCGGCCGCCGGCATTGACGCGCGGCCCCAGCATGAAGCCGAGATGCCAGGCCTCCGGTGGGCCGTTCAGCCGCGCCACGTCCATCAGTGCGGTGTGGCCGACATGATCACGCCGCCGCATCGCGATCAGCCCCTTGGCGACGAAAGCGCGGTTGAGGCCGATCAGCGGCGCGACATCGGCGACCGTGCCGAGCGCGACGTGATGCAGCATGCCCAGGAGATCAGGCTCGGGCATCTCGGAGGTCCAGAAGCCGCGCTGGCGCAATTCACGGTTGACCGCGACCAGCGTCACCAGCACGAGGCCGACGGCGGCGAGATGGCCAAGACCGGAGAGATCGTCGAGCCGGTTCGGATTAACCAGCGCGTCGACCACCGGCAGCTCCGTGCCGGCCTGGTGATGGTCGATCACGACGACGGACATGCCGAGGCGCTTGGCCTCGGCAAGCGGCTCGATGCTGGTGGTTCCGCAATCGACGGTGACGAGCAGCGTCGCGCCCTTGGCCGCCAGGCCGCGAACGGCTTCAACGTTTGGGCCATAGCCCTCAAAAATGCGGTCGGGAATGTGGATCAACGGGTCAAGCCCGCAGTGGCGCAGATGCCAGGCCAGCAGCGCCGCCGAGGTCGCACCGTCGACGTCGTAGTCGCCGAAGATCGCGACCGTCTCGCCCTTCTCGGCCGCATCCGCGATCCGCTTGGAGGCGGCTTCCATCTCCGTCACAGTGAAAGGGTCCGGCAGCAGCTTTCGGATGGTCGGGTCGAGGAAGTCAGGCACTGCGTCGATGTCGACCCCGCGCCCCGCCAGCACCCGCGCCAGCAGCTCCGGCAATTGGTGGCGCTGCACGATGGCCAGCGCCCTGGCCGCCCCGCGAGCGTCCAGCCGGTCGCGCCACAGCTTGTCCGTGAGCGAGCGCGCGACGCCCAGGAACGCCTGGGGCGCTTCGACGGGCAAGGCGGTGGCGGGCGGCGTCATGACAGGCGGCTATCTGTTGGGAACTCGAGGCTCGGGCGATCACGCTAGGCGCCCGGTCACTGGCTTCGGGGATTGGCCGGGAAAGCCCGGCGAATTGCAACGGCTGCGGGGCATAAAGCGGTGGATGGCCGGCTGACAGGCCGGAGTGACTACCATTTAGGCATTCCGCCGAACAGCAAATTAAGCAGGCGTTAGGCGGAATCCTCGAAAAAGAATCGTATTCGATCTGTAATTTGTTGTTCCGGGTTCGTTGCAGATCAGACCTCATTGCCAAGGGAAGTCCCCCGATGTCTGCTGCGCTGGGTCTGAAAGCCAAGCCGATTGCCTCCGAACCCGCTGACGATGATTCCGACATTTCCGCGCTGATCAACCGCCTCACCGCGGAGGTCAACCAGATCGCGGTCGACAAGACCAAGGCGATCCAGCAGATCACCAACCAGATGAAGATGCTGGCGCTGAACGCGCTGATCGAGAGTTCACGGGCCGGCGCGCAAGGCGCGGGCTTCGCGGTGGTGGCGCAGGAGGTGCGCGGCGTCGGCCAGCAGGTCGAAACCATCGCGCGCGAGCTCGAAAGCCAGCTCACCAAGCGCACCGGCGACCTCGTCTCCTCGATCGACCGGATGAGCCAGCGTTCGCGCGGCGAGCGCATGGTCGATCTTTCGCTGAACGCCGTCGAGCTGATCGACCGCAACCTCTATGAACGCACCTGCGACGTGCGCTGGTGGGCGACCGACTCCGCCGTGGTGGATTGCGCGGCCTCGCCTGCCCCCGCGGCTGTCACCTATGCCTCGCAGCGCCTCGGCGTCATCCTCGGGGCCTACACCGTCTATCTCGATCTCTGGCTCTGCGACCTCGACGGCAACGTCATCGCCAACGGCCGCGCCGACCGCTTTCGCGTCGTCGGCCAAAACGTCGGCCACACCAAATGGTTCCGCGAGGCCAAGACCTTGCGCTCCGGCGACGACTATGTCGCCGGCGATGTCGAGAACCAGCCGCTGCTCGGCAACGCCCAGGTCGCGACCTATTGCGCCAGCGTCCGCGCCGGCGGCCAGGCCAACGGTGCGCCGATCGGCGTGCTCGCCATCCATTTCGATTGGGAGCCGCAGGCCCGCGCCATCGTGCAAGGCGTGCGCGTCGGCGACAGCGACAAGGCGCGCGTGCTGCTGGTCGACTCCAATTTCCGCGTCATCGCCGCCTCCGACGGCCAGGGCATCCTGAGCGAGCGCATCTCGCTGTCACTGAACGGCCAGCGCTCCGGGTTCTATCAGGACCGCACGGGCACGATGGTCGCGTTCCACGCCACACCCGGCTACGAGACCTATCGGGGGCTCGGCTGGTATGGCGTGATCGTCTGCGGGGCCTGAGGCCGCCCGATCAAGAACCGCGAAAACAACCCCATGCACAGTAGGCGAAGGGTTGTTTTCGTTGACGTTTTGCCTTCCGTCAAAGCGCTTTGACACGTCGGGCAAAACAGCGGCATTCCGCCATCATTGAGAAGCTCGAAAACGCGCTCCGGCGCAGTCACGCAGCGCGTCGCGCCGCCATCTCCGCCGCGAGCAGCAGCGCGGCGCGGCTGGCGCCGATCGAAGCGATCCCCTGGCCTGCGATGTCGTAGGCGGTGCCGTGGGCGGGTGTGCAGATCGGGAACGGGAAGCCGCCGAGCAAGGTCACGCCGCGATCGAACCCCATCAGCTTCATCGCGATCTGGCCCTGGTCGTGATACATCGTCAGCACCGCATCGAAGGCGCCGGCCTTGGCGCGCAGAAACACGGTGTCGGCCGGGAACGGCCCCTCCGCGGCAATGCCCTCGCCCTGACCGGCTGCGACCACCGGCGCAATGATGTCGATCTCCTCGCGGCCGAAATTGCCGCCGTCGCCGGCATGCGGATTGAGACCAGCAACAGCAATCCGCGGCTGCGCGAAGCCGGCGTTGCGCATGCAGGCATCGGTCAGCCTGAGCGCACGGTGGATACGTTCGCTCGACAGCTTTGCAGCGACATCCTTCAACGGAATGTGGGAGGTGACGCGCGCGTTCCAGAGCCGGTCCAGCACGTTGAATTCGCTGGCCGGCGTCTTGAGGCCGACGACCTCCGCCGAAAACGCAATCTCGTCGTCGTACGCGGCGCGGGCAAGCCGCATCGCCTGCTTGTTGAAGGGGGTGAAGCAGACGGCATCGACGCGGCCGTCGCGGCCGAGTTCGAGGGCGTGCCGGTAATTGGCGAGCGCGAATTTGCCGCCGGCGAGGGTCGCGGTCTTCGGCTCGACATCCCCGGGGTCCAGGTGGCGAAGATCGACAAACAGCGCATCGCCTTGCGCAGATCGAAGGTCGGCCCCCTGCTCCACCACGGCCAGGTCCGGCTTGACGCCCGCAATGCGCGCGCCCTCGTCGAAGACCCGGCGGTCACCGATCACGACGAGCCGGCTGCTGGCGCGGATGTCATTCTCCGCCACGAGCTTCGCGGTCAGCTCCGGGCTGATGCCGGCGGGATCTCCCATCGCCAGTGCAATGAGCGGCTTTGCGGTCATATGATCACCTTTTCTCGATCCGTGTCTTGGGCTGTCGTCTCATTGGCGGATGGCGCGGGCCTGCGCAGCAAACGCGCGAGCTGCAACGCGAGCGGAAGCAGCAGCAGCGCGATGCCGGCCACGATCAGGCACGTCACCAGCTTGTTCGCAAAGAAGATCCCGAGCGATCCCTTCGACATCAGCATCGACTGCCGGAACGCATCCTCGGCCTTGTCGCCGATGACGATCGCCAGAACCAGCGGCGCCAGCGGATAGAACAGCTTCTTGAAGAGATAGCCGACGATTCCGAAGCCAAGCATCATCACCACGTCGAGATAGGAGTTCGACACCGAATAGGCGCCGACGACGCAGATGATCACGATCAGGGGCGCAATGATCACGAACGGAATCCGCATCAGGGCGGCAAAGACCGGGACGGTCAGCAGCACCAGCACCACGGCGACGATATTGCCGACATACATCGAGGCGATCAGGCCCCAGACGAAATCCTTGCTGTCGACGAACAGCATCGGCCCGGGATTGAGACCCCAGATCATCAGCCCGCCCATCATGACGGCCGCGGTCGCCGAGCCGGGAATGCCGAGCGAGAGCATCGGCAGCAGCGCGCTGGTGCCGGCGGCATGATCGGCCGTCTCCGGCGAGATGATGCCTTCGACCTCGCCGGTGCCGAAGTAGCGGCCGCGGCGCGAGAAGCGGCGGGCGATGCCGTAGCTCATGAAGGATGCGGCCGTCGGGCCGCCCGGCGTGATCCCCATCCAGCAGCCGATCGCGGCGCTGCGCAGCAACGCAACGCTGTGACGCGGCAGGCGGCCGACCGCGCGAAACACCTCGCGCCAATCGATCTTCGAGGAGACGGCGCGGGCATGGAATTCCTCCTCGACGGCGACCAGCAGCTCACCGATGCCGAACAGGCCCATCACAGCGACGACGAAATTCACCCCCTTGACCAGTTCGTCGATACCCATGTTCAGGCGGACGCTACCCGACACGGTGTCGATACCGATGGCGGCGATCGCAAAACCGATCGCGAGCGCCACGACGGTCTTGACCGGTGCCGCCCCGCCCATGCCGACGAAGCTCGCAAAGGCCAGGAAATAGACCGCGAAATATTCCGCAGGTCCGAAGGCGAGCGCGACCTGCGCCACCCAGGACGCGAGGAAAGTGATCAGGATGACGCCGACCAGCGCCCCGAACGCAGCCGAGCCGAAGGCGGTCGCCAGCGCCGTCGTCGGCCGGCCGTCGCGCGCCATCGGATAGCCGTCGAAGGTGGTTGCGACCGAGGACGGCTCGCCGGGGATGTTGAACAGGATCGAGGTCACCGATCCCCCGAACAGCGCGCCCCAATACATGCTGGAGAGCAGGATGATCGCCGACACCGGCTGCATGCCGAAGGTCAGCGGCAGCAGCAGTGACACCCCGTTCGGCGCACCCAGCCCCGGCAACACGCCGACGAGAATGCCGAGCAGCACGCCCACCGCCATCAGGAGCAGATGCGGCATGGTGACCGCGATGGTGAAGCCGTGCAGGAGTTCTCCGAGATTATCCATCGGCCGCCCTCAGAAGCCGAGCGCGGCGGCAAGCGCGCCATGCGGCAGGCTGACCTGGAACATGCGCTCGAACACGACATAGAGCGCGAGCGCCGTCGCGCCGGCCATCGCCAGCGCGCGCGGCACGGATTGGTGCCTCGGAATCGCCAGCACCGCGAAGACATACAGGCTCGAGGCAACGTACATCCCGGCCAGCGGGATCGCGGCCACGAAGATCGCGGCCGGCACGAACAGGCCGGCAAGCCGGCGCAGCTCGATCGGCGTGATCGCGATGGGAACGCTCGCGAGCGTGGTAGCCGGCAGAAGACCCCGCACCAGATTGTAGAGGCTGCCGAGCACGATGATGACGCCGGTCAGGAACGGGAACGTGCCGGAATCCACGCCCGCGCTCGACCAGCCGATGCCGTTGTCGAGGCTGGAGACGACGACGGCCACGCCAAAGCTGCCGGTGAGGATTGCAGTCGCAAGTTCAAGCGCGCGGCGCGATATCATCAGGGGCTCCGGTCAGGCCACGCACAGTGGCCGGTTATGGCGCACGTGTTTTACCGGCGTTCGCTGTCGTCCCGGCGAAGGCCGGGACCCATAACCCCAAGGCGGAGTTTGACGAGGACTTGACGTTAAATCCACATCGGTACGACGACCAACACTCCTCGATAGATCACGCGGTATGGCTCCCGGCCTTCGCCGGGACGACGGAAGGGTTTGAGGCGTGCCCCGCCTCACTTGATCAGCCAGCCCTGCTCGCCCGCAACCTGCTTGACGTGCTCGAGGTCCTCCTTGATGAACTTGTCGAACTCGGCGCCGGTCAGGAACGTGTCGACCTGCGAGGTCTTCTCGATGTAGTCCTTCCATTCCGGCGTCGCCTGCACCTTCTTCATGAGATCGACATAGAACGCGGCCTGGTCCGGCGTGACCTTGCCGGGCAGCCACACCGTCCGCGGCTGCTCATATTGCTTGATGTCGAGCCCCTGCTCGGCGCAGGTCGGAACGTCGCTCCACCCCTCACTCGCGGTGACCTTGGGGCCTTGCGGCAGCCGCTTCGGGCTGAAAACGCAAAGCGGTCGCTGCGTGCCGCCACGCCATTGCCCAAGGCTCTCGCTGGGATTGTTGACGTGGGAGTCGAGGTGTCCGCCGGCGAGCTGCACGGCGGTCTCGGCGCCGCTCTTGAAGGGGATGTAGGTCAGCTTGACCTGACCGGCCTTCTCGATCATGCGCGTCAGCACCTCGTCGGTGTCCTTCGATTGCGCACCGCCCATCTTGAATTCGCCCGCTGCGGCCGCCTTCAGATAGTCTCCCGCCGTCTTGTAGGGCGCATCCTGCTTGACCCAGAGCAGGAACTCGTCCTGTGCCATCGCCGCGATCGGGGTGAGATCGGTGTAGTTGAAGGCGACCTTGGAGACGAGCGGCTGCTGCCAGGCGTTCGACGTTCCGAAAATCACCTTGTGGGGATCGCCCGAGGACGCCTTGCCGTAAACATAGCCTTCGGCGCCGCTGCCGCCGCCCTTGTTGACGACGACGATGGGCTGGTCCGTCAGCTTGTACTTGGTGATGATGTTCTGCACCGCGCGCGCGAGATTGTCGGTGCCGCCGCCCGGCCCGGCAGTGGCCACGAACTCGATCGGCTTTTGCGGTTGCCAGGCCGCAAACGCCGGGACTGTGCCGGCGAGCACGGTCGCGGCGGCGGAAAGCAGGAATGTTGACGTCCGACCCATGATTTCCTCCAGCTTTTGTGTTCTGTTTTATTTGTCGTATCGACGTCCGGTCAGGCGACGCGTTCCTCGCGTCTGACTGAGCCCAAGACGATAGCGCCTTCTTTTGCGAGCGCTTCGATCTGCGTCTGGTCGAGCCCGTGCTCGGCCAGCACCTCGCTTGTGTGCTCACCGTAGACCGGCGCACCCGTGCGCACTTTGCCCGGGGTCTCCGAAAACTTGACGGGAAGCCCGATCGTCTTCACGGGGCCGAGCGTGGAGTGCTCGACCTCGACGACCATCTCACGCGCCAGCGTCTGGGGATCGCGGAGCGCTTCCAGCATGTCGTGCACGGGGCCGCACGGCACGCCCTTCTCGTCCAGTGCCGCCAGCCAATGCGCCCGCGATTTGGTGCGGAAACGCTCGCTCAGGACCGCTTCGAGCTCCTTCAGGTTCGCCATGCGGTCGGCACCGTTGACGAAGCGCGGATCGGCGGCGAGCTCACTCGCACCGAGCGCTTCCAGCATCAAGAGCCAGTGCTTCTTGTTGGCGCCGCCGACCACCAGCCAGCCGTCCGAGGCCTCGAACGCCTGGTACGGCGCGTTGAGCGGATGGGCCGAGCCCATCGCGCGCGGCGCGGTACCCGCAGCCAGCGCGATCGTCGACTGCCAGTAGGTCTGGACCAGCGCAGCCTCGTAAAGCGAGGTCTCGACCCACTGCCCTTCGCCGGTCTTCAGACGATGCGTGTAGGCGGCCAAAATTCCCATGCTCGCGAGCAGGCCGGCGGTGATGTCGGACAGCGGCGGACCGCATTTCACGGGCGGACCGTCAGGTCGCTCGCCGGTAAAGCTCATGATGCCGCTCATGGCCTGCGCGACCAGGTCAAAACCGCGGCGATTCTTGTAAGGGCCGGTACGGCCGAAACCCGACAGTGAGCAATAGATCAGCGACGGATGCTGCTTGTGCAGCTCCTCGTAGCCGAAGCCGAGGCGCTCCATGGCGCCGGGCGCAAAGTTCTCGACCAGCACGTCGGCACTTGCGATCAGCCGCCGCAGCACCTGCTTGCCGCCTTCGGTCTTGAGGTCCAGCACGATGCCGCGCTTGTTGCGGTTCATCATCAGGAAGGAGGCCGCCTCCTCGCCGATCTTGGGCGGCACGGAGTGGCGGGTGTCGTCGCCATTCGGCGACTTCTCGATCTTGATGACGTCAGCGCCCATGTCGGCGAGCATCAATGTGCAGGTCGGCCCCGCCATGACATGGGTGAGATCGACGACCTTGAGGCCGGCCAGCGGTCCCTGATGGCGCGAGGTGGATTGCGATCGATCGCTTTGCATCGGGGGGTCCTATTGACCGCGCCACTGTGGCGCGCGCTTGTTGAGGAAAGCATCGAGCCCTTCGCGAAAATCCTGGCTCGTGTAGCACATCAGGATGAGGTCTTCGCCCTCGTCCCGCGTCAGCCGCCTTTGCAGGCGGGCCACCGCCTGCTTGGTCGCGGTCAGTGTCAATGGCGCGTGGCTGGCCAGGAGCCGGGCGACCTCGTCGGCGCGCCTGTCGAGTGCAGCAAGATCCGCGACGACCTCGCCGAGCAGCCCGACGCTTGCGGCTTCCGTGGCCTCGACGAGGCGCGCGGTGAAGATCAGGTCCTTGACGCGCGCAGCACCAATCAGCGCGGTGAGCCGACTGACATTGGACATCGACAAGCAATTGCCGAGGGTGCGAGCGATGGGAAATCCGATTTTCGTGCTGCTGGTGCCGATGCGCAGGTCGCAGGCCGCGGCGATGCCCGCGCCGCCGCCGGTGCAGAACCCGTTGATCGCGGCGATGGTCGGCACGCGGCACTGCTCGAGCGTGGAGAGCACGCGGTCGATCCGGTTCTCGTAGTCGATGGCGTCCTGAGGTGTCTTGAACTCGCGGAACTGGTTGATGTCGGTGCCCGAGGCAAAGGCCTTGTCGCCGGCCCCGCGCAGCACCAGCACCTTGATCGATGGATCGTCGTTGGCCTCTTCGCAGATCGCCGCGAGGCGCTCGTACATGGCGAAGGTGAAGGCATTGCGGGCCTGCGGGCGGTTGAAGGTGATCCGCCCGATGCCGTCCGTGCATTCAAAAACGAGGTCGTCCGCCTCCGCCGTGTGGTCCATTTCCTCATGTCCTCTTGTTTTTTACATTTTTGAATGCAAAACCTCTAATTATCAAGCTGGAACTTCCGAATATCAGCCGATAACTTCATTTTTGCATTCAAACCGGAGCGACGCTGTCATGCTTCACGAGGAGGTCGTCGGCCGCATCCGCGCCATCCTGCTCGACGGCGAGATCCCGCCAGGCGCGCGGATTCCCGAGCGCGAACTGTGCGAGAGGCTCGATATCTCGCGCACGCCGCTGCGCGAAGCGCTCAAGGTGCTGGCCGCCGAAGGCCTCGTGCAGCTGCTGCCCCATCGCGGCTCGCGCGCAGCGAAACTGACCGACAAGGACGTGCGCGACCTGTTCGAAGTCTGCCAGGGGCTCGAAGCGCTCGCCGGCGAGCTCGCCTGCGAGCGCATCACCGACGCGGAGATCGACGAGATCGCCGCCGCGCATGCGGAGATGGTGCAGCATTATCGCGCGGGCGATCTGATCCAGTACTATCGGGGCAACCGCACCATTCACGAGGGCATCGTCGCCGCCGCTGGAAACCCCGCACTGACCGGGCTCTACGCCTCCGTGACCGCGCGCATCCGCCGCGCGCGCTATGTCACGCCGATGACGCCGCAGCGCTGGGCGTTTGCCGTGATGGAGCACGAGGCAATCCTGAACGCATTGCAGCGGCGCGATGGTGCCGGCCTCTCGCACATTCTGCGTGCGCATCTCCGCCACAAGCGCGAAGAGGTGTTGCAGGCCGGCTTTGCCGAAATGGAAGGCAACGACCGCGCGCTGAGAATTGCGTGAGATTTCTGTGAGGCGGATTTGGAGAACACAATCGCGACACAATCATTGATTGTTTCTTATCCAGCCCGGGATTATCGCCAATCCGTTTCCTCTTGCGAGCCTGTTTGAACCGGCGCAGCATCGCGCTGCCGGCCTAAGGCCGCATCACGCGCGAAAAAGCGCGCGGATCAAAACAGAAAATGGAGGAACGAATGACACCCGATGTCTCACGTCGATCCCTGCTCGCACTCGGCGCCGGCCTTGGCGCCAGCGCACTCCTTGGCGGCAGTGCGATGGCACGCGCTCCCAAGCTGGGCACCCAGACTCCCTACTGGCACCGCTTCATTCTCGGCGACGCCGAGGTGACCGTCGTGTCCGACGGACCGCTGCCGCTCGGCGATCCCTCCGGCACCTTCACCGGCGTTCCCAAGGAAGACGTGAAGAAGATGCTCGCCGACAATTTCCTGTCCCCGGACAATGTCGTGCTCGAGCAGAACTCGCCGATCGTGAACACCGGCGACAAGCTGATCCTGTTCGATACCGGCATGGGCAGCTCCAAGATGTTCGGCCCCACCACCGGCCGACAGCAGAAGAGCATGATGGAAGCCGGCATCAAGCCGGAGGACATCGATGCCGTGGTCTGCTCGCACGCGCATATCGACCACATCGGCGGCATCGTGGATGCCAACAACAAGCCGCTGTTCCCGAACGCGCAGATCTACATCTCCCAGATCGATTTCGACTTCTGGACCGATGAAGGCAAGCTCGGCAGCGCCGCCAAGGACTTCGTGGTTCACGCCCGCAAGAACCTGCTGCCAGTCCGCGACCGCATCAAGTTCTTCAAGGACAACGAGGAATTCCTGCCCGGCGTGCAGGCCATCTCTGCGCCCGGTCACACCGTCGGCCACACCATCTTCATGGTCAGTTCGGCCGGCAAGTCCTTTGCCTTCCTCGGCGACCTCTCGCACCATTCCGTGCTGCTGCTGGAGCGGCCACGCATGGAATTCTCCTACGACACGGACCCGAAACAGGCAGCCGAGACGCGCGTCAAGCTGCTCACCATGCTCGCGGCCAACAAGGTCCCCGTGATGTCCTATCACTTTGCCTGGCCTGGCTACGGCCACGTCGCCAAGGCCGGCGACGGCTTCCACTACTATCCCGAGCCGATGCAGATGACGCTGTAAATTATCGGACCCGGTCCGGGCGGCGCATATGTCGTCCGGGGCGACAGGCGGAACGTGCGCAAATTCGCGTCCTGGTCACCGAAGCCGGTGATCAGGACGTGCGGGCGCAGCACAAGAATGACGCAAGATAAATCTGGTCGGCAGGTAGACTGGCCGCGTATCAACCGGCCCATTGATTTCGCTGATCCTGTCGAGGAGCATCCGCGCGCCCGCTCGGCCCATCTCGCCCAGGTCCCAGGTGAGCGATGTGACGGCCGGCGTGGCGTACCGCGCGAGGTCGGTATCACCGACACAAACGACCGAGACATCTTCGGGATAACGCAGCCCATTGCTGGCCAGCGCGTCGAGTACGCTCGCGAGCATGTGCGTTCCCAGGGTGATGATCGCGGTGGGCGGACTGCGACCTTGCAACAATTGGCAAACGTCGCTGAAGGCAATGCTCGTCGAGTGCAGTTGCGGTCGGATCAGATCGCAATCGACTTCGACGCCCGCCTCGAAATGAGCGCGACGATAACCTTCAAGACGCTCCGACGTCGGCAGCAAGGCAGCGCGTCCCGTCAGTAGCGCGATGCGGCGGTGACCGAGCCCAATCAGGTAGCGCGTCACCTCGAAGCTCCCACCGCGATGGTCGGCGCGAACCGACGGCAGTCCGGGCGCGTCGCGATCGATCCCGACGCACGGCAAATCGAGTGCCGCGAGCGCCGAGGCGAAGCCCTCGTGGCCATTGTCGCCGGCGAACAGCAATAGCCCATCCATCTGCCGTCGGCGCACGGCAGACAGGAACGCAGTCTCGCGCTCCTCCTCGTGCCGCGTGGTACCGAGCATCATGACGTAGCCGGCGCGCCGAAATTCATCCTCCGCGGCGTTGATCATGTCGGTGTAGAGCGGGTTCGAGATGTCAGCCACCATGCAGCCGATCGTGTTGGTGGCGCGCGAGCGCAACGCCTGTGCAGCCGACTGCGGTTCGAAGCCAAGACGGTCGACGGCGCGCATGATCCGCGCGTGCAATTCAGGACGGATGTAGGGGGCGCCGTTCAAGACGCGACTGACGCTCGAGACCGAGACGCCAGCTTGCGCGGCGACGTCGCGAATGGTCGGTCGGGTGATCGGGCGTGATCGAGCTCTGGCCATGAACCTTGCGCGGGTCACCCCGCTGTTCCGTTTGATTTGCCCATAATATCAAATCGTTATCATAATAGAAATGCCATTTATGACTTACCCTGTAAATATGCCCGACCGAATTCTTGATAACGTTTCCAGACTATGTCACAGACGGGATCGGGAGCCGATGCCAAGGAATCAAAAAATGCACACATATCTCGTTCGTGGCGCGTCCATCGCGCTGGCCGCCGTGCTGGTGGCTGCCGCACCGGCGCAAGCCGAGAAAACCTACGACCCCGGCGCGTCGGATACCGAGATCAAGATCGGCAACATCATGCCGTACAGCGGTCCCGCCTCCGCCTTCGGTTCAATCGGAAAAGCGGAAGCGGCCTACTTCCGGATGATCAACGACCAGGGCGGCGTCAACGGCCGCAAGATCAATTTCATTTCCTATGACGACGGCTTCTCGCCGCCGAAGACCGTGGAGCAGGCGCGCAAGCTCGTCGAGAGCGACGAGGTTCTGGCGGTGTTTGGACCGCTCGGCACGCAAACCAACGCCGCCATCCAGAAATATTTGAACAGCAAGAAAGTGCCTCAACTGTTTGTCGCCACTGGCGCAACCCGCTGGGGCGATCCGAAGAACTATCCCTGGACGATCGGCTGGCAGCCCAACTACCAGAGCGAGGGGCGAATCTACGCCCGCTACATTCTCGATCACTATCCCAACAGCAAGATCGCAATACTCTGGCAGAATGACGATGCCGGCAAGGACGCCTTCAAGGGCATGCGCGACGGCCTCGGCGACAAGGCCGGCATGATCGTCGCCGACAAGTCCTACGAGCTGAGCGATCCCACCATCGATTCCCAGATCGTCGCGCTATACTCGTCGGGCGCCGATATTCTGTTCTCGTGGACGGCGCCGAAAGCATCGGCCCAGGCGATCAAGAAGGTCGCCGAGATCAACTGGAAGGCCAAGTTCTTCCTCTCCAGCACGTCGACATCGGTCTCAGCCGTGATGAAAGTCGCAGGCGCCGACAATTCGAAAGACATCATTTCAACGGTCTATTTGAAGGATCCGACGGATTCGGCCTGGAAGGATGATGCCGAGGTGACGGAATGGCATGCGTTCATGGACAAATATCTGCCGGACGCCAACAAGGCAGATGGCGGCAACGTCTATGCCTACGCCATGAGCCAAACGCTCGTTCAGGTGCTCAGACAGTGTGGCGACAACCTGACGCGCGAGAACATCATGAAGCAGGCCGCGAACCTGAAGGGCTTCGCGCCGAAAATGATGCTGCCCGGCATCAAGATCAACACCGGCGCCGACGACTTCTTTCCGATCGAGCAGATGCAATTGATGCGGTTCGACGGAGAAGGCTGGAAGCTGTTCGGCGACATCATCACCGGTGAAGTCGGACACGACGCGTCACGCTAGGTCCAGGGGCGCAACGAGAGGAGCGAGCCGATGACCGGACGGGTCGAAGGAAAGGTCGTGCTGGTGACTGGTGCCGCCAGCGGAATCGGTCGGAGCGCCGCCCTGCTCCTTGCAAGAGAAGGTGCGCGGATCGCCGCGACCGATTTGCAGGACGAACAGGGCGCGACCCTGCTGAGGGAGCTCAGGGGCAGCGGCTGTGACGCCGAGTACTACCATCACGACGTGACGCGCGAAGATGATTGGCGAACCGTCGTCGCGACGGTGCGCGCACGGTTTGGCCGGCTCGATGTGCTTGTCAACAATGCCGGCATCGGCCTCTCGGGTCCGGTCACCGAGATGTCCTTCGAGGACTGGAAACGGCAGATTGCCGTCAATCTCGACGGCGTCTTCCTCGGTGTCAAACACGCGCTCCCCCTGATGCGCGCCGGCGGTGGCGGCAGCATCATCAATGTCTCCTCGATCGCCGGCATCAAGGCTTCGCCGAATGTCTCGGGCTATTGTGCGACCAAGGGCGGGGTCAGGCTGTTCACGAAATCCGTGGCGCTCGAATGCGCAGCCGCCAAGGATGGCGTGCGTGTCAATTCGCTGCATCCCGGCATCACCGAAACGGCGATCTGGGACACGTTGATCGGCACCACCGACGATGGCTCGAACGAGAAGCCACGCGGTGCGACACTGGACAAGCTGACGGAGCGCGCCGTCCCGCTCGGATACAAGGCGACGCCCGACGACATCTCGAACGGCATTCTCTGGCTCGCGAGCGATGAAAGTCGCTACGTCACGGGTGCCGAGCTCGTCATCGACGGCGGCCGATCGATCGCGTGATATTTCCCGGACAGTTGGCCGGCTCAGCGAAGGACAGTGATGGCAAGGACAACGGCGCAAGAAGGCTGGATCGACAAGACGAAGACGACGGACTACGACGCAGTCGTGGTCGGCGCAGGTTTCGGCGGACTCTATGCGCTGTATCGGCTGCGTGCACTGGGGCTCTCCGTGATCGGGATCGACAGTGCGCCCGAGGTCGGTGGCACCTGGTACTGGAACCGCTATCCCGGCGTCCGCTGCGACGTGCCCAGCCTTTACTACTGCTACACCTGGTCCGATG
This sequence comes from Bradyrhizobium sp. GW821-FHT12B03, assembly GCF_058807535.1. Taxonomy (NCBI): domain Bacteria; kingdom Pseudomonadati; phylum Pseudomonadota; class Alphaproteobacteria; order Hyphomicrobiales; family Nitrobacteraceae; genus Bradyrhizobium; species Bradyrhizobium sp. GW821-FHT12B03. The sequence continues at coordinate 67,858 of NZ_JBXAQU010000013.1, forward strand.
AATTGCGTCGAGGCTGGCGATGGTCGGAGAAATACGCGGCCCGCGACGAGATCCTCAGATATGCGCGGCACGTCGCCGACCACTTCGAGCTGCGAGAGCTGATCCGCTTTGAGACCCGCGTGACCGCCGCGGCGTTCGACGAAGCGACCGGACTCTGGCTCGTATCGACGGATCGAGGCGACCGGATTCGCGCCCGCTTCTGCATCATGGCGACTGGCGCCCTCTCGGTCCCCAACACTCCGAAAGTGCCAGGTCTCGAAGAATTTCGCGGCGCGGTTTACCACACCGCGCGCTGGCCCGAGCACGAGGTCGACTTCTCCGGCTTGCGCGTCGGGGTGATCGGAACAGGCTCCTCGGGGGTCCAGGCGATTCCGCTGATCGCGCAGCAGGCCGCGCAGCTCACGGTCTTCCAGCGCACGCCGAACTATTCCGTTCCGGCACGCAATGCGCCGTTGCTCGATGAAGACTTTGCCAGGTTCGAGGCCGACTTTCCGGCCTATTTGCAAAGCCTCGAGAGCCCGCATTACGGGCGCGTCAACTCCTCCGCATGGGAGGCGCCTGTTCCATCCCGCGACGAGCAGTGGCAGCGCTACGAGGAACTCTGGCAGCAGGGCGGCGGCGGCTTTCTGTTCGCCTTCCCGAACCTGCTGACTCACGAGGAGGTCAACGACGTTGCTTGCGATTTCGTTCGCCACAAAATTCGAGGGATCGTCAAGAACCCGAAGACCGCGGCGGCGCTCAGCCCGACGGACTATCCGCTCGGCGTCAAGCGCATCTGCGTCGATACCAACTATTACGAGACGTTCAACCGGCCAAATGTCGAGTTGGTCAACCTGCGGGAGCAACCGCTGCAGGAATTCACCAACGACGGCATCAGGACGTCGATGCACGAATTCGGGCTCGACGCGCTCGTGTTCGCAACCGGCTTCGACGCCGTTACGGGAGCGCTGCTGGCCGTGGATATCCGCGGACGCGACGGCCGCTCGCTGCGCGAGGCATGGGCCGAGGGACCGAGTGCCTATCTCGGCATCGGTGTCGCCGGCTTTCCCAATCTCTTCATCATCACCGGTCCCGGCAGCCCGTCCGTGATCGGCAACGTCATCGCCGCTTGCGAGCATCACGTCGACTGGCTGACGGGCTGTATCGACCATATCCGCGAACAGAATCTGCAATTTGTCGAACCGGAGCCGGCCGCCGAGCTCGCCTGGATGATTCACGTCGGTGAGGTGGCGGCACGAACGCTGTTTCCGAAGGCCAATTCCTGGTATCTCGGAGCCAATATCGCCGGCAAACCGCGTGTCTTCATGCCGTATGTCGGCGAGGGTTACCGCTTCAAATGCGCGGAAATTGCCCAACGAGGCTATCAGGGCTTTCGCCTGAGCTGACCCGACGCACTCTCTGCAAGGCTGGGGCGGCGCGCGTGGCAACGTTCATGCGGCACGCGGTGCGCCCTCACGACGGAGGGGAAAGATCCCTTACCAATCCCCCTCGCCCCGCAGCGACACTTCTGGAGCATTTTTCGGCAAGGCAGGCCCGTTCCAGGCAAGAGCTCGCCCCATTGATCGGGTATGACTCGCCTCGCATCATGGTCATCGATGCGAGTGCGTAACGAGCCGCTGGCCTTCGCCACTCGCGTCGCAAAATGCCGGGGAGACATGCCATGAAGATCGTCGTGATCGGCGGAACCGGATTGATCGGATCCAAGCTCGTGGCGAAGCTCAGGCAGCAGGGCCACGAGGCCGTGGCGGCCTCGCCAAGATCGGGCGTGAATGCCGTCACCGGGGAAGGCCTCGCCGCCGCGCTCGCGGGTGCGGATGTCGTGGTCGACGTCGCCAACGCGCCGTCCTGGGAGCCCGCGGCCGTGCTCGACTTCTTCCAGCGTTCGAGCCAGAACCTCGCGACGACCGAGGCCGCAGCTTCCGTCAAGCATCATGTCGCGCTGTCGATCGTGGGAACCGATCGATCGCCCGACATCGCTTATTTTCGTGCCAAGCTCGCGCAGGAGGCCATCGTCAAGGCATCTCCGGTGCCCTACTCGATCGTTCGCGCCACGCAGTTTTTTGAATTCCTCGGGGCCATTGCGGAGACGGGCGCGGCCGACGGCCGGATCGTCATGCCATCGGCGCTGTTTCAGCCGATCGCATCCGACGACGTGGTCGCTTCCCTCGCGGAGGTCGCGACGGGACGGCCGCTGAACGGCACGATCGATATCGCGGGACCGGAAAAGGCCCCCTTCAACGAGTTCGTCGCGCGCCGCCTGAAAGCGTCCGGCGACAGCCGTCCGGTGGTGGGAGACGCCAAGGCGCCGTATTACGGCTCCCCCATCGCGGACACATCGCTGGTCCCGCTCGGCGAGGCGCGGCTGGGAAAAACGCCGCTCGCAACGTGGCTCGCGACGGCCTGAGCCTCTGCCGCTGCCCGATGCATCGTAACCACGGCAATGAAGGAATTCCCATGCGCAGACTGCTGATCGCAACGGCGGCGTGTGCCGCATTCGTCCTGGCGCCCCATGCAGCCGAAACGCAGCCGGCGGCAAAGTCGGCCAAAGTGGCCGTGGTGTTTGACCAGGTCCTGCCGAATGCCCCCGGCAAGAGCATAAAGGGCGTGCTGGTCGAGTATGGCCCCGGAGGCTCCTCACCGGCCCACACCCATGCGCGCTCGGCGTTCATCTATGCGACCGTGCTGGAAGGAGCGATACGAAGCCAGGTCAATGACGAGCCCGCCAAGGTCTTCCACAAGGGCGAGAACTTCTTCGAGAAGCCCGGCGACCGCCATGCCGTCAGCACCAATGCCAGCGATACCGAGCCGGCGAAGCTGCTCGCCGTCTTCGTGGTGGACACAGCCGATACCCAGCTGACGACGCCGATCGCGAAGTAGACGGCGATCCCGCTATTCCGCGGGCCCCGCAACATCAAGGAACTTTGGCACTGCAGCGTCCGTCGGGGCACCGGAGACTATCCGCAGGACCCGAACCAGCCGCGCGCGCGAAGAGGCCGAGCGCGATTGCCGCGATTGGGGAGTTGTCAGCCGCACGAGCGCTCCTGGAGGGAGTATAACAACCTGTTGGCATCCGAGCGATCGCCGCCCTCCGGTTGACCGACAAAGACCTGCAATTCCTGCTGCAGCAGGGTGCGCGCACGGTCGGTCTGGCCTCCGGCGGCAAGCAGGCTGGCAAGAGCCACCGTGGCACGCAGGGCAAATCCGCGCTGGCCACGCCGGCGGGCGAGCGCGAGGGCCAGCTCGAATTTTTGTTCGGCGAGCCTGGTGTCGTTGATCTGCGCATGTGATGCAAACCGGCCTTCGATACGCAGGTACTCGGCCTCGTACCAGTAATTGCCGCCCCGCCCGAAGACGTTGCGCGCCTGATCGAGACAACGCCGGGCGTCCGCCAGCCTGTCGGCGCGGATATAGGCTTCCGCCAGCCAGCAAAGGTACCATGGCAGCTGGTAGACGAGATGCGCCGCCTGCAGGAAATCGCGCTGCTTCTCCAGCATATCGATGCCTTCCGCGAGGCGGCCGCTTTCGACGTCGGCCCAACCGAGAAATGTCCGCGCCACCGAGACCCAGAGCGGCAGTTCCCGTCTGATCGCTCCATCGAGCGTCCGCTGTGCGAGCGCCCGCACCGTCTGCACGTCCCGCTCCAGCGTGTAGAGCATGCAGACATGCGCGTAGGCGTAGCCGAGGGTATGGGCATGCGACAATTGCCGCGCGTGTCCGAGTGCCTCCTGGCCGTGCGTGATCGCATCGCTCACCCGGCCCACCAGCCAGCAGCAGATGCTCAGGTTGGACAGGCTCGTGATCTGCACGTCGGTCCCGTATGTCACCGCCGTCGCGCGGTCGGCGGTGGCATCGTAGAGCTTGGTCGCCCGATCGAGATGGACGCACGCCTGCTCGGTCTCCCCGTCGAGCAACGACGTGCCGACCAACCGATGGCCGACCATCCGATCGGCCCTCGTTCCCTTCTGCTCGGCAAGCGCCAGAAAGTCCTGCGCCAAGGTGCCGGCCTCGCGCACGTTGCTTGCAACGCGCAAGTAAGACCATCTTGCGTACAGCGCCGGAAAGATGCGCGGATCATTGTCGAGGGCACGGCAGAGCTCGATGGCGCGGCTGCTCACGTCAGCGACCGCATCGGCGCCAAATCCCTGAAGGGCGATCGTCGGACCGATCAGCGCGATCTGGGCGTTCAACTCCAGACTGTCCCGTTCAAGTCCCGCTGGAAGCCTCCCGATCTCCTCCAGCGCCATGTTGAGCTCGGCGATCGCCTCCAGATTTGCCGAACGTTCCGCTGCCTGCTGGGCCGCCTTGAGCCGCATCTGTGCCGCGCGAGAGGTGCGTCCGGCCTCCGACAGGTGCTGCGCGAGATAGCCGGGTTCCGTGATGGCAACCTCCGGCAGATGGAGCTCGATCTCCGCAGCGACGCGGTCGTGCAGCTCCCGTCTCTGCCGCTTGAGAAGCGAATAATAGGCGACGTCCCGGACCAAGGCATGCTTGAAGGAGTAGCTCTTCTCGTCGTCGTTGCGCTCGAGCCCTATCAGTCCAGCCGCGCGCAGCCGCTCGAGGGCAGGTTCGAGGGCGTCGTGAAGCTCGCCCGCAACGGCAACAAGAAGCCGATGCGGAAAGCTGCGGCCGATCACCGACGCGAGCTGCGCGACCGCCTTGGCATTGCCGAGCCGCTCCAGACGCAGCATCAGGGAGTCGTAGAGCGCCGACGGCACTTCCGATGGTCCGCTGGCGCCGACCGTCCTGACGCCCGCATCGACCTGGCCGGTCTCGCGGGCCGCCGCCGCCAACTCTTCCACGAACAGCGGCACGCCGTCCGATCGCGCGACGATCTGCTGGATCAACTGGCTTGGCAGCGGCTTGTCGCGTACGACCGATCCGGCGAGATCGCGGCAGTGCTCGTCGTCGAGACGTTGAAGCACGATACGCAGGATCATCGGCGACACGTTGCCAATGACAGACGTTCGGCTGGTGACCACCAGGAGCTTCCGCGTGTTGCCGATCTGGCCGGCAATGCGCTCGACGATCTCGATCGTCGATGGATCAGCCCAGTGAAAGTCCTCGATCAGGATCAGGCTGGCGTCGCTCCGCGTCTGCGAGGTCAGCAGCCGCACCGCCGCATCGCGCGTCTTCCGACGCAGCTCCTGCGCATCGGGGATTGTCGGGCCCGGCGCTGCCCGCACCGGCAAACCGAGCATCTGACCGATCAGCGTCAACTGCTCCTCGTCCCCGCCGGACGTCGCAGCCATGAAATCACGCAGACGCGCCGAATTCACCTCGACGTCTTCATCCCTGCTGATGCCGATACGCCGCTCGAGGGCTCTGATGATCGGGTAGAGCGGCGTGTTCTGATGCGGGGCCGAGGCCTGGATCGCCAGGATCAGGTCGTCCGTCAGCTCGCCCCTTTCGATCAGCTCCAATGCCAGGCGCGATTTGCCGATCCCGGGCTCCCCGGTGATCTCCACCGTACGCCCCTGCCCGGTCCTCGCCAGTTCCCAGGCCTGCAGCAACTGGTCCAATTCGGTGACCCGGTCGACCAGGGGGGAGGCCGTGCGGTGGCGGACGCGGTGGCCGGCTCCATCTTGCAACGTCTCGCCTGTGACGAGAAAGACCTCGATCTTCCGCGACAGTCCCTTGAGCGAACGCATGCCGAGCGGTTGCATGGCGAATTCGCCGCGGAGAAGACGCCTGGTCTCGCCACTGATCACGAGCGAGTCGGGCTCGCCCATTTCCAGCAACCGGAATGCGATGTTGGGCGTATCGCCGACGATCTCGGTCGCATCGTGCACATGGCCCGGCCCCGCCTTGCCGATCACCGCTACGCCCGTATGGACCCCGATCCGAACGCGAAGCGGTTCCTGGATCGCCGCAGCGGCACGCTCGCTCAGTCCGCGAAGGGCCCGCAACAACGCCAGGCCGGCGCGTACCGCGCTCTCGGCCTCGTTCTCCGATGCGAGGGGATAGCCGAACTCCGCGCGAATGCCATCGCCGATGTAGTTGACCACGCTGCCGCCGGCATTGCCGATGCATTGCGAGCTTATCGCCTGGAATTCCAGCAATATCTCCCGCAGATCCTCGATGTCGCAACGCTCGGAGAGCCCCGTTGAATCAACGACGTCGCAGAACAGAACGGTGAGCTGGCGGCGTTCGGTTACTCTATCGTGAGGGTCGTCCATCACTCATCCCGGAATTCTGACAATGTTCCGCGGTTCGATTTGGCGCCGCTGCCATTCTTCCTGAGCGCGGCCAGATTGCGCCCTTCTCTCATGAGAAGTCCACGCCACTGTGCGTGCGTATCAATCGGTCAGCCGCACTGTCCGATCGGGCCTGGCCCTCACCGGCTCAAAGCAGATCGGCAAAGAACGGGTTCAGCATGCGCCCGTGCGGATCCTCCTGCCTGACTTGCGCGGAAAACTGCGTCCATCGCGTGCCATAGGCCGCCGTGACATGCTGCTTCGTGATGAACGGACTCTGGTTCAGCAAGGGAATGCCGTTCCTCTTGTTTGCAAAATCGTTGAACTCCTTCAAGAAGCCGTCCCACGCCGGGCGGTCCGTATAGGCGTGAATGGGGTCGACTGAAAAAACGTCTCCGTCATGCGAGTAGGACAGCAGCGAATGCTCGTCCTTGCGGATGAAGTAGGAACCAAGCGCCATGTTGCAGCGGAAGTCATGTTCCTTGAAATACTCTTCGCTGAAGTCGACGTAGTCGCGCAGCACCTTGAGCCATTCACCGCGCGGAAATGCCCAGAATGTAAATGCATATCGCGCCGACGGCGGCGTCTTGCTGTAGTCGATGGTCTTGTCGGGGTTGTACAAGGTCGCTCCGCCGGCCAGGTGCAGGAACGACATCAGCAGCCTGTTGCCAACGAACCACGTGTCCAGCGCCGCATCCCTGAGAGGCTTGGTCGGGATGCTGGTGTCGATGAACCTGCCAACGCGCGCTTCCGCATAATTCCAGAGGGTGCGGCGGCTGGCGGCGAACAGCGACCCAAACGGTCCAACCCTGTCGACAGGATGTCGCGTCTGGAAATGCGCTTTTCGACCGACCGTCCAGCAGATCAGGCCTCGCGACGCATCGATGATCCCATCCACCTCCTTCTCGGTCAGATCTCCGATCGGGCGCGGCAAATATTTGAAATGGATCGCTTCCAGCGGCTTGATGCGAAACGTCACCTCGTAGATGACGCCGCACAGGCCGTAACTCGATCGCATCAAGAACATCAGATCCGGATCTTTATCCTCCGATGCTTCCGCCAGCCCACCGCTGGGCGTCACCCATTTCATCGCCGTGATGTACGAGCCGACCTGCCCGAACTCGCCGCCGTCCAGGCCGTCCTTGGTGTGGCAGCAGGCCGCCGCACCCAGCGTCATGTTCCCGATCTCGATATTGGTCAGAAACTGGAGGTCCATCGCCCGCAACACCCGCGATGCGGCAATGAACTGGATGCCCGCCTCGGCCGTGAACGTCATGGCGTGTGGATCGATCTTGAGGATGCGGTTCATCCCGGACATGTCGATGATCGTCCCGTCCGAGGACGCGCAAGGCGTCAAGGAATGATAGCTGCCCATCGCCCGAACCGGGCTTGGATAGTGGTCGACATCCCTGAGGATCGATTGAATCTCATCGACGGAGCGCGGCGACGCCAGTCGCACGGGCGTGCTTGTGATCCCGCCATCGTAATTACGAACCATATTGCCCATCTGCGTCACCCCCCTTGACGGCGAAACACGCAACTTAAGATGGCTCTTCGGTCTGGCCGACGCCGGTGTCGGCCTTGGTTCTCACGAGGGTGAAGCGCGTGTTTGCGCAGCGTCGCCCCGTTCGCGCAGCTTCAGCCGGGTCGCCTGCCTGATGCACCCCACGGCTGTATGACATCCTATCCAAGCAGACATTCAACCGACAGAGGGAAATTGAACGACCGGGCGACCGCAGCCGCCAGCAGGTCGCGTTGGCAAACGGGCATTTTGGTGCTATTGAACTACATTTACTAGTTGCAAGTCGAATTTATTTCACGCAATTGCATTTGGGAGCGTCAATGTCCCGCGAGAACGATGGTTTTGTCTCCCATCGTGGCCTGCTCCAGGGGATCCTGGATATTGTCTATCGGGCCATCAACTTCTTTGTCAGATGGGACCACCTGCCGACCCTGCTCGGAGCTGCCAATCTTTCGGTCTTCCGCGACCGGCTGCGGGAGCACAACCTTCACCATACGGGCTACGGCACGACATCGCCTGGCTGGAGCGCAGGCAATGAACGGTGGCGTTCCGCCGACGGCTCGTTCAACAGCCTCGACCACCCGCGCATGGGCATGGCGGGCGCCCGGTTCGGACGTAATTTCCCGCTGCCGGAATGCGTGCCGGACGGCATCGACGACCTGCTCGAACCCAGCCCGCGCGTGATTTCGAAGGAATTGCTGGCGCGCGACAGCTTCATTCCCGCGACCAGCCTCAACCTGTTGGCCGCCGCCTGGATCCAGTTCGAAACGCACAACTGGTTCAGCCATGGGGTGCCCGGGCCGGAAAACGAGTTCAAGATCCCGCTGGAGCCGGACGATACCTGGCCCCATGAAGAACGGGTCGGCGGCTGCATGCAGATCCGCCGCACTGTCTGCGACGGGACGCCACGTGAACCATGGCTCGGCGCGACCCCGACATTCCGCAATTTCAACTCGCACTGGTGGGACGCCGGACAGATCTATGGCAGCAATCGCGAAAGACAGGAGCAAATCCGCTCCAAGGCCGACGGAAAAATCAAGGTCGGCGACGATGGAATGCTGCCTGCCGATCCAGTTCATCCGGGCGCCGACCTCACCGGCTTCAACGACAATTGGTGGGTCGGGCTCAGCCTGCTGCACAATCTCTTCGCACGCGAGCACAATGTCATCTGCGATGGCCTGAAGACGCGGTATCCGACCTGGAATGACGAGGAGCTATTCCAGCGTGCGCGCCTGATCAACGCGGCCCTGATCGCGAAGATCCACACCATCGAATGGACGCCGGGCATCCTCGGCCACCCCGCGCTGGACTTCAGCATGCATGCCAACTGGTCGGGGATTCCGTACCGGGTGCTGCAGGCGGTACTCGGCAAGAACAGCGAAGCCGCCTATGGCATCATCCGCTCTCCAACGGACCAGCATAGCGCACCCTATGCGATGACCGAGGAATTCACCGCGGTCTACCGCCTGCACCCGCTGATCCCGGACAAGATGGATGTGCGGCGGCTCGATACCACAAAGGCCGAGGCTTTCGACCTGGTCGATATGCAGGGGCGCGCCTCCCGCGAATTCATGCAGACGCACGGCTTCGTCGACCTGCTGTACTCGTTCGGCACCGCTTATCCCGGCGCCATTCGCCTGCATAATTACCCGAACTTCCTCCGCCAGTTCAAAAAGGACGGCCAGCCGCTGCTCGACATCGCCGCGATCGACATCATGCGTGACCGCGAGCGCGGCGTGCCGCGTTACAACCGCTTCCGCGAGTTGGTCGGCAAGAAGCGGGTCGGGACATTCGAGGAAATCACCAGCATCTCCGGCGCGGCCGAGAAGATGCGCGCGATCTACAAGGGCGACGTCGACCGCGTTGATCTGTTGGTCGGGCTGTTGGCCGAGGACCTGCCCGACGGTTTTGGCTTCAGCGATACCGCCTTCCGCATCTTCATCCTGATGGCATCGCGGCGTCTCAAGAGCGACCGCTTCTTCACCGACGACTACCGGGCGGAAGTCTACACCGACTTCGGGCTGGACTGGATCCACAACAACGGAATGAAATCGGTGCTGCTGCGCCATGTGCCGCAGCTCGGCCCGGCGCTCGAGGGCGTCAACAACGCCTTTGCCCCCTGGAACGTGCTGCGAGGCTGAACCATGGCCTTCATCCTCACCATTCCGGGCCTCGTCCGCCTCGCCATCGTGCGCGATCCGGACGAGCTGCTCCGCGTCAACGACGCGGGCATGATCACTCGCTCGCCGTCCGGCCGCGGCGGCCTGTTCAATCGCTCGGTCGCGGCAAAGCTCGCGGTTTTCCGCACGCCCGATGGCGACATCTGGCCGGCGTTTCGTGACCGGCACGATCCGTTGCGCGCGGCGCATCAGCAGGCGCTCGAATCCAAGCTTTCGAAGATCGAGCCGCTGTTGCAACGGATCGCGCCGGAGATCGCCGAGCTCGGCAACTACGTCGGCGGTGGCCACGCGCATCGCAGCATAGGCGTCGCTGTTCAGCAGGCGGTCGGCCGGCTCTTCTGCACCAACTATGCTGCGAGCGAGGAGTCCTACGCAGCCGCGCGCACGTTGCAGGCCTGGCTGTCGGCCTGGCCGCTGCGGGCCTACTGGATCAGGCGCAGTGGCGCCCTCAAAGCCTCGCTCGATCGAATCGAGGCTGCCTCGCAAGGCGACATGGCGTGCGCGCACGCAACTGCGCTCGCCATGGACAACATCGTCACATCGATCGAGCTGATGCGCGAGCTGGCACTCCACGGTGACAATCTGGCCAAGATCGAACCGCAGGATGCGATGCTTCGCACCCTGCGGGCCCCAGCGCGCGTGGTCCGCGAGGCGCGCGACGGAGACTCCGTCGGTATGACCCGGCTGCGGTCACGGACGTTGATCCTGCTCGCGGTCGAAGATGCCCGCCAGCAACGTGCCTCCGACCCGGGCTTCGCATTCTTTGCCGGAGCCTGGAATCAGTGCCCTGCGCACGGCCTTGTCCCGTCCCTGCTCAGCAAAGTCTGGCAGGCGGCCAGGACCCGCGCGGAAGGAGGCGCGTGAAACGCGCAGCGCAAGGGTTGTCAGCGAGCGCCCTGAAGCACGATGAGATCAGCAGCCGAGCTTGTCCGCGATCCCGCCAAAATCCTTGGCGACGATGTCCCAGTTGCCGGTCGCCTCGAAATCCACCTTCTGCAACGGCCCATACTCCGTCGGGCGCGCCACGAACGCGGTCTTCAGCCCGTTCTTCTGCGCGGCGGCGAGATCGCCGTTGTGGGCGGCGACCATCATCACCTGTTCCGGCTTGAGGCAAAGCAGCCGCGCGGCACCGAGATACGTCTCGGGATCGGGCTTGTAGTGCTCGAACAGCTCGGCCGACATGACGAGGTCCCACGGCAGGCCAGCGAACTTCGCCATGTTGGTGAGCAGCGCGACGTTGCCGTTCGACAGCGGCGAGATGACGAATTTCGACTTCAGCCGCGTTAGCCCCGCCACACTGTCGGGCCAGGGATGCAGGCGGTGCCAGCCTTTGGTGAGGTAGTCGAGATCGGCCTCGGTGAGGCCCCTGATCGTGAATTGCTCGACCAGCCTTTCCAGCGAGCGGCGGTGCAGATCGTCGAGCATGACGTAGCCGCGCTCGGGATGCTTGCGCACGTCGTCCATCGAGGCCATGTACATGCCACGCCAGCCGTCGACCAGAGCGGTCCAGTCGGCCGTGATGCCGCGCTGCTTGCTCCACCACATGAAGTCGGTGATCAGGCTGGTGCGCCAGTCCACCACGGTGCCGAACACGTCGAAGACGAGGGCCTTGACGGCGGTGAGATCGGACGTCGTGGTCATGCTTGGCTCCGCTGATTTTCCTGCGCCCGGTTGGCTCCGGTCGACATCGAGGGCTTTAAAGCATGATCCCTTTCATGCAACAATAGCGGTTGCCCGCCACATCAAGTTCGCCCGCGACGAGCAATGTTATGCCTCAATCAGTCGGGGGCGCGTATGCATCTGCCATGACAACCATCCCTGTCGCATACATTTTGCTCGAGGATGCCCGCCTCCCGGACGAGGAGACGTTGATCCGGACGTTGCGCGCTCGTCATCCCGACTTGCGGTGGAGCCGCAGCACGGTCGCACCGAGCGACGGCGCCGACGATCCGATATTCATCCGTGCCGGCGATCATCTCATGACGATCCTGATGATGCCGGCGCCCATACCTTTCGATCAGCAACTGTGGCAGCGGGCCTCCTGGCTGTGGCCGGAAGCGCTCCACGCCGCCGGCCGCCATCGTGCGCACCTCATCGTCTCGCCGATGGGCCCCGCCGAAAGCAACGCTGAACTGAAGGCGCTGGGGTTTGCCGAGAATACGCGCCTCGCGACAGCCTTTGTGGGGGCCGTGGTCGCGGCACTGGCTGATGTCGTCGCCGTCGTCTGGCGGGGAAACGTCGGCCGTTCACCCGCGATGTGGCTGGAGCAGTCACGCAGCGCGTTTGCCCCTTATCCGGATCAACCGTTCGCATTGTGGATGGAGATCGTCCCCTACCGTTCGGGCAAGACCATAGGAGCCTATACGGTCGGACTGTCCGCATTCACCGGACGCGAGATTGAGTTCGAGGTGGATGGGCTCGATCAATACACCGTCACCGCCCGTGTCGCCCAGCTGTCGGCATACCTCATCGGAAACGGCCTGGACAATGGACCGAAGAGCGGCGCGGTGTTCGAGGCCGACTCCGAGATCGAACATCGCGTTGCGGTGCTCCACCGCAACTCGCGCTTCAACATCGGGCCGGTCATTTCATTCTCATCCCTTGATGATCGATCGGGGAGAATCAGGACCTATCCGATCATTCCCGCCACCATCGCCCTAAATCATCCGTTGCTCGTCATGCTGGGCAAGGTCGGGCTTTTCGATCCGGCACAGGCCGAGAACCAAATCAGGCTCAGGCCGGATCACTATCAATCGGAGGTTCGCCTCGAGACCTTCGATCAAGGCATCTCGCAGGCGCTGTCCGGCATGATCGCAACCGACATCTATGCCGAGGCCGACACGAACGCGCGCCGTGCGCTCGCGAGCGGAGACATGGCGTCAGCGCGGTCCATTCTCCAGCCCTGGGCCGAGGACGTCGGCCAGCTTCAGCTGGCTGCCAAGCTCGGCCTGACCTTGTGCGACGCGTTCCTGTTCATGCCTGCGCCGGCCCGCAGCCCGTAGCTGACAGACGATGGATCAGTTCGCGGCGGGCGTCCGACCGGAGCAGCCGAACGATCGCGCGCGGGGACGGTCGCTGCGTCAGTCGAGGTGGAACTTCGCCAGTTCGCGATGCTCGGCCTTGATGTAGCGGACGGTGCCGGTGACGGAGCGCATCACCACCGTCTCGGTCTCGATGACGCCGTCCTTGCGGAACTTGACGCCTGACAGCAGCGAGCCCGTGGTGACGCCGGTGGCGGCGAACAGGCAATCGCCGCGCGCCATGTCCTCGATGCCGTAGATCATCTTGGGATCGTTGACGCCCATCTTGGCGGCGCGCTCGCGCTTCTCGTCGGAATCGAGGATGAGGCGGCACTGCATCTGGCCGCCGATGCAGCGCAGCGCCACGGCCGCGAGCACGCCTTCCGGCGCACCGCCGGTGCCGAGATACATGTCGACGCCGGTGTTGTCGGGGTCGGCGCAATGGATCACGCCGGCAACGTCGCCGTCGGTGATCAGACGCACGGCGGCGCCAGTCGAGCGCACGCTCTCGATGATGCTGGCATGGCGCGGACGGTCGAGCACGAGAACGGTGATGCCATCAGGCTGGACGCCCTTGGCCTTGGCGAGCCGGCGGACGTTTTCGGCAGGCGTGGCGTCGAGCTCGACGACGCCCTTGTCGTAGCCGGGACCGATCGCCAGCTTCTGCATGTAGACGTCGGGGGCGTGCAGCAGCGTGCCGCCGTCGGCCATCGCCATGGTGGCGATCGAGCCCGGCATGTTCTTGGCGCACAGCGTTGTGCCTTCGAGCGGGTCGACCGCGATGTCGACCTGCGGGCCGGCGTTCATGCCGACCTTCTCGCCGATGAAGAGCATCGGCGCCTCGTCGCGCTCGCCCTCGCCGATCACGATGGTGCCTTCGATCGGCAGCTTGTTGAGCTCGCGCCGCATCGCGTCAACCGCGGCCTGGTCGGCCGCCTTCTCGTTACCGTGCCCGCGCAGCCGCGCCGACGATACTGCCGCCCGCTCGGTCACCCGCACGATCTCCAGCGTGAGGATGCGCTCGAGCAACGCTTGCGGCGGGACTGAAATATGGGTCGACATCGGCTAACTCCTTTAGACAGTTCGGGACAGAAGTCTCTGCCCACATCAATTCGCAACGCCCACGGTTCGTTCGTCTGAACGACCGCCTCAGTTCTTCTCGATCCGGATCACCTGCGGCCGTCCACTGATCACCTTGTCGCGCTGCACGGCAGCGAGCGCGCGGCGCACGGCGTCTTCGTGCGTCGCATAGGTGATCAGGATGACGGGCACGGGGACCGCCTTGCCGTTCGCCGGCGCGGCGCCGCCATTGGGATGGCGCTGCACGATCGACTCGATCGAAATCTTCTGTTCTGCCAGCCGGGTCGCGATTGCCGCCGCGGTGCCGGGAAAATCGCGCGCCAGCAGGCGGATGTAATAGCCGCCCTCGTGGCGCTCCATCGGTGCCTTCTTGGTGTCGCGCAGGTGCGAGATCGGCCGGCCGAACGGATTGGCGCGGATGCCGCGCGCGACGTCGGCGATGTCGGCGACCACGGCGGATGCGGTCGCAGCACCGCCAGCACCGGGGCCGACCAGCGTGATCGGCGGGATGCCCTCGCCATCGATCGTGACCGCATTGGTGACACCCATCACCTGCGCGATCGAGGAGGATTTGGGAACCATGGTCGGATGCACGCGCTGCTCGATGCCCTTGGCGGTGCGGACCGCAACGCCGAGCAGCTTGACGCGGTAGCCAAGATCGGCGGCCGCGCGCAGATCTTCCGGCGCGATGGAGGAGATACCTTCGACATACACCGCGCTTTGAGCAACTTTCGTGCCGAAAGCGAGGCTGGCGAGAATGGCGAGTTTCTGCGCGGTGTCGTGGCCGTCGACGTCGAAGGACGGATTGGCCTCGGCATAGCCGAGCCGCTGCGCATCCTTGAGGCACTCGGCAAACGACAGGCCTTCCTGCTCCATCCGCGTCAGGATGTAATTGCAGGTGCCGTTGAGAATGCCATAGACGCGGTTGATGCCGGTTCCCGCAAGACCCTCGCGTAACGTCTTGATGACGGGGATCGCGGCGCCGACGGCTGCCTCGAAATTCAGCGCGCCGCCGTGCTTTTCGGCGGCTTTCGCCAGCTTGAGTCCATGCTTGGCGAGCAGCGCCTTGTTGGCGGTGACGACGGACTTGCCGGCGTTCAGCGCGGCCTCGACCGCGGAGAGCGCGGGATCGCCCGCGCCGCCCATCAGCTCGACGAAGCAGTCGACCTCGGGATGCGTGGCCAGCGCCATCGGATCCTTCGCCCATTCGACCCCGCGCAGGTCGACACCGCGCTTCTTGGCCTTCGAGCGTGCGGTGACGGCGACGACACGAATGCCGCGACCGCTGCGGCCCGCGAGCACACGCCCCTGCGTTTCAATCAAACGGACGACTTCGGCACCCACAGTGCCGAGCCCCGCTATGCCCACTTTCAGGGGTGCGACCATGATGCCTTCAGAAAACCTGTCGAAGAGAATTAGCGCCGGTTGGCGAGCGGAACGACGTTGTGCAACGTTTCGATGCCGCTTTCAAGGAAGCGGCGCACGCCGCGCGCGGCCTGCCTGATCCGTTGCTCGTTTTCCACCATGGCGATGCGGACATATCCTTCACCATGCTCGCCGAAGCCGACCCCGGGCGACACTGCGACGCCGGATTTCTCCACCATGAGGGTCGCGAACTGCATGCTGCCGACGCTGCGGAAGGCCTCCGGCAGCGGCACCCAGGCGAACATCGAGGCCTCCGGCGGCGGAATTTCCCAACCGGCACGGCCGAACGATTCGACCAGCGCGTCGCGGCGCTTGCGATAGGTGTCGCGCATCTCCTTGATGCAATCGTCCGGGCCGTTCAGTGCGGCGGTCGCGGCGACCTGCACCGGCGTGAAGGCGCCGTAGTCGAGATAGGATTTGACGCGGGCGAGCGCTGCGATGACGCGCTCATTGCCGACCGCAAAGCCCATGCGCCAGCCGGCCATCGAATAGGTCTTCGACATCGAGGTGAACTCGACGGTGACGTCCATCGCGCCCGGCACCTGGAGCACCGAGGGCGGCGGGTTGTTCTCGTCGAAATAGACCTCGGCATAAGCGAGATCGGACAGGATCAGGATCTCGTGCTTCTTCGCGAAGGCGACGAGGTCCTTGTAGAAGTCGAGGCTCGCGACATAGGCGGTCGGGTTCGAGGGGTAGCAGACGACGAGCGCCAGCGGCTTCGGGATCGAATGCACGATCGCCCGTTCCACGGCCTCGAAGAACTGCGGCGTCGGCTCCGATGGCACCGAGCGGATCACACCGCCCGCCATCAAAAAGCCGAAGGCGTGAATCGGGTAACTCGGGTTCGGACAGAGGATGACGTCGCCCGGCGCGGTGATCGCCTGGGCCACGTTGGCAAACCCCTCCTTCGAGCCGAGCGTCGCGACGACCTGGGTGTCGGGGTTGAGCTTCACGCCGAAGCGACGGGCATAGTAGCCGGCCTGGGCCCTGCGCAGGCCAGGGATACCGCGGGAGGCCGAATAGCGGTCGGTGCGCGGCTTGCCGAGCGTCTCCTTGAGCTTCTCCAGCACATGCGGCGGTGCCGGCAGGTCCGGGTTGCCCATGCCGAGGTCGATGATATCGGCGCCGGCATTCCGCGCCGCTGCCTTGGCCCGGTTGACCTGCTCGAACACGTAAGGCGGAAGGCGGCGGATGCGGTAAAAATCTTCCATGGCTCTCTGGGCTCCGGGCAACCGGTCAGGACAGAATCGACAGGCCATGGCGGCGGCTCGGAGACGCGCCACCCCCTTCGAGAAAATTACCCAAAATCAAATACTTGGAGCAATTTTCAACGACGGAAGCTGAAGTCGTTCGCCCTGACTCTCGGCTGAACTGAGGTCTTTTTAGCACGGCAAGGCGGTCGCGCCAGCGATTACCTTGCACCGCCTCATTTGGCGTCCTTGGCGGCGGCAGCCTGGCGGTCGCGCGCGGCGGCAAGCTCGGCCTCGATCTTGGCGCGCTGGTCCGGCGGGATGATCGCCTGATCACGCTCCGGCGGCAGATCATGCACCGGCAAATAGGTGCTGGGCTCCCGGGGATGCGCCTGTGCATCCGCGGGCGTCATATCCGCAAGCTGACTCGAACAGCCGCCTAGCGCGAACGCCACGCTCAGCAGCGCGCCACCGATCAGCAGCGACTTTTGCAGGTCCCTCAACGCCAACACTTGGGAAATCCCCTACTCGTCCCAAAGCACGGCCCCGGGGCAACCTTACCCAAGACCGCGCCCAAGCTCAAACCATTGCTGCCCAAATGGTGCGAGCGAGAAAACACCCCGGGTCCACCAAACCGAGCGGTGCGGCTCGATTGTGACGGAACCAAGAAGATTTGTCGCAGTGCAACACATCTTCGAGAGTGTTTAACGTCAAAGATGCGAGCTTCGCGGTGACGAATACGGAATGAATCGTTACTGTTCTGCTCATGAGTATGGCCACGACTGACACGCCCAAACCCGAGACGAAGTTCGATGCCGAAGCCTTCGCGATGAATGTCGCGCGGGCGATGGAGAGCGGCGGCAAGGCGCTGGCCGCCTACCTCAAGCCGCGCGAGAGCGGCGAGGTGCAGGACCGTCCGCCGGCCGAGCTTACCGAAGTCGTCAAGACCTTCGCCTCGGTCGCCGAATATTGGCTGTCGGATACGTCCCGCTCCTCCGATCTCCAGACCAAGCTCGCCAAGGACTATCTCGACCTCTGGGGTTCGGCGACGCGCCGCATGGCCGGTCAGGACGCCCCGCCCGCGATCGCTCCATCGCCGCGCGACAAGCGCTTTGCCGATCCGGAATGGAAGTCGAACCAGTTCTTCGATTTCGTGATGCAGCTCTATCTGCTCACGACGAAGTGGGCGCAGGAGCTGGTGCGGGATGCCGAGGGGCTCGATCCGCCGACACGCCGCAAGGCGGAGTTCTATATGCAGCAGCTGACCAACGCGCTGTCGCCGTCGAACTTCGTGCTGACCAATCCGGAGGTGCTGCGCGAGACGGTGGCCAGCAGCGGCGGAAATCTGGCGCGCGGCCTGACGATGCTGGCCGAGGACATCGCGGCCGGCAAGGGCATGCTGAAGATCCGCCAGTCCAACCCAGACAATCTCGTCGTCGGCGTCAACATGGCGACGACACCCGGCAAGGTGATCTACCAGAACGAGATGATGCAGCTCATCCAGTATTCTCCGACCACGGAGAACGTGCTGCGCACCCCGCTCCTGATCGTGCCGCCCTGGATCAACAAGTTCTACATTCTCGATCTCAAGCCGGAGAAGTCCTACATCAAGTGGTGCGTCGACCAGGGCATCACCGTGTTCGTGATCTCATGGGTCAATCCCGACAAGCGGCTCGGCAACAAGAGCTGGGAAGACTACATGAAGGAAGGCCCGCTCACGGCGATGGACGTGATCGAGAAGGTCACCGGCGAGATGAAGGTGCACACCGCCGGCTATTGCGTCGGCGGCACGATGCTCGCGACCACGCTGGCCTGGCTCGCCGAGAAGCGCCGCCAGCGGGTGTCGTCGGCGACGTTCTTCGCGGCGCAGGTCGACTTCACCCATGCCGGCGATCTCCTCGTGTTCGTCGACGAGGAGCAGATCGCATCGCTCGAGCAGGACATGAAGGCCGCCGGCGTGCTCGAAGGCTCGAAGATGGCGATGGCCTTCAACATGCTGCGCTCCAACGACCTGATCTGGTCCTACGTCGTCAGCAACTATCTGAAGGGCCAGCAGCCGAGCGCGTTCGACCTGCTGCACTGGAATTCGGACGCGACGCGCATGACCGCGTCGAACCATTCCTATTACCTGCGCAATTGCTACCTGGAGAACCGGCTGTCGACCGGCACGATGGTGCTCGACAACACGCTGCTCGATCTCTCCAAGGTCATGGTGCCCGTCTACAACCTCGCCACCCGCGAGGATCACATCGCACCGGCCGAGTCGGTGCTGTACGGCTCGCAATTCTTCGGCGGCCCCGTGAAATACGTGCTGTCGGGCTCGGGCCACATCGCCGGCGTGGTCAACCCGCCTGCCTCCAACAAGTACCAGTACTGGACCAACGACAACATCAAGGACGTCAGCGTCGCCGAATGGATGAAGGGCGCGGTCGAGCACAAGGGCTCGTGGTGGCCGGACTGGCGGCAATGGCTGGGCGAGCTCGATCCCGAGGAAGTCCCGGCGCGCGCAGTCGGCAGCGAGGCGCTCCCGCCGATCGAGGATGCACCCGGCAGCTATGTCCGGGTTCGCGCGTAGCGGGAGCTTCCTTGCGCATAGCGCAATCTTGCGCGCTTGTATAAGCTCGCTTTCAGCACAGTGACGGATGAGGGGACCGGGTTATGACGCGTGAATTGTTCTGGCTGACACTGACGGTGATCCTCACCGGAATCCTCTGGATTCCCTATGTCCTCAACCGCTGTCAGGTCCGCGGCCTCGGCGGCGCCATGGCCAATCCCTCGCGCAACGACAAGCCGCATGCCGAATGGGCCAACCGGCTGATGTTCGCGCATGACAACGCGGTCGAGAACCTCGTGATCTTCGCGCCGCTGGTCCTGATCCTGAACGCGATCGACTATTCCTCGAAATGGACCGTGCTTGCCTGCGCCGTCTATTTCTGGTCCCGCGTCGCGCATCTGATCGTCTATGCGCTCGGCCTGCCGGTGTTCCGCACCCTCGCCTTCACCGTCGGCTTCCTCGCCCAGGCCGTGCTGGCGCTGGCGATCTTCAGGGTGTTCTAGGCGCGCCGGGATGTGCGCTCATGCCTAGCGATTCTCCTCGGGATTTCGTTCATTTCCACGACCTCGGCGCGGACACGATCCTGTCCATCGCCGACCGCGCGCAGGTCCTGGCTGCGGCGTGGAAGGATCGTTCCATGCCGCAAAGTCTCATCGGCAAGCGCGTGGCCATCATCGCGGACGACAGCGGATGGAGGAATACGACCGCGTTCGACCTTGGCGTGAAGGCCATGGGCGGCATCTGTGTGCAGCCTCCAGTGAGATTCAATGTCCATGAGACGACGGCTGATCTCGCCAAATATCTCGACAACTGGTTCGACATCCTGATCGTGCGCACCCCCGAATTGTCGACCTTGCAGGAGCTTGCATCGAACGCGACCGCGCCAGTCGTCAATGCGAGAACGCGATCGAATCACCCTTGCGAGACGCTGGGCGATCTCGCTTATGTCAGCGGCAAGCGAGGAACGCTTGAGGGGCTGAAGGTCGTCGGCGTGGCGCCCGATGCCAACATCCTTCGCTCGTGGGTTGAAGCCTCCATCGCCTTGCCGATCAAGGTGACCCAGGCCTATCCGGCGCATTGGCATATCCGGGACATCGCAAGTCCGGGGTTCACCGCCAGCACCGATCTCGACGCGTTGTACGATGCGGACGTGATCATCACGGATTGCTGGCTCGGCGGGGCGCACGACGAGCAACTCGCAAGCTACCGGATATCTGCCTCGCTGCTCGACAAATGCCGGCCCGATGCGATTTTCCTCCCCTGTCCGCCGGTGACCAGGGGCCAGGAGGTCACGGCCGATGCGATGAGCCATGCCACGTGCCAGAGCACGGTGGCGAAAGCGTATCTGCTGCATGCGCAGAACGCCCTGCTGGAATGGATCGCCGCATGATCGGCGCCGGCGATCTCTCGGACATCAGAAGGATCAGGCCGCAGCCTTCCGCACGACGAGATTGAGCATATTGGCCGGCGTCTCGTCGAAACTCTGGATCACGTTGGTGTCGGATGTCAGCGTGATCCACGGACCCGCGCTGGCGTAGGTCGCTTCAAGCCATTCAGGCGATGCGTAGTTGTAGTAGCGCCCGAGGCTGTCGCGTCCGTCGCTCTCGCCCATCTTGTAGCTGGCATAGAACACGCCTGACGGTTTGAGCGCGCGATGAATTCGTCCGAGGATGCCGGCGAGGTCGTCGCGTGGGACATGCAGCAGGCAGGCGCTCGCCCAGACGCCGTCATAGGCCTCTTGCGCGTCCAGCTGATCGAACAGCATCGCCTCGACGGGATGACCAAGCCGCCGCGACGCGATCTCGGCCATTTCCGGCGAGCCGTCGGTCGCACGCACCGAAAAGCCTTCGGCCAGCATCACCGCCGAATGATTGCCGGCACCGCAGCCGAGCTCGAGGATTGCGCCTCCCGGCGGCAGCAACGCGAGAAAGCCGCTCAGCCGCGTCGAGGGGGCCTTCGCCCAGCCGGCATAGGCCTCGGCGTTACTCCGATAGAACGCGAGCGTAGGCTCATCCATTTGTCATGACACTCCCGGAGCCAGCGTTTCGGGCCCCGGCTCTGCAGCGCACCGCCAAGGCGCTGCGCTGCGTCCGGGGGCACAAGACTGCCCTACTCCTCCGGCAATCCCAGCATCAGCCGCATGTTCTGCACGGCCGCGCCCGAGGCACCCTTGCCGAGATTGTCGAGCCGGGCCACCAGCACCGCCTGGTGGTACTTGTCGCTGGCGAAGACGTAGAGCTCGAGCATGTTGGTCTCGTTGAGCGCCTCCGGCTCGAGCCGGCCGCCCTTGGTCGCCTCGTTCTGGAGCGGCATTACCGAGACGTATTTCGAGCCGGCGTAGCGTCTGGCCAGCGCGGCCTGCAGACCCGCACCGCTCGGCTTGCCCGGCAGCGTGTCGAGCTGGAGCGGGACCGACACCAGCATGCCCTGCCGGTAGTTGCCGACCGAGGGAATGAAGATCGGCCGCCGCGTCAGGTTCGAATAGAGCTGCAGCTCCGGCAGATGCTTGTGCTCGAAGCCGAGGCCGTAGAGCTCGAAGGACGGCGCGCTGCCATCTTCGAAGCTCGCGATCATCGACTTGCCGCCGCCGGAATAACCGCTCACCGCATTGACGGTGACGGGATAATCTGATGGCAGCAGCCCGGCATCGACGATCGGCCGCAGCAGCGCGATGCCACCGGTCGGGTAGCAGCCTGGATTGGAGACCTTCTTCGCGGCCCTGATCTTGCCGGCCTGGTCCGGCGTCATCTCGGCAAAGCCATAGGCCCAGTCCGGCGCGACCCGGTAGGCGGTCGAGGCGTCCAGCACTTTCGGCGCAGAGGTGCCCATGCTGTCCACCAACGCAACCGTCTCCTTGGCAGCATCATCCGGCAGGCAGAGGATGACGAGATCGACCTGCTCCATCAGCGCCTTTTTGGCCGCGGGATCCTTGCGCTTGTCGTCGGCAATGGTCTTCACGACGACGTCGTTCTGGAGCTTCAGCCGCTCGTTGATGCCGAGCCCGGTGGTGCCGGAGCCGCCGTCGACGAAGACGGTGGCGGGCTTCCTGGTGACGCCGGTGGTCGGGGCTTTGGTGGTGTCCGTGAGGCTCATGGCGCGCTCCTTTCGAGCTTGTTGGTTTCGGCCGCGAAGGCTTCCGGCCTCACGTCCTGCATCAGCTGCGCGATCTCTCGGGCGTCGGCATGGGCTTGCGCGCCGAGCGCATTGGCGATCGCAGTATAATCGGCGTCGGATTTGTGCTGGTTGAGCTTGAAGCTGCCTTCGACCTCTTCAACCGTCATGACCAGGCCCACGATCGCCTTCTTCATTGCCTCGAGCCGGCCCGCCGTCATCTTTCCAGACGTCCACGGCTTCTTCGGCGATAGCCAGCTCTCGAACTTGTCGCTGAGCGTATCGATCTGCACCGACAGCTCGTCATCCGACAGCAGCCGCACCGGCCCGGTCAGATGCACCGACTGGTAGAGCCAGGTCGGCACCTGGTCCGGCGAGACGTACCAGTCCGGCGAGACATAGGCATCGGGGCCGTTGACCGCGAGCAGCCAGGAGGCCGTCCCGTCCGCAAGCCTTAGCAGCGGATTGTGACGGGCAACATGAAAGGCAGCCTGCGGCGTGCCGTCATCGGCATAGGTCAGGTAGAACGGCAGCGGCGAGGCGACCGGCTTGTGGCCGTCGAAGGCGCACATGGTGCCGAAGCCGCGCGCGTCGGCGAACTTCAGGCTGGCGGCGCGGTCCGGCTTGAAAAAGGGGGGCGTGTACATCGTGGTCTCCTGCTGGGCCTCCTTGGGGGCCGCCGGATCAGATCGCGCTGACAGGAGAGAGAATGCCGCGGATCGGGTCCAGCGGCAAAGACGATGATCTCAAACGCGATCGACCGCCCAAACCGCTAAGGAGCGGCGGCGGCGACGGGCGAACAGGATGGTCGCGGCGTTGATCATGGCGCGGGGCTATAGGGCCAGATCTGGTTCCCGTCAAGGTTCAGGTGTCAAATCACCCGCCAGAGCCATTCCATCAGCTTGGCGATCACATCGCCGAACAGCAGCAGCGCCGCCGACCAGACCAGCGCCGAGACGAAATTGGCGGCCTGGAAGCTCCAATAAGGCATCTCGAAAATGCCGGCGGCGAGCGGCACGGAGGCGCGCAAGGGGCCGAAGAAGCGCCCGATGAAGATGCTGGGCACGCCCCAGCTCCGCACGAAGGCCTCCCCCTTCGGAAGCAGTTCGGGATAGCGCGAGAGCGGCCACATCTGGGCGACCTTCTCCTTGTAGCGGAAGCCGAACCAATAGGAGACCCAGTCGCCGAGCGCCGCGCCGAGGCCGCCGGCGATCCAGACCGGATAGAAGCTGATGCCGCTCGCCCCGATCAGCGCGCCGATGGCGACCAGCGCGCCCCAGGCCGGGACCAGGAGCGAGATGAAGGCGAGCGATTCCCCGAATGCCAGCAGGAACACGATCGGAGCCGCCCAGGCCTGGTGAGCGCGCACGAAGTCGGCCAGCGCGTGCGCAAACTGCTCCATTCCAGATCGCCTTCCCGCCCCGTCACAGGTTCCACTCGATGGGAAAGACTGGTAGGACGAGGGCTCGCGTGACATCAAGTCACAAAGCCCGACCAGGCGCGGCTGGATCGTCAAATCGGCGGGAATGCGCGCGTTTCGGCGCAAAATAGCCGGGATTGGCCCTCAACGAGGCACCGACCCAGCCCCCGATGCCACCCTTTTCCGGCCAGCCATGGCATAGTCACGCCAACCGATTCGCCGCCCACGCGGCCCTCAAAACGCATCAAGACATATGTCCAAGCAGTTGAAAACCAAAGCAAAAGACGACCTGTTTGAAGGCAACGAGCCGAAGCCTCGTGCGCCCGCCAAGGCGGCCTCGCGGGCAACCGGCGGCGAAGCCGACTACACCGCAGCCGACATCGAGGTCCTCGAAGGCCTGGAACCGGTGCGGCGCCGGCCCGGCATGTATATCGGCGGCACCGACGAGAAGGCGCTGCATCACCTGTTCGCCGAAGTCATCGACAACTCGATGGACGAGGCACTGGCCGGGCACGCAACCTTCATCGGCGTTGAACTCAGCGCGGACGGTTTTCTCACCGTCACCGACAACGGCCGCGGCATCCCGATCGATCCGCATCCGAAGTTCCCGAAGAAGTCGGCGCTCGAAGTCATCATGTGCACGCTGCATTCGGGCGGCAAGTTCGACTCCAAGGTCTATGAGACCTCGGGCGGCCTGCACGGCGTCGGCATCTCCGTGGTGAACGCCCTCTCCTCGCTGCTCGAGGTCGAGGTCGCGCGCAGCCAGAAGCTCTACCGCATGACGTTCGAGCGCGGCCATCCAAAGGGCAAGCTCGAGGATCTCGGCAAGATCAACAACCGCCGCGGCACGCGCGTGCGTTTCAAGCCCGATACCGACATCTTCGGGCCTAAGGCCGCGTTCAAGCCGCAGCGTCTGTTCAAGATGACGCGCTCCAAGGCCTATCTGTTCGGCGGTGTCGAGATTCGCTGGAATTGCGCGCCCGAGCTGCTCAAGGGCGTCGAGGACGTGCCGGCGGAAGCGACGTTCCACTTCCCCGGCGGGTTGAAGGATTATCTCGCCGCCGCGATCCACGCCGACACGCTGGTGCATCCCGACATCTTCTCCGGCAAGTCGGGGCGCAACGGCGCGCATGGCGCCTGCGAATGGGCTGTTGCCTGGACCGCGGATGCCGACGGTTTTCTCTCCTCCTACACCAACACCGTGCCGACGCCCGATGGCGGTACGCATGAATCGGGCCTGCGCAGCGCGCTGCTGCGCGGCCTGAAGGATCACGCCGAGCGCGTCGGCCAGGGCAAGCGCGCCTCGTCCATCACCTCGGAAGACGTGATGGTGGGCGCAGCCGTGATGCTCTCGGTGTTCGTGCGCGAGCCTGAATTCCAGGGCCAGACCAAGGATCGTCTCGCCACCGCCGAGGCACAGCGCATCGTCGAACAGGCGATGAAGGATCCGTTCGACCATTGGCTGTCGGGCAATCCGAACATGGCCAACCGGCTGCTCGATTTCGTGATCGACCGCGCCGAGGAACGGCTTCGCCGCCGTCAGGAAAAGGAAACCGCACGCAAGACCGCCGGCAAGAAGCTGCGCCTGCCCGGCAAGCTCGCCGACTGCACCGACGCCGGCACCGATGGCTCTGAGCTCTTCATCGTCGAGGGCGACTCGGCCGGCGGCAGCGCCAAGCAGGCGCGCGACCGCAAGACGCAAGCGGTGCTGCCGCTGCGCGGCAAGATCCTCAACGTCGCCTCCGCCGGCAAGGACAAGCTGACGGCGAACGCCCAGCTGTCCGACCTCGTGCAGGCGATCGGCTGCGGCACGCTCGCGCAGTACCGCGAAGAGGATCTGCGCTATCAGCGCATCATCATCATGACCGACGCCGACGTCGATGGCGCCCACATCGCTTCGCTGCTCATCACCTTCTTCTACCGGCAGATGCCGCGGCTGATCGACGAGGGCCACCTCTTCCTGGCGGTGCCGCCGCTCTACAAGCTGACCCACGGCACGAAGTCGGTCTACGCCCGCGACGACAAGCACAAGGAAGAGCTGATCAAGAGCGCGTTCAATGCCAACGCCAAGGTCGAGGTGAACCGCTTCAAAGGCCTCGGCGAGATGATGCCGGCGCAGCTCAAGGAGACCACCATGGATCCGGCCAAGCGGACCATGCTGAAGGTGGTGCTGCTCGCCGACGACCGCGACACCACGGCGGATTCGGTGGAGCGCCTGATGGGCACCAAGGCCGAGGCGCGATTTGCGTTCATCTCGGATAAGGCCGAATTTGCCAACGACGACCTGCTCGACGTCTGACGTCGCGCGCTCCGGTCAAAAAGCCCCGGCTGAGCCGGGGCTTTTTTCGTTTTTGGAGACGATACCGCCCTGTCCCAGCGGTTCACGCGGGGCGCCACCGGCGACACGCCGCACGCCAGCCCGCGACTCGGCCAGCGACTCAGGGGGCGCCAAGGCTGAGGCAGGATTGCCTCCGTTTCGGACAAAGCTGAATTCGCTAACGAAACCTTACCCGAAACGCAACTTCAAAGGACCCCTTAAGGCACTGGAATCATGCCTCTTTTC
Organism: Bradyrhizobium sp. GW821-FHT12B03; assembly: GCF_058807535.1. Classification (NCBI taxonomy): domain Bacteria; kingdom Pseudomonadati; phylum Pseudomonadota; class Alphaproteobacteria; order Hyphomicrobiales; family Nitrobacteraceae; genus Bradyrhizobium; species Bradyrhizobium sp. GW821-FHT12B03. Next base: position 94,117 of record NZ_JBXAQU010000013.1, read on the forward strand.
GCGAATCCGCGATCTCCGCCCCGAGGCCCGGCCGGCTGGCGTTTTCCGGCGACTGTGCCTGCCCTGCAACAGCATTTCAGCGAGAACCGTCTATAGTTCCGGCATCAGATGACACGGACTTCAGTGCGCTCGCGCCTGCTACAGACCAAGGTTGGGGATTTTATCATGAAGAAGATTTTGCTGGCTCTGACCGCGGTTGCGGCAATGACCGGTTCGGCCTCGGCCGCTGACCTGGGTGCCCGTCCCTACGTGAAGGCCCCGATGGCTGCTCCGGTTGCCAATTGGACCGGCTTCTACGTCTTCGGCGGTGGCGGCGGCGGCATCTGGAGTGCTGACACCGGCGTTGACTCCACGGTGACCGGCGCTCCGCTCCTTGGCTTCAATCAGCGGCAGGGCGGCAACGGCTGGTACGGTACGGTCGGTGCCGGTTACGACTGGCAGTTCAGCGGCACTTGGGTTGCTGGCGTGTTCGCCGATGGTCAATTCGGCAGCCTGAAGGGCACGATCCAGGATCAGGGTCCGTTCTTCGCGGGCAACATCAAGAACGACTACTCGTGGGCCGCAGGCGCGCGTCTCGGCTATCTGGTCGCTCCGAACGTGCTGTCCTATGTGAACGCCGGTTACTCCAGCTCGCACTGGAAGGGTACGACGCTGTTCAACACGATCACCTCTGTTCCGGGCGGCTTCCACACGGACGGCTTCACTCGCGGCGGCTGGTTCGTCGGTGGCGGCGTCGAGAACAACCTCAACATCTTCGGTGTTTCTGCTCCCGGCTGGTTCATGAAGACCGAGTATCGTGCTGCCTACTACGACAAGAAGGCCATCTCGGAGCTGAGCGACGTCGGAAACATTTCGAACGGCCGCGACATCACCTTCAAGCCCTTCGTGCAGACCATCAGCACCTCGCTGGTCTACCGCTTCAACTGGACCGGTCCGGTCGTCGCAAAGTACTGATCTGACCTCACATTCAGACGTCAAAGCCCCGGCACCGTCCGGGGCTTTTTCGTTGTGCGATGCTTCAGCGGCTGACGCTTGCCTTGAGCGACCGGTACGCCTCCCCAAGCTGGTTCTCGATCTTCGTCCAGTCGGCATCGGTGATCGCTTCGCCCCGCGCATCGCGAAGCGCCATGGCTTCCGCCCGGGCGATGCCGAACTGCCTGATGCCGGAATCATCAGCGCCCTTGCCGTAGGTCAGCGCGGCCACGCGAGCGATGGTGAGGCCATAGTCGCGCGGAGCCGCCGCCTCGCGGCGCGCCTGCCACCAGTCGAGTTCGAGACGGGCCGCCTCCCCGACGTCGAACGCCACCGGTGCGGCTGGCGCAAAGGCGCGGTAGTAAGCCGCGAGGGCCGGCAGCGCCGCATCGGCCTCCTGGCGCGACCGCGTCGGCTGGAACGTCCTGGCGGCCTCGGCCGCGCTGAATGCGGCAAGCAGGCTTTGAAGCGGAGAAAAGCCGAACTGCGTCCGAATCGATTCGTAGAGATGATAGAACAGCGCGGCATAGCGCTTGTCGTAATAGTCGCGCCACATCGCGGTCTCCAGCCGCGCCATTTCGGCAGGATCGAACGCCCGCAGATCCGCATGACGGGGCATGACGGCATAGGCCGCAACCAGCGCGGTCGCGGCCACCGCCCCCAGGATCATCTTGCGCACCGACATGCGTCCTCCCGGCAGGCCTGCATCCACGGCCATTGTGTCCTGACCGAAGCTACGGCTAGTCTGGCGAGAAGTTTTCGTGGCCGCGGCAAACATTGATGCCGTGGGCCGCGACAGAAGCAGACCAAACGGGGAGGAATGCATGCGCAGATTTCTGCTGATCGCAGGCCTGTTTATCCTCGCCGTCGGGCTGCTCTGGATCGGACAGGGCACCGGTACGGTTCCCTGGCCGCGATCGAGCTTCATGGTCAACCAGCTGCAATGGGCCGGCTATGGCGCAGCCACGGCCGGTTTCGGGCTGGTCCTGATCTGGCAAAGCAACCAATAGAAGAAACCAGGGAATGAAAGCATGACATCCAGCCGGTTCGATCTCCGCGGCAAGGTCGCCATCGTCACGGGAGGCAATGGCGGCATCGGGCTCGGCCTGGCGCACGGGCTCGCCGACGCCGGCGCCAATATCGCCGTGGTCGGACGCAACGAAGCCAAGTCGGCCACGGCCGTTGCCGATCTCAGACAGCGCGGCGTGAAGGCGATCGCCGTCACCACCGACGTGACCGACAAGACGGCCATCGCCGCGATGGTCGACCGCGTCGTCAAGGAACTCGGCCGCATCGACATCCTCATCAACAACGCCGGCATGAGCATCCGCAAGCCGCCGCACGAGCTCGAACTCGACGAGTGGAATACGGTGATCAACACCAACCTCACCAGCGCCTTCCTTTGCTCGAAGCTGGCTTATCCGGCGCTGAAGGCGTCCGGCAACGGCAAGGTGATCAACATCGGCTCGATGATGTCGATCTTCGGCGCGAGCTTTGCGACGGCCTATGCGGCGAGCAAGGGCGGCATCGTGCAGTACACGCGCGCCTGCGCCAATGCCTGGGCGCCCGACAACATCCAGGTCAACGCCATCCTGCCGGGCTGGATCGACACCGACCTCACCCGCGGCGCGCGGCAGCAGGTCTCGGGATTGCACGAGCGGGTGCTGGCGCGCACGCCCGCAGGGCGCTGGGGCGAGATCGACGACTTCGCCGGCATCGCCGTGTTCCTCGCCTCGCCCGCCTCGAACTTCGTCACGGGCACCGCGATCCCCGTCGACGGCGGGTTCTCGGTGATGGCTTGAGTTCAACCCCGCACGCGGGAAAGCTGCACGCAAAAAAGAAGCCCCGGCAATGCCGGGGCTTTGAATTTGGGTCGTGATCGTTTTTTTGCTGCTTGGTCGTTTGTTGCTCAGTAGCGCGCGATGACCGGCGCGTCGAACTTGTAGCTGGCGCGCACGACGGCCCACTGGATGTCGCGCGGCTTGGCGTCGAAGGTGTAGTTACCCGAGGTGCCGCCGAGCTGATAGGTCTGGCTGCCGAAGGCCGCGTAATTGTATTCGAGGCCGACGATCCAGTTGCGGGTGATGCCGTATTCCCAGCCGGCGCCGACGGTCCAGCCGTTGGCCCAGTGGGTCTGACCGCCCGAGCCCGTCGCCACTCCGACCGTGTCGGTGACCGAGAGGCGGTTGTTCACGCCAGCATAGCCACCCTTGATGTAGAACAGGTTGTTCTGCACGGCGAAGCCGGCACGACCGACGACGGTCGCGAGCACGTTGGCGCGCCAGGTGAAGACGTCGTCAGCGGCACCGATGGTGGTATTCACTGCCGTGCCCTTGTTGTCGAGGCCGGAGATTGTGCCTTCCATGCCGAACACGTAGTTGTTGGCCTGCCAGTTGTAGCCGATCTGGGCACCGCCCATGATGCCCGAACTGCGCTGGCGGAAGCTATCGCCGGGCGCGAGGTCGCCAAACGGTGCACCGACCCCGTTGTTGATGGCCTGCTCGTTGGTCCAGGCGCCACCGATATGGCCGCCGACATAGAAACCGGTCCAGTTGAACAGCGGCTCGACATAGGCGGGCGCCTTGGTGTAGCGCGCACCGAGATCGGCGGCGGAGGCAGCACCGGTCGAGACCAGAGCGGTCGTGCAGGCGAAGGCGGCAATCAATTTGTTACGCATGGTACATCCCGTGTCCTTTGATGGGTGCACGCTCACACGCAGGTCTTACTCAAATTTGAATCAACAAAGTTAAGACGCCGGATTGGCAGGACGCGGTCCGTGAATCCGATTGCGCTGTTGCACGCACGCAACGCGCCGCGCGCGCTTTAACGCGACGTTATCCCTACCGAATTGTAGCGCTACGATCCCGGCGTGGCCTTCGAATGCACGTGCTCGGGCCGCACGCCGAGCGCGAGCAGGCGCGCCGGAATGCCCTGCAGCCATGGCACCGCGGTGATGAGGCGCACGGCCAGCGGCACCTTCAGCGGCCGGTCGCCGCCCTGCAAGGCGCCGCTGATGATGTTGTTCTGCACGATCACCTGCATGCGTTGCGTCATCTTCACCGGGAACGCGCGCCGGCGGCGCACGGCATCGAGCTCCTCCTCGGTTGGGCAACCATGCGCAAGCTTTTCCGCGAGCAGGTTCGCGGTCGCGACCGCATCCTGCACGGCGAGATTGACGCCGACGCCGCCGATCGGCGACATCGCATGTGCGGCATCGCCGATGCACAGCAGGCCCGGCCGCGTCCAGCGCGTCAGGCGGTTGATCGCGACGGTGAGCAGCTTGAAATCGTCGAAGCTCTTCACATCGGCAATGCCGCTGCGAAGCACCGGCGCCATGCGCACGACGTCGTCGCGCAGAGCCTGCAATCCCCTCGCCTTCACGGCCTCATATTGTCCCTTGGCGATGACATAGGCGCATTGCCAATAGTCGCCGCGGTCGAAGGTGATCATCATCTTGCCGGGCTCGACGCGCGCGAACAGGTTCTCGGTCTCGTCCGCCTTGCGGCCGGCACGGAACCAGAGCACGTCCATCGGTGCGCCGATCTCCTCGACCTCGAGACCGGCACGCTCGCGCACCGTCGAATGCCGGCCGTCGCAAGCAATGGTGAGATCGGCCTCGATATCGATGGTTCCGTCGGGCGTCCTCGCCCGCACGCCGGCGATCGTCTCGCCGCGCCGGATCAGATCGACGACTTCCGTGTCCATCATCACCTTGAGCGAGGTGAAGCGCTTGCCGGCCTCCCGCAGGAAATCCAGGAAGTCCCATTGCGGCATGAAGGCGATGAACGGGTACTTCGTGTGCAGCCGGCTCAGATCGGCGATCCGCACCGGCGTGCCGCCGAACAGGCCGTCCATCGTCTGCAGGCGCTGATGCGGCAGCTTCAGGAAGCCGTCGATCAAGCCGAGCTCGTCCATCACTTGAAGCGTCGAGGGATGCACGGTGTCGCCGCGAAAGTCGCGAAAGAAATCCGCATGCTTCTCCAGCACCACGACGTCGATGCCGGCGCGCCCGAGTAGGTAGCCGAGCATCATGCCGGCAGGTCCTCCGCCGACGATGCAACACCGAACTCGGATCGGCCGTCGATCGGATGTCATGTGCGGCTACAACGCGCTCTGTCGCTCGGAATCTGCGGATGAGTGTAACGCCACTTGAGGTCGACTGCAGTCTCGATTTGTCCGGCCAAGCCTTGGCGATGCCGGGTGGCGGCCGCAAGTTCTTTGCCTTTGGGCGGCCGACATCGATCGGCTGCTCCGGGAACGGAGATGGCGGCCGCTCGGCTGGCTCCGCCGTCCGGAGCAGTAGCCATACGGATTTCCTGAACCGCCGATTCTCCCTAGGATTCGACTCAGACCAAGGACACAATTAAAGATTGCATGACGGAACAAGATCGCGCCGCGAATGAACGCGACGGCCGCGACGGCAAATGGGCGGGAGATAACAATGATCGAGGCGTTGCAGATAAATTTCGCGCTATGGGGAATGATCCTCTGCGCGTTGGTCAAGATCAGTCAATTTCTGACAGTGATCTAGCTGAACATCATCCAATTGATGACGGCAATCGCGGCACGCACAATGACATAGAGCCAACAGATGGTCGCGATTCCGACTGCGGTCAGATAAGCGCCGGCAAGGGCACGTTCCCCAACAGGCGGCTTGGTGACGCCGAATTGTTCGGCATCGATGCGGGCGTCCAGGCTTGCTTGGTTAGCGATGTTCGACATGCTCACGCCTCCGACTATGAATATTGTCGCAGGAATGTTGCGCCCGCTCGGCGGCAACATCAAAATCAATGGCGGCAGTGGGCAAAAGCGTAGAGGAAACCAGCCTCCGTCGCGCCGTCCTGCCAAAATATTCATCACATCATTGCAGGCTCTTCCCGGCCCATCTACCATTCTAAGGTTGCCGATTGGGGGGGTGTCCGGCCCTCGGCTGCGAGGTTTCCGCACAACACGGAGCTCGCTCTTGTCCACCCGGGGTGCGATCACACGATCCCGGGCGTCACGTCCCCGAGATGACGGGGGCGTCAGTTGCTGCTGCGGTTTGCCGCGCGGAAACTCTTGATCTCCGACACGCTGCCGTCGCGATAGGTCAGCTCCACCGAGACGAACTGCGTAGCCGGGGCGAGCTTCATGTAGAGCGGCATGCCGGCGGTGATCGCACTGGGGTCGCGCATGTCGCAGCCCGGCATCTTCAGCACCTGGTTGGGTACGGCGGTGTCGATGCCGATGCGCACCTCGCGGATGGCGCAGCGGTAGGACACCAGGTGCGTGTAGTAGACCAGCAGCCCGTTGAACTCGCGGAATGACAGCCAGCTCGTCGCGGTCATGTCCAGGATCTTGCGCTGGTCACGGATCAGCGCGGCCTCCGGATCGAACCTGATCGGAAACGGGCCCTGCATGTCGCCGGCCTGATCGACATAGCGGACCTCGATGGTGCCGGCCTGCGCATCCGGCGGCAATTCGATCGACGGGTTCGGCATCCGTTTGCGCGTACGCGGATCGAGCGTGTCGATGAAGCCGGTCTCGCGGAAATCGCCATTGCCGGCCATGCGCCAGGAGATGCCGAGCGTCGGATCGGCGAAGGAGAACACCACGCTCCAGCCGCCATTGTGGCGCGAGAAGCTCGCGATCGGCGCGTTGGTGGTTTCCTCCTTCGGCACGCGCGGCACCGACACCGGCGGCAGCGCCGCGAGCTTCTGCGCGGGCGGATCGGCGGGACGTGCAGCGGCGGCATCCTTGGCCATGCCGCTGAGGAAGACGTCGTCGACCATCTGGTCGAAATAGACCGGCACCTGCCTGTGCTTGACGGTGTCCGCCATCTCGCTGACGAGACGGCGGGTGCGCTGCGCCACCTGCACGAGGTTCTCGCCGGGTTGCAACAACTCCTTGGCGAAAGTGCGCGTGAACACCGAATTGGGATTGGCGTCGTCGTTGGAGAGGCGATCGAGCGCGGTCTGGCGGGGCCCGGCCGAGAACACCGAGAACACGCCTTCGGGCAGTTGCATCATCGGCGCAAGCCCGCCGCCGCCGGCCACCGCACGGGTCCCCTTGCGCTCGAACGGATTGTTGCGGCAGGCGTCGAACACCAGGATCGAGGTCCGCGCCTTCTTGTTCTGAAGGCGCTCGACGATGCGGTCCGCCAGGATGGAGGCGTCGCGCACCAGCTCTTCCTGCCCTTCCGTCGCCGCCGGCACGTCGGTCGGCAGCAGGTAGTTCTGGCCCGCGATCTCGAACCCGTGGCCGGCATAGAAGAAGAACGCGGTGTCGCCGGGCTCGATCGCCCGGTCGAACGCCAGCAGCGTCTCGGAGAATTGCTGCCGGCTCTGGTTCTCCGCGACCATCACCGAGAAGCCGAGCTGCTTCAGCGTGTCCCCCATGGTGCGGGCGTCGTTGACGGCCTTTAGAAGTTTCGGGACGTTCCTGTAGTCGTTGTTGCCGACCACGAGCGCGACGCGCTTCTCGGCATGGGCGGGAAGCGCGAAGCCGCTCAGGCTCGCCGCAAGGCCAAGGGCCGCCAGAATTCTGAAAAGCCGACGCGTCATCGAAAAATTCCCGTTGCAGAACGGCCTGCCGCCGGCGCCCATCGCACGGTCCATTGGCAACCTTCGGCCGTTGTTGTCATAGTCGGTCCAGCCATAGCCGCGGTTCAACCGGCATAGGCCATGGGTTCCATGGTCTAAGCCTATGGCAGGAACGGCCGGAATCTGCTTTTTCTTAGGCGCAATTCCGTTCGGGGACGAGGGGCTATCGTGTATCGCTGGTGCACCGACGAGGTCGAGCCGCATGACCGCTTCGACTATTGGCGCGAGGTGCGCGCCAAGGGCCTGTTCGGCGTCACCGCCGAACTCGAACACGAACGGCGCGCGGATTTCTTCGGCGAATTCTCGCTGCGCCAGCTCGGCGGCGGCGGTCTCGTCGAGCTGAAGGCCTCGCATTACACGGTCGAGCGCAGCACCTCCGATATCGCCTCCGCGCCCGGCGACGCGATCTGCGTCTACCAGCAGCTCGGCAGCGGCGGCTGGTTCGGCGGCATGCGCGCAAGCGACTTCGCGATTCCCAACGGCAGCTTCGCCACCAGCCACACCGACCTGCCCTATCGCACCGCGCCGCTCGGCGCAGGCGGCTTCCATTTGCGGATCCTGAAAATTCCCGTCAGCGGCCTCCCGACGCAGGACAAGCGTGTGCGCGAGCTTGCGCCCCGAACGTTCGACGATCCCACCCTGGCACCCCTGCTCGGAGCCTGCTTTGCCGATCTCGGCGAGGCTGGTGATGACGGCGCGGCCGATGCCACCGCCCTCGTCCAGGCCCTGGCCCATCTGGCGTTGATCGAGCGCGGCATCGTGCGCCCCGGCAGCCGTCTCGGACAGGCTGCGCTGCGGACCGCCCGTCTCTCGCAGGCGCGGCGCCTGATCGCACGCCACCTGCAAAACCCGGATCTGGCGCCGGCAATGGTGGCCGATGAGCTCGGCGTTTCCGTACGTCACCTGCACATGCTGTTCGAGGCCGCCGCAAAGAGCTTCTCCCAGACCGTGACCGACGAACGCCTGAAGCGAAGCCGCCGCCTGATGCGCGAGGCGCCAGAGCGGCTGATCGCCGACATCGCGGCCTCGTGCGGCTTCGAGAGCCTGGCGACCTATTACCGGGTCTTCAATGCTGCCTATGGCATGGCCCCCGGCGATTTCCGGGCGCAGGGCTCCGAAGGGCATTAGGCGCTCCCATAGTGGCTCCCGTGGCGGTGCCACCCGGCCAATGGCTGAGGCGGAAAACCCCAGCCGCACCCGCTATTTGAGTAAAACCTCAGGGTTTTTAGGGCCTTCCCGCGCCTGCTCCATTGACTTTGGCCAATTCCCGCCTATGTTCCAGTGCGACGCGGCTTCGGATCGAAGAGCGATTCCTGAGCCTTGCGCTTTGTTCGCGTGAGTCAGCACCCCCAGCTTCCTTGAGAGCGCGCCGTTTCGGGGTGGAACGCGACCAGCCTTATTACCCTCGATTCCGAACGGCGGTTTCGACCAGAGGCTCAATGTCCTTTTCAAATCTCGGACTATCCGAAAAAGTCCTCGCCGCAGTGGCGGCCACCGGTTACACCACCCCCACCCCGATTCAGGAACAGGCGATCCCCCACGTCCTCGCACGCAAGGACGTCCTCGGCATCGCCCAGACCGGCACCGGCAAGACCGCGGCCTTCGTGCTGCCGATGCTCACCATCCTCGAAAAGGGTCGAGCCCGCGCGCGCATGCCGCGCACGCTGATCCTGGAGCCGACCCGCGAGCTCGCGGCGCAGGTGAAGGAAAACTTCGACCGCTACGGCGCCGGCCAGAAACTCAACGTCGCCCTGCTGATCGGCGGCGTCTCGTTCGGCGACCAGGATGCCAAGCTGACGCGCGGCGTCGACGTGCTGATCGCCACCCCGGGCCGCCTGCTCGACCACACCGAGCGCGGCGGCCTGCTGCTCACCGGCGTCGAGCTGCTCGTCATCGACGAAGCCGACCGCATGCTGGACATGGGCTTCATTCCCGACATCGAGCGCATCTGCAAGCTCGTTCCCTTCACGCGGCAGACCCTGTTCTTCACCGCGACCATGCCGCCGGAAATCCGGCGCATTACCGAGACCTTCCTGCACAACCCGCAGAAGGTCGAAGTCTCCAAGCCAGCCACCACCGCCGTGACCGTCACGCAGTCCCAGGTGCCTGCCGGGCGCGAGGCGCATGAGAAGCGCGAGCTGCTTCGCCGCCTGCTGCGCGAGGCCAAGGATCTCAAGAACGCGATCATCTTCTGCAATCGCAAGCGCGAGGTCGCGATCGTCCACAAATCGCTTCAGAAGCACGGCTTCAGCGTCGGCGCCCTGCATGGCGACATGGACCAGCCGGCCCGCATGGCGGCACTCGAACAATTCCGCAAGGGTGAGCTGCCGCTGCTGGTCGCCTCCGACGTTGCGGCCCGCGGCCTCGACATTCCCGAGGTCAGCCACGTCTTCAATTTCGACGTTCCCCACCATCCCGACGATTACGTCCATCGCGTCGGCCGCACCGGCCGCGCGGGCCGCACCGGCACCGCGATCTCGATCGTGACGCCGCTCGACCAGAAGTCGATGGTGGCGATCGAGAAGCTGATCGGCCAGAACATTCCCCGCGCCGAAGGCGATTACGAAATCCACGCAGAAAACGGCGATGCGACCGAACGTCCGCGCGAACAGCGCGGCCGTGAGCGTTCGCGCGGCGGACGCGGCAAGCCGCAACGCGGCCGCGACCGTGAGCGCAGCCACGAACCGCGCGAGCCGCGTGGCGAGGCAAGACACGCTTCTGAAACCAGGCCTTCAGCCGAAGCGCGGCCCGCCCCCGAGGCGAGACCCGCACGCGAGGCGAGGCCTCCGCGCGAAGCCAGGCCGTCGTCCGAGCCGCGTCACGGCTCGCGCCCGCAGGCCAACGCATCGCATGTGCCGTCGATCGGCCGTCCCGAGCCGCGCCGCCAGCGCGAGGCAGACACCGAGCCGGGCGATCATTCGCACCTTCCGGCGTTTCTGTTGCGCCCCGTTCGCTCGCCCGCCGGCGCCTGAAGCGCAGCGCGCTTCAGGCTGGTTGAGACAGACTGCCGCACACGTTTTCAGACGCATTCGTGAACGTATATTTACGGGGCGTTCACGATCGTCCGTTAGCCTACGAACATAATTTAAGCATTGCTGCGGTCGCTCATGCATCGACCGCTGTGGGGTATGTTCCGTGGTCAAGGTGCTTGACGAACACGAACGCACGATGGCGTTCGCCGAGGTGGCACTCGGTCAGATCCGCTCGCTCCGCCAAACCGCAATTCCCCGCAATTACGAGATCTGGTACGTCTACGCCACCGGCTACAACGCACCGCTCAACAAGATCATCAACGAGACGCTGGCCCGCCACGGCAAGCTGACCGAAGCCGATCTCGAGCAGATCTACGAGACCTATCTCTCCCACATCAAGACCACCGACCGCATCGACAAGGTCGGCGCGCGCGTCATCGGCGAGATCGACGACGTGATGCGGGTGCTGACCGACGCTCTCGGCATGACCGGCACCTATGACGCCAGCCTGTCGGGCGCGACCGAAAAACTGTCGTCGGCCGACAGCCGCGAGCAGATCAAGTCGATCGTCGAGACGCTGTTGCGTTCAACCAGCGAAATGCGCGAGACCAACAAGGCGCTGGAAGACCGGCTGACGCTGTCGAAGAACGAGATCAGCAACCTCCAGCAGAGCCTGGAGGCGATCCGCGCCGAGAGCCTGACCGATCCGCTCACCGGCCTCGGCAACCGCAAATATTTCGACCGCATGATCGGCATGGCCGTAGAGAGCGCGCTCGCCAGCGGCGAGCCGCTGTCGCTGCTGCTGTTCGACATCGATCACTTCAAGTCGTTCAACGATTCCTACGGCCATCTCACCGGCGACCAGGTGCTGCGGCTCGTCGGCCTCTCCCTGAAGCAGACCATCAAGGGCCAGGACATCACTGCCCGTTACGGCGGCGAGGAATTCGCGGTGGTCCTGCCCAACACGGCGCTGCGCCAGGCCCTCACCGTCGCCGATCACATCCGCCGCGCGGTGATGGCGAAGGAATTGAAGAAGAAATCGACCGGCGAGATCCTCGGCCGCGTCACCATCTCCGTCGGCGTCTCCATGCTCAAGCAGGGCGACGACACGGACGCCTTGATCGAACGCGCCGATGCCTGCCTCTATGCCGCCAAGCGCAACGGCCGCAACCGCGTGATCTGCGAGGCCGACCCGGAATTCGCGGTCGAGAGCCACAGCCGCGTGGCGTGAGTTTTCGCCAGCTCTCGTAGGGTGGGCAAAGGCGCATAAGCGCCGTGCCCACCAAAAGTCTTGGGCACGCTCCGCTTTGCCCATCCTACGGCACCGCCGCTTGACATTATTCCGCGGTGAACAACATCTGCCACGACAGCATTGGCCGCCTGCCCCCGAGCCCGCGAAGGATTTGTCGTCGTGCCCAACCCTCACGACTTCCACACGCCGCAACCGTCCTACACCAGGGACGAGCTGCTGAGATCGAGCGAAGGCGGCTATTTCGGCCCAGGCAATGCGCAATTGCCGGCACCGCCGATGCTGATGATGGATCGCATCTCCGAGATCAGCCTGGACGGCGGCGAGTTCGGCAAGGGCCACATCGTCGGCGAGCTCGACATCGCGCCCGGCCACTGGTTTTTCGATTGCCACTTTCGCGGCGACCCGATGATGCCGACCTCTCTGGGGCTCGACGCCATGTGGCAGATGATCGGCTATTGGCTCGGCTGGTCGGGCTCGCCGGGCAAGGGCCGCGCCATCGGCGTCGGCGAAGTCGAGTGCACGGGCGAAGTCACACCAAACGCGCAGCGCGTACGCTACGAGGTCGCCATGCGCATGGTCCGGCGCGGCAAGCTGGTGCTCGGAATTGCCGATGGTCGCGTGCTTGCGGATGGCACTTGCGTCTTCACCGCCAGGGATATGCGGGTTGGCCTGACAAAGGCGGTGGACTGAGCTTAAGCCCTTCGTTTGGCGCGCTTGCGCACTGGGCTCTTTTTGGCCGCTGGCTTCGCAGCTTTCGCAGGCTTGACGGCTTTCTTCGCGGGCTTGCTCGACGCGATCTTCTTCTTCGGCCGCTTCTTCACCTTGGCGCGCTGGGCGGCGGCGAGCGCCGCCCTCGCCCATTGCGCGAGCTCCGCGGAATCGTCGAACAGGCGCGCGGGCAGCTCCCAATAGGAGTTCACCAGCACGGTCTTGGCGCGCGTCGAATACTGGAACGGCTTTGATCCCTCGGCTTCAAAGTCGGGGATCGTCACTTCGTCGGCGCGGAAGAACAGACCGGCGCGCAAAGACAGCGCGAAGTTGATGCCGTCGGCGGAGATCCCGTAGCCGGAGAACATCTTCCGGATGGTGACGGGGCCGAAATCGGCGAACAAGTCGATCAGGAATTCGCGGTCCATGGGCACGCTTCTCTCGTGCCCCGGAAGCAGCGCAGCGTGACATAAGCGCGTTTACGCGCGTCTGCGACTCGCTATGGCGCTGCTGAGCCGGGGCCCAGTCTTTGCATCGATGACTATAGCGTGGGTCCCGGCTCTGCGCAGCAGCGCAAGCGCGCTGCAGCGCGTCCGGGACACGAGAGTGGGACGTGGAGACGAGGCCTACCCGTCGATCTTGGCCGGCCGCAGCTCGACCGACTCGCCGCAACCGCAGGCCGAGACCTGGTTGGGATTGTTGAAGACGAACTGGGCCTGCATCTTGTCGGCCTTGTAGTCCATCTCGGTGCCGAGCAGGAACAGCACGGCCTTGGGATCAACCAGGATCTTGACGCCCTTGTCCTCGACGACCTCGTCGGTCGGGCGGACATCATGGGCGTATTCGACCGTGTAGGACTGGCCGGCGCAGCCGCCGTTCTTCACACCGACGCGCAGGCCGACGATCTCGGAATCGGCGCGGCTCGTCAGCTCGCTGATGCGCTGGGCGGCGGCATCCGTCAACCGCATCACCTGCGGGCGCGGCCGCCGGGGCTTCGGAGTGGATGCTGGTGTCGAGCCTGACGAAATCTGTGTCATGTCAATGATGTGGTCCGTTGCGGAGCGAATTCAATGCCGTCGGTTCAAAGCAAGGCTTACGCGTCACCACATGTTGAGCACGAGGCGGGCCTCGTCGCTCATGCGCTCCGGCGTCCAGGCCGGCTCCCAGACAACCTTGACGTCGACCACGCCGACGCCGGGCACGCTGGCCACCGCGTTCTCGACCATGGTCGGCAGCTCGCCGGCGGCCGGACAGTTCGGCGTCGTCAGCGTCATCTGCACGTCGACGGAACGATCGTCCTTGATCTCGACCTTGTAGATCAGGCCGAGCTCGTAGATGTCGGCGGGAATTTCCGGGTCGAACACGGTCTTGAGGCCCGCGATGATCTCGGTGGTGAGACGCTCGGTTTCCTCCGGCGGCAGCGCCGACCGGGTTTCCATCGGATTGGCTTTGATTTCGGCCGTGTCACTCATGCGAACAAATCCCGCGCCTTCAACAGCGCCTGTGCCAGATGATCGACTTCTTCCCGCGTATTATACATGCCGAACGAGGCCCGGCATGTGGCCGTGACGTTGAACCGCTCTAAAAGCGGCATCACGCAATGGGTGCCGGCGCGCACCGCGATGCCCTGGCGGTCGATCACGGTGGCGACGTCGTGGGCGTGCGCCCCCTTGAGCTCGAAGGAGATCACCGGGCCCTTGCCGCGGGCGGTGCCGATCAGCCGCAGCGAGTTGATCTCGCGCAGCTTCTCCTGGGCGTAGGCGGTCAGATCGGCCTCGTGGGCGGCGATGCGCTCCTTGCCGATCGAATTGACGTAATCGATCGCGGCGCCGAGGCCGACCGCCTCGACGATCGCCGGCGTGCCCGCCTCGAACTTGTGCGGGGGGTCGCCATAGGTGACGACGTCGCGCGAGACCTCGCGGATCATCTCGCCGCCGCCGTTGAAGGGGCGCATCGCGACGAGGTGGTCGTACTTGGCCCAGAGCACGCCGATGCCGGTCGGACCGTACACCTTGTGGCCGGTGAAGACGTAGAAGTCGCAGCCGAGATCCTGGACGTCGACGGGCATATGCACCGCGCCCTGGCTGCCGTCGACCAGCACGGGAATGCCGCGGGCATGGGCGGTCTTCACGACGTCCTTGATCGGGACGATGGTGCCGAGCGCGTTCGACATCTGCGTGATCGCGACCAGCTTGGTCTTCGCCGTCAGCAGCTTCTCGAACTCGTCGATGAGGAAATTGCCCTCGTCGTCGACCGGCGCCCATTTGATCACGGCACCCTGTCGTTCCCGCAGGAAGTGCCAGGGCACGATGTTGGAATGGTGCTCCATGATCGAGATGACGATCTCGTCACCTTCTTTGATGTTCGGCCCGCCCCAGGACGAGGCCACCAGGTTGATGGCCTCCGTCGCGTTGCGGGTGAAGACCACTTCCTCGGTCCGGGCAGCGTTGATGAACTGCGCGACCCTGGTGCGGCCGCCCTCATAGGCTTCGGTCGCGGCATTGGCGAGGTAATGCAGGCCGCGATGCACGTTGGCGTATTCGCTGGTGTAGGCCTGCGTCATGCGGTCGAGCACGACCTGCGGCTTCTGCGCCGAGGCGGCGTTGTCGAGATAGACCAGCGGCTTGCCGTAGACCTGCATGGCGAGCGCCGGGAAATCCTGGCGCACGCGCGCAACGTCGTAGGTGCCGTTCTTGACCGCAGGATGCGTGCTCATGACCGCCGCTCCAGCCAGCGCTCGGCAATGCCGATCACATGCTCGCGCAAGCCGTCATCGGCGATCTGCTCGATCGCCTCGCCCACGAAGGCCTGAATCAGCAGCGCCTGGGCCTGCTTCTCGGGCAGACCGCGCGCCTTCAGATAGAACAACAGGCTGTCATCGAGCGCGCCGGCGGTGGCGCCGTGGCCGCAGGAGACGTCGTCGGCAAAGATCTCGAGCTCGGGCTTGTTGTCGGCCTCGGCTTCGTCCGAGAGCAGCAGCGCCCGGATCATCATCTTGCCGTCGGTCTTCTGCGCGTCGGGACGAACGATGATGCGGCCCTGGAACACCGAATGGGCGCGATCGTCGAGCACGGCGCGGAAGACCTCGCGGCTGACGCAGTTCGGCACGGCATGGTCGACCACCAGCGTGGTGTCGCCGTGCTCGGTCTTCTGCAACAGGTTGACGCCGTTGGCCGAGAGCTCGCTGCCTTCGCCGGCCAGCGTGATGAAACCCTGGAGACGGCTGACGGCAGCGCCTGTGGTCATGTTGAAGAGGTTCAGCTTCGAGTTCGCACCGACCGTGACGAATTGCGAGGTGATGTTCATCGCGTCAGGCGCATCGTCCATCAGGCGGATATGCGCAACGTCGGCGTTATCGCCGACCGAGACGATGACGGCGTCGTTGACCTGGTAGGCCTTGGCGCCGGCCGCAACGAAGCTCTCGATGATTGTGGCGCGAGCGCCGTTCCCGATCCGGACCTGCGAACGAGTGAAGGAGGACGCCAACGACACAGTCGCGACATGGATGATCTGGATCGGCGCCGATAGCTGCACGTCACCGGCAATCGTCAGCACGACGCCGTCGGTCGCCATCGCGGTGTTCAGCGCAATCATCGCGTCGGTCGTCGGTGTCTGCAGCAGTTCCGCACCAGCAGAATTGGGTTCGTTTAGCCAAACCTGTCGCGACGCCACCACGTCGATTCCGGCGCCGAGCGTCAGATTGGAAAGATCGGGCGCGAAGACGCCATCGACCAGCACGAGCCGGCGCGCACCTTCAATCCCGGCCGCCTTGACTGCATCGGCAGCACGCGACAGCGCCGCCGCGTCGGGCGCAGCCGCGAGCGGCAGCACCTTGCCAACCAGCGCACGGAGATCGGTGTACTTCCATTCCTCGATCCGGCGGTGCGGAAGCCCCGCGCTCTCATAGGCGTCAAAGGCATTCCGCCTGATATCAATGATCTTTCCCGCACCCGGCAGCCGGCCACGCGGAATGAGCAGGATATCCCGGAGCGGATGGTCGTTTTCAGTTTTGGCCACAGCGACGTTCATCGCAAAATTCCTTACGCGGCCTCGAACTGGGCGTAACCGGACGCTTCCAGCTCCAGCGCCAGCTCCTTGCCGCCGCTCTTCACGACACGGCCCTTCGACATCACGTGCACCACGTCGGGCACGATGTAGTTGAGGAGCCGCTGATAATGGGTGATGACGACCATCGCGCGCCCCGGCGAACGCAGCGCGTTGACGCCGTCGGCCGCAACGCGCAGCGCGTCGATGTCGAGGCCGGAATCCATCTCGTCGAGAATGCACAGGCTCGGCTCGAACAGCGCCATCTGCAGCACCTCGTTGCGCTTCTTCTCGCCGCCGGAGAAGCCGACATTGACGCCGCGCTTGAGCATGTCCTGCGGGATGTTCAGCGACTTCGAGACCTCGCGGACCTTCTTGAGGAAGTCCGGCGTCGAGTACTCATCCTCGCCGCGCGCCTTGCGCTGCGCGTTCAACGCGGTGCGCAGGAAATTCATGGTGGCGACGCCGGGGATTTCCACCGGATACTGGAACGCCAGGAACACGCCCTTGGCGGCGCGCTCCTCGGGCGCCATCTCCAGGAGGTCCTCGCCCTTGAACAGGATCTGGCCGCCGGTGACCTCGTAACCGGGCTTGCCGGCGATGACGTGGGAGAGCGTCGACTTGCCGGAGCCGTTCGGCCCCATGATCGCGTGCACCTCGCCCTCGTTCACGGTCAGCGTCAGCCCGTGGAGGATCTCACGCTCCTCGACACGAACCTGCAGGTCTTTCACTTCAAGCAAAGCCATTGTGTTTTTCCATCTATCCCCTCGTCCTGAGGAGCGCCCAAGGCGCGTCTCGAAGGATGAGGCCAACAATCGTTCTAACGTTCATCCTTCGAGACGGCCGCGCTTCGCGGCCTCCTCAGGATGAGGTCGGTGTTAACCGACCGACCCTTCCAGCGAGATCGAGATCAGCTTCTGCGCTTCCACCGCGAACTCCATCGGGAGCTGCTGGAGCACGTCCTTGACGAAGCCGTTGACGACGAGGCCTACCGCCTCTTCCTGGCTGAGACCGCGCTGGATGCAGTAGAACAGCACGTCCTCGGAGATCTTCGAGGTCGTGGCCTCGTGCTCGAACGTCGCCGAGGAATTCTTGGCCTCGATGTAGGGCACGGTGTGCGCGCCGCATTTGTCGCCGATCAGCAGGGAATCGCAGGCGGTGAAGTTGCGCGCGCCGGTCGCTTTCCGATGAGCCGTCACAAGACCGCGATAAGTGTTCTGCGACTTGCCGGCCGCGATGCCCTTGGAGATGATCCGGCTCGACGTGTTCTTGCCGAGGTGGATCATCTTGGTGCCCGAGTCGACCTGCTGATAGCCGTTCGAGATCGCGATCGAATAGAACTCGCCGCTGGAATTGTCGCCACGCAGGATGCAGCTTGGATACTTCCAGGTGATCGCCGAACCCGTTTCGACCTGGGTCCAGGAAATCTTGGAGCGGTTGCCGCGGCAGTCGCCACGCTTGGTGACGAAATTGTAGATGCCGCCCTTGCCCTCCGAATTGCCGGGGTACCAGTTCTGCACGGTCGAATATTTGATCTCGGCGTCGTCATGGGCGACGAGCTCGACCACGGCGGCATGCAGCTGGTTCTCGTCGCGCTGCGGCGCGGTGCAGCCTTCGAGATAGGAGACGTAGGCGCCCTTGTCGGCGATGATCAGCGTGCGCTCGAACTGGCCGGTGTTGCGCTCGTTGATGCGGAAATAGGTCGACAGCTCCATCGGGCAGCGCACGCCCGGCGGCACGTAGACGAACGAGCCGTCGGAGAACACCGCCGAGTTCAGCGTCGCGTAGAAATTGTCCGAGGTCGGCACCACCGATCCCAGATATTTCTGCACCAGTTCGGGGTGCTCGCGGATGGCTTCCGAGATCGGCATGAAGATCACGCCGGCCTTCTTCAGCTCCGCCTTGAAGGTGGTCGCGACCGAGACCGAATCGAACACCGCGTCGACCGCGATCTTGCGCCGCGCCGGATCTTCCTCACCCACCTTCGGCTCGACGCCTTCGAGCATCGCCACTTCCCGCAAGGGGATGCCGAGCTTCTCGTAGGTCTTCAGGATCTCCGGATCGATCTCGTCGAGCGAGGTGATCGTCTTCTTCGGCTTCGGCGCCGAATAGTAATAGAGGTCCTGGAAGTCGATCTTGGGATAGTCGACGCGAGCCCAGGTCGGCTCGGTCATGGTCAGCCAGCGCCGATAGGCTTCGAGCCGCCACTGGAGCATCCAGGCGGGTTCGTTCTTCTTCTCGGAGATGAACTTGACGGTCTCTTCCGACAGCCCCTTGGGGGCCTTGTCGGACTCGATCAGGGTCTCAAACCCATAACGATACTGATCGACGTCGATGCGCTTCACGCGCTCGACCGTCTCTTGCACGGCTGGCATTCTATCCTCCGCTCGCGGTTTCAAGGACCGCGGTGGATCAAACTCGGACGAGTATTACGATGTTTTTCGGCAGAAAGCACGGGCTTAGAACCGTTCAAGCCGTGTTTCGTCGCTTAGCCTCTAAGTAGGGTATTACCGAGCTTTCGCCAAGCCTCTAACGCCCTATTGATGTCGTCCGGTTCCGTAGACCAGCCCAGACTGAGGCGCACCGCTCCCTGGGCCGTTGCTGGATCGAAGCCCATGGCGGACAGCACATGGGACGGCTGGACCTTCCCCGAGGAACAGGCTGAGCCGGAAGACACAGCGACGCCTTCGAGGTCGAAGCCGATCACCGCGGTCTCGGCCTTCAGACCAGGGGCCGTGAAGAGAACGGTATTTGGCAACCGCTCGGTGGTGTCCGAGAACACCGTCGCGCCGGCGATCGTCCGGATACCATTTTCCAAGCTATCTCTGAGGGTTGCCATCCGCTTCGCATCCTCCGGCAAAGCCTGAAGCGCGGCCTTCACCGCCGCAGCGAAACCCGCAATGCCCGCAACATTTTCGGTTCCCGCACGGCGATTGAGCTCCTGTCCCCCGCCCCGCAGCACCGGCTCCAGGCCAATGAGCCCCTCCGCGGTCACCAGCGCGCCGACGCCCTTGGGGCCGCCGATCTTGTGTGCAGAAAAGGTCGCAAGGTCCACGCCTAGCGCGTTAATATTGAACGCAATTTTGCCCAAGGCCTGGATCGCGTCGACGTGCAGGAGCCCCCCCGCGTCATGAACGATCCGGGCGGCTTCCGCGACCGGCTGGAGCGCGCCGGTCTCGTTGTTGGCCGCCATGATGGAGACCAGGGCCGGCGGGCCGTCCTTCAGCAGCGCCTTGAGGTGATCGAGGTCGACCACGCCGGAGCGCGTCACCCTGATATGACCGACCTTGTCGGCCGGGAACCTGCCGCCTGCCAGCACCGAGGCATGCTCGACGGCGGAGACCAGCAGCCGCTCGACGGGGCCGCCGGACGGCCCCCGCAGGCCGGGCGACAGCGCCAGCGCATTGGCCTCGGTTCCAGCGGAGGTGAAGACGACGTTGCGCGGCGCCCCTCCGACCGCAGCCGCAAGCGAGGCGCGGGCGTCCTCGACCAGCCGCCTCGCCTCGCGCCCCTCGGCATGGACCGAAGACGGATTGCCGATCAGCTCCCAGGCGGCGAGCATCGCTGCGCGCGCCTCGGTGCGCAGCGGTGTGGTCGCATTCCAGTCGAGATAGACGCGGCTTGGCATGGCGCCCTCTTAGCACCTTTTGCCAACGCGCCAATCGGGAGCCGGCGCACATCAGGCCGGCTGCTGCTGCGCAATCCTGGCCGCGGAACGGGACTGCATGCGTAATCCGAACAGCGGCCGCAGCCAGGCGATCCGGCGCGCGATCTCGTAGCTGAGGAGACAGGTGAGCGCAGTGCCGGCAATGACGATTGCAGCCTCGCTTCCGGCTGACAGCCCACTGTCCCGCAGCGCGTGTGCAATCACGATGATCGCGGTCTGGTGCACGATGTAACAGGGAAAGATCGCATCGGTCAGATAGCGGCGCACGGGGCTGTCGGCCGTCAAATGGCGTCGCGCAAAGCCGAGCACCGCCGCCATCGCCAGCCATTGGTAGCAGCCATAGACCGAGCCGGCGAACCATCTCAGCATCGACGACCGCGGGAACAAGCCGGCATAAACGAGGACGAAGGCGGCGAAGCAGGCCGCTGCAAGCGTCAGCGCCACCCACCGTTGCCGCTCGATGTCGCGCCAGATGCTGTCCTGGCGTGCGAGCAGGAAGCCGATCAGGAACGCGGTCGCATAGTCCGCGTGGTTGTACCAGTCGCCGAACAGCGCATGCGTCGACGGGAAGACCGGCGACAGAAACAGCCGCCAGGCTGCAAACAGCAGGCAGGGCAGCACCAGCAGCCATGGTCCGGCGAGCGTGGCCGCCACCCTCTTGCTGATCCAATCCGCAGCCGCCGGCCACACGGACAGCACGCCAACCAGCGCCATGGTGTAGACCCAGAGGTAGACCACGAACCAGAGATGGTTCCAGGTCGGCTGCACGATGCAGGGGTTCGGGCAGAATTGCGCGCTGAACGCCAGATAGTGGTGGAGGTAGAAATCGGCGAAACCCTGCAGAGAGCCTTGGTGAGAGCCTTGGGAATTGCCTTGGGGATAGCCGAGGCTCTCGACGACCTGGAGGTAGGATTGCGGTGGCACGATCACGAGCATGCCGAAGATCAGCGGGATCAGGAGCCGCGCCGACCGCGCGCGGGCGAAGGCGGCGAGCCGGACCTTTCCCAGCATGAAGCGGCTGGCGACCCCGGAGACCAGGAACAGCAGCGACAGCCGCCACGGATTGAGCACCAGCATCACCGGCTCCAGCCAGGTCAGCCGGTGCTCACTCTTGATGTGAAATCCCCAGGACACGTAGAGCATGCCGACGTGGTAGAAGATCAACAGGCCGAAGGCTAAAATCCGCACCCAATCCAGATCGATGCGTCGTTCCGAGATCGAAATTTGCTGCGGTGTGAACATGATGTTCTGCTCCTTGACGGGACGACAAACGCGGTTTTCGGGCCATGGCTGACGGCCAAAATGCCCCCGAAACGGAGCACGTCGAGACGGTTTGGGATCAGGACCGGTCGCGCGGGGACGAGGCGTCGGCAGCCGGGACGAGCGGTTGGCGCGGCGGGATCAGTGGCGGCGATTGGACGATTTTCGGAGCGATCACGGCCGTCGCGCTCACCATCGGAATCGTCAATGCACTCTCCGGCGCACAGGACGCCGCCTGGCGCGGCGACAGCTATGACATTGGCCGGCGGCTGTTCTGGGAGCTGTCGAGCATCATCGTTATCCTGCTGCTGGTGCCGATCCTGGTGCTCGTCGTCCGGCGCATCCGCCAGGCACAGGGGCTGGCGATACGGATCGGCATCGCTGCGGTCGCCCTGCTCGGCTTCTCGGCCCTCCACATCACCGGAATGGTATCGGTCCGGAAATTCCTGCTCTGGCTCGCCGGAAGCGCCTACGACTTCCATTTCTCGCTGGCGGTGGTCCTGTACGAGTTCCGCAAGGATGCCGTGACCGCCTTGCTGCTCGGAGCAACGCTCTGGCTGATCGAAAGCCGGCGTGAGCTGTGGAAGGCTGCGCGCGCGGCGATGTGGATGCCCGCCGCTCCACCGGAGCAGCCGTCACCCGATTTGATCTGGCTCCGGGACGGCTCCAGCCGCATTCGTGTCGCACCGCACGATATCCTGTGGGTCGCCTCCGCCGGCAATTACATCGAATACAGCCTCGCCAACGGCACCCAACACCTGATCCGCGGCACGCTCGCCGCGACCGAAAGCGAGCTCGCCCGCTTCGCCATCGTGCGCGTCCACCGGACAAGGCTCGCCAATCTCGACCGGGTGAGCGGCGTGGACTTCAAGCCGTCAGGGGATTTCGAGCTCACCTTCGACAACGGCAGGACGCTTGGAGGCAGCCGGCGCTACCGGCCGGCGGTCGCCACGCTCGGAGGCCGCACCGCGCCCTTGTGAATCGCCTTTCGGAGGCGTCCAGCAGCCGATAAACAATCGTGATTCCAATCGGTTGTCGGCGCAATGCCGCTCCCGGCGATCCCCTCGTTCGATCTCGGCCGTTGTTGGCGTGACATCGGCACGACAGGCTAAGGTCTTGAGCCCATTGCGATATGTCGAAGATGCTTGCTTTTTGCCCCTCAGCCCATGTTAGAACGCGCACCGTCAAGTCACCGCGCGCCGTTTGCGCATCACCGCGAGGCGCACGCCTTCTCACCCTTCCATTCGCGCTTTCGTCGGCATCGCTGTCGATGAGGCCACAATCGGTTGATTGCCAAGGAACGTCTCCAAGAATCCCCGCTCCAGCAAATCAATCAAGAGATCATCGATGCCTGAAGTCATTTTCGCCGGCCCCGCTGGCCGTCTCGAAGGCCGCTATCACCCGGCCAAGCAGAAGAACGCGCCGATCGCGATGATCCTGCATCCGCATCCGCAGTTTCACGGCACGATGAACCATCAGATCGTGTACCAGTGCTACTACGCATTCGCGCATCGCGGCTTCTCGGTGCTGCGCTTCAACTTCCGCGGCGTCGGCCGCAGCCAGGGCTCGTTCGACCACGGCACCGGCGAATTGTCGGATGCGGCGGCCGCGCTCGACTGGGCACAGACCATCAACCCCGAAGCGCGCGCCTGCTGGGTCGCCGGCTTCTCCTTCGGCGCCTGGATCGGCATGCAGCTGTTGATGCGCCGCCCCGAGGTCGAGGGTTTCATCTCGATCGCCCCGCCCGCCAACCTCTACGACTTCTCCTTCCTCGCGCCCTGCCCGTCCTCCGGGCTCATCGTGCATGGCGAGAAGGACGCGGTGGTGCCGCCCAAGGACGTCAACACGCTGGTCGAGAAGCTGAAGACGCAGAAGGGCATCGTGATCGACCAGCAGGTCATCCCCGGCGCCAACCACTTCTTCGACGCCAAGCTCGAGCCGCTGATGGAAACCATCACGGCGTATCTGGACATGCGTCTGGCCAACGTGCGCTGAGGCCTTCCCGCGTTGACGGGTTCGTGGCATGGCTGCGAACCGTCAATGACGGGGATCAAGCCATGAAGGCCTATCTGGTGCTCGACCTGTCGGTGAACGATTTCGCCGGCTTCAAGCCATACATCGCTGAAATCCCCGCCTTCATCGCCAGGCATTCCGGGCGGTACATCGTTAGCGGCGTGCAGCCGACCACGATCGAAGGCGATTGGGCGCCGGAGCGCCTCGTCATCATCGAATTCCCGGAACGCGAGAAGGCGCAAGCCTTCCTGAACGATCCCGACGCTCAAGATCTGTTCAAGCTGCGCCACGCCACGACGACGAGCAAGCTGCTGCTCGCCAACGGCTGCACCTGAGCGCCGCCAGGTCCATGACGGCGCGCCTGCGCTCAAGCCGCAAGCTTAAGGAGGTGCGCGTCGTGGCGCACGAGAAACGCACGCAACAGTTGCCGATAGTCCGCACCGACCGCAGCGTGCACGCTCGGGCGCTTCGCAAGCTCAGCCCGCCACGCCCGCACCTTCGGCGCATCCGTGAAGATGCGGTGCTCGGTCAGTTCGTCGAACAGATCGAAATAGCGGAAGACCGGGGCGAACACGGCGTCGACCAGGCTGAACTGCTCGCCGGCGAAGAACGGACCTGCGCTTAGCGCGGCCTCGACGCGCGCGAACTTCGCGACAAGCGCCTGACGCTTGCTCTCGAACGTCGCCGGATCCGTCGTCGTCTCCAGCCCCCAGAGATCACCGAGGATCGCCGAACCGAACTCCATCCATGCGCGGTGCTCGGCGCGCTTCAGCGCATCCGCTGGATGCAGCTTTGCGCCCGCTTGCGTCTCCTCGAGGTATTCGCAGATCACGTTGCTCTCGAACAGCGCGACCTCGGCCTTGTCCGTCGTCACCACCAGCACCGGCACCTTGCCGAGCGGCGACAGCTTGAGAAACCAGTCCGACTTGTTGGCAAGATCGATGTCGATCCGCTCGAACGGCACGCCCTTCTCCTTGAGCGCGATCACCGCGCGCTGCACATAGGGACAAAGCTTGTGGCTGATCAGTTTGAGCGAAGCGGTCATGGTCAATCCCGGCGGTTGGATGCAACGGCACCCAGAATAGATGCAACTGCATCTATCCGTCAAGATCCATGCATGTGCATCAACTGGCCGTGACTTCAGGGCCGCGCGATCACCCCGCCGGTCATCGGCATCGGCACGCCCGTGGTGGCCGGATAGGACAGCGGCAGGCCCTTCAGGCCGCGGGCGGCGAGGAAGCCGAAGGCCTGCGCCTCGATGGCGTCGGAGGCCCAGCCGAGCGCTTCGGCGGCCTCCACGGTCGCCGAGCCCACCCGTTCCCGCAGCATCCGCAGCATGGTGAGGTTGCGCGCGCCGCCGCCGCAGACGATCCAGCTCCGCGGCCGCCGCGGCAATAGCGGGATGATGCGGGCGATCGCCGCCGCCGTGAAGGCGGTGAGCGTCGCGGCGCCGTCGGCCGGCAGCACATCGCCGAGCTTCAGGGCGGCGAAGTCGTTGCGGTCGAGCGACTTCGGCGGCGGGCTTGCGAAGAATGGCAACTCCAGCGCCCGCGCGATCCAGGCTTCATCCGCCTTGCCGAGCGCGGCGAACTTGCCCTCCGCGTCGAACGCCTGGTTCATGGTGCGGTACATGAAATCGTCGAGCAGCGCGTTGCCGGGCCCGGTGTCGCAGGCAATCAGCGTGTCGTTGCCATCGATATAGGTGATGTTGGAAACGCCGCCGATATTGACCACCACGATCGGCCCCTCGCGCTCCAGCGAATGGGCCAGCGCCCGGTGGTAGACCGGCACGAACGGCGCGCCCTGCCCGCCGGCCTCGACGTCGGCGGCGCGGAAATCATGCATCACGGGGATATGGATCGCCCTGGCGAGCGCCGGGGCATCGCCGATCTGGACCGTCAGCCGCTTCTCGGGGCGGTGCAGCACGGTCTGGCCGTGGAAGCCGACGATGTCGATGTCCTCCGGCTTCATCCGGTTCTGGGCGACGAAGGCGGCCACCGCCTCGGCATGCGCCAGCGTCACAGCGCGCTCGGCCTCGGCCAGGATCCCCGGCCGGGCATCGCGCTGCGGCAGGTGCACGGCCTCGCTCAGCGCCTGACGCAGCAGGCTGCGCTCGGCCGGGCTGTAGGGCCGGTAGCCGGACGGTCCGAACCCCTTCACCTGCTTTCCGTCGGTTTCGATCAGCGCAACGTCCACCCCGTCAAGCGAGGTGCCGCTCATCAAACCGAGTGCCGTCAACATCATGGATCAGCGTCCTCAAAAGCCCCCTCCGGCATGCCGATCTTGTGCCAGAGGGACACATCTTATAATGCCACAGCGCCAAGTGGCGGGCAGCAATCGAGTTCCCACGGAAGACCCTTAAATTGCTCCCAAAACAGTAAACCAAGAATTGTCAGGCACGCCGACAGATGACTGCATTTAAATCGGATTTCCTCAATACCCTGCAGGAACGTGGTTTCATCCACCAATGCTCCGATTTCGAGGGGCTGGACGCGCTCGCCGCCAAAGGCGAGGCGACGGCTTATGTCGGCTACGATTGCACCGCCCGCTCGCTGCATATCGGCAACTATCTGACCATGATGATGCTGCACTGGCTTCAGGCGTCCGGCAACAAGCCGATCACCCTGATGGGCGGCGGCACCACCATGGTCGGCGATCCCTCCGGCAAGGACGAGACGCGCGCGATCCGCACCGTCGCCGAGATCGAGGCCAACAAGGCCTCGATCCGCGGCGTGTTCGCAAAGGTGCTGCGCTACGGCGATGGCAAGAGCGACGCCATCATGCTCGACAATGCGGAGTGGCTGACCAGGCTGAACTGGATCGAGATGCTGCGCGACGTCGGCCGGCATTTCTCGGTCAACCGCATGCTGACGATGGACTCGGTGCGCCTGCGCCTCGAGCGCGAGCAGGAGATGAGCTTCATCGAGTTCAACTACATGGTCTGCCAGGCCTACGATTTCGTCGAGCTCGCCAAGCGCACCGGCTGCAAATTGCAGATGGGCGGCTCGGACCAGTGGGGCAACATCATCATGGGCGTCGACCTCGGCCGCCGCATGGGCACGCACCAGCTGTTCGCACTGACGACGCCGCTGCTGACGACGGCATCGGGCGCCAAGATGGGCAAGACGGCGCAAGGCGCGGTGTGGCTGAACGCCGACCAGTTCTCGCCTTACGACTTCTGGCAGTACTGGCGTAACACCGAGGACGCCGACGTCGGCAAGTTCCTGAAGCTGTTCACGACGCTGCCGATGAGCGAGATCAGCAAGCTCGAGGCGCTCGGAGGCTCGGAGATCAACGAAGCCAAGAAGGTGCTCGCGACCGAGGCGACGGCGCTGCTGCACGGCCGCGACGCGGCCAACGAGGCCGCTGAAACCGCGCGCCGCACCTTCGAGGAAGGTGCGCTCGCCGAGAGCCTGCCGACGGTGGAAATTCCGCACGGCGAACTCGACGCCGGCCTCGGCGTGCTCAACGCCTTCGTCAAGGCGGGTCTCGTCGCCTCCAACGGCGAGGCGCGGCGCCAGATCAAGGGCGGCGGACTGCGCGTCAACGACCAGCCTGTGACCGACGAGAAGATGGCGCTGTCGGCAGGCAATCTCACGCCTGAAGGCGTGATCAAGCTGTCGTTCGGCAAGAAGAAGCACATCCTCATCAAGCCTGCATAGGCGTATGAACTTTTCGCTGCTTGTCAGGGCGCGCCGAAGCGCGCTCCCTGACCGGCAATGGATCAGAACACGCCCAGGGAAACGAGCAAGGGAACGATCAAGGATGGCGCAGCGGCGACGCCGCAAGGCGCCGTGCGCATCGCCCTCACCGTGCTCGCTCTCTGCTTCACGCTGGCCGTGCTGGGCCGTGGGCTCGGCGACAGTTTTACGGTGTTCCTGAAGCCGATCTCGGAAAACTTCGGCTGGGATCGCGCGCAGATCGTCTCCGTCTATTCGCTCACCTGGCTCGCGAGCGGCCTCACCGCCCCCTTCGTCGGACGGCTGTTCGATCATTCCGGACCACGTATCGTCTATGCGCTCGGCCTATTGCTGCTCGGCGCGGCCTTCCTGATCGCGGCGCACGCCCAGCATCTGTGGCAGTTCCAGCTCTCGATCGGCCTCTGTGTCGGCATCGGCGTCGCCTTCATCGGCATCGTGCCGAACTCGATCCTGCTCGGCCGCTGGTTCGGGCCCCGCCTGCCGACCGCGATGTCGGTGGTGTATTCGGCGATGGGCGGCGGCGTGCTGGCACTGCTGCCGGCCTCGCAGCTCCTGATCGACCATCTCGGCTGGCGCGGCACCTATCAGCTGTTCGGTTTCGCAGCCTTGGGCCTGCTGGTGCCGCTGCTGCTGCTGCCGTGGCGGCTGTTCGCGTCCGGCTCGCCGCATGTAGCGAAGAAGACCGATCCTGACTTCGTCGACAACGGCTGGACGCTTCTCGGGGCGATGCGCCACCACGCCTTCTGGGCGCTGTTCTCGACCTTCTTCTTCACCGCCGTCGGCATGTATGCGATCGCAGCCCAGATCGTGGCCTATCTGATCGACGCCGGCTTTCCGCCGCTACAGGCCGCAACGGCCTGGGGCTTTTCCGGCGTCGTGCTGGTGTTCGGCATGTTGGGGGTCTCCGCGCTCGACGGCCTGATCGGGCGCCGGCCGTCCGTGCTCCTGAGCTACGCGATCTCCATCCTCGGCATCGCCCTGCTCTGGCTGCTGCAATACGTTCCCAACATCCTGGTGCTCACCGGCTTCGTCGTCTGCTTCGGCAGCATGATGGGCTCGCGCGGCCCGCTGATCAGCGCGACCGCGATGCGGATCTTTCAGGGCAAACGGGTCGGCACCATCTACGGCACGATCTCGATCGGCAGCGGCCTCGGCTCGGCGTTCGGCTCCTGGAGCGGCGGCCTGATCCACGATGCGACCCACGGCTACAACGCGCTGCTCGCCTTCGCACTTGCGAGCGTGATCCTCGGAATGATTCCATTCCTGATCGTGCCCGCCCTGCGGCGCTAGGTCTCCCGGAGGTAACCTGAGCGCATTCATGTCACCGGGAAATTACGGATGGCCGTGCCGCGAACAGCCGCAAAAGATGCGGATCGCACACGGCTTAAACCCCAGCCTGCGGTGTTTTGTCCGACATGACAAAAATGTCAGCGCGAATTGACGCGGCGCCGCTTGCGGGGTGGAACTGAATACGGTCCAAGTCGCGCATTGGATGGAGGGCACAAACCAATGAACTTTCCCTATCTCACTCGCTTTGAGCCGGTTCTGCTGAGCCTGTTTCGCTTCATCACCGGCCTCTTGCTGTTCCAGTACGGCGTCGCCAAGCTGTTCAAGTTTCCGGTGCTGCCTTATTTCGCGAACATCCCTCCGCTGATCTACGCAGCAGGTACGCTCGAGCTCGTTCTCGGCGCGCTCCTGATGATCGGCCTGTTCACCCGTCTCACGGCTTTCATCCTCTCGGGTGAAATGGCCTTCGCCTACTTCATGGGTCACATGTTCAAGGGCGAGACCCCGGTGTTCCTGCCGCTGCTCAATGGCGGCACCGCGGCGATCCTGTTCTGCTTCGCCTGCCTCTACCTCTCGGCGGCCGGCGGCGGCTCGGTCAGCGCCGATGCGGCGATGGGCAAGGACTAGCGAACCGACCGGCAGCGCATTTGCGCAATGAACGCACCAGTAACGGATGGCACCGGCGGTCTTGCCGGTGCCATCTACCGTGAGCCCAACACGTTCCAGATGAGAACGAGGACGGCGGCGAGCAGCACGGACATGATGATGCGATGAACGAATCGATTCATTGCAGGTCCGGCCAGGCTCTGTAGCTACCAATATCCAGGATCGATTTTCTCCGGCACATGAACCGGCCCCCACCGGCGCATGGCGGTTTGCCTGCACGGTTGCGCATAAGCCTGCGGATGCTGTCCAGCGCGGCAGGCTGCCGCATGCCTTCATTCATGATTGGTAAGAACTTCATGCTACCGATGCGAGCAATAATAACCATTCCGTAGAGGCTGCGATGAAGCTGCTGAGCCACCTGAAGATCCGCACCAAGCTGGCCAGCATGGTCTGCCTCGCGGCGCTCACGGTCACGGCCATCATCGGGGTATCGACCGTCCTCAGCAAGAGCCGCATGATGGAGGACCGCGTCCAGCAGATGCGGACCGCGGTGGAGCTCCTCTACAATTACGCGCAATCGCTCCAGGATGAAGTCGCCGCCGGCAAGCTGACGCAGGCCGAGGCCAAGTCCCTGTTCCACCAGCGCGGCCGTCGCATGACCTTCAACGGCGGCCAAGGCTATCCGGTGGTCTACAATCAGGACACGTCCCTGGTCGTGAACGGCGCCAATCAGCAACTCGAAGGCAAGATCACGGGCGCCAAGGACTCCAATGGCGTGCTGATCGCCGACGCCATCCTCAAGGCCGCCGACCAGGCCGCCACGGGCGGCGTGGCCTCCTATCTCTATCCGCGCCCCGGCCAGACCGAGCCGGTCCGCAAGACCATGTACGCGCGCAAATTCGCGCCCTGGAACGTGACCATCAGCTACGGGCTCTATGTCGACGACATCGATGCCGACGTGCGCGCGCTGACATGGGAGCTCGCCGCGATCGGCGCCGGCCTCATGCTGCTGATGGCGACGCTGTCCTGGCTGATCGCCCGCGACGTGCTCGGCGCGCTCGACCGCCAGAAGAACCGGATGCAGGAGATTTCCGAAGGCGCCATCGACAAGCCGGTCGAAGAAACCGGCCGCGGCGACGAGATCGGCCGCATGGCCGAGACGCTGGAAGTGCTCAGGCAGACCTCGCTCACGGCGCGCACGCTCGAGGCCGAGCAGGTCGCCAGCAAGACTCGCAGCGAACAGGAAAAGCGCGAGGCGCTGATTGCGCTTGCCGACCGCTTCGATGCCTCCGTCGGTCAGCTCGTCGGCCTGATGGCCTCCGGCTCCGGCGAACTGGAGACCACCGCCAAGTCGATGTCGTCCACCGCCGAAGGCACCAACCGTCGCGCCGCCGTGGTCGGCTCGGCCGCCACCGAAGCCAGCCAGCGCGTCCAGACCGTCGCGGCGGCCGCCGAGGAACTCTCCTCCTCGATCACCGAGATCAGCCGCCAGGTGGCGCAATCCGCCGCGGTCACGGGGCGCGCCGTGGACAGCGCGCGCCGCACCGACTCCATCGTGCGCGCACTCTCCGATGGTGCCCAGCAGATCGAGCACGTCGCCGAGCTGATCTCCAGCATCGCGGCGCAGACCAATTTGCTCGCCCTCAACGCCACCATCGAGGCCGCCCGCGCCGGCGAAGCCGGCCGCGGCTTCGCCGTCGTCGCCTCCGAAGTGAAGTCGCTGGCGAGCCAGACCGCGGAAGCCACCCGCGAGATCGGCGACAAGATTGCGCAGATCCAGGGCGCCACCCGGGAAGCCGTGGACGCCATCGGCGGCATCACCGCCACGATCGAGGAGGTCAGCCGCATCGCCACCTCGATCGGTGCGGCCATCGAGGAGCAAGGCGCCGCCACCGCCGAGATCGCGCGCAGCGTCTCGCAGACGGCCGAGGCGACCAAGGAGGTCACCACCAATATCGGCGGCGTCAGCGCGGCGGCGAACGAGACCGGCAACGCCGCGGGCATGGTGCTCACCGCTGCCAGCAACCTCTCCAAGCAGGCCGAGCAGCTCTCCGGCGAAGTCGGGACGTTCCTAAAGGGCGTGCGCGCGGCGTAAGGGGCGCGGAACGTTTCAGGAGATCGTCATGCCCGGGGCTTGTCCCGCCTGCGCGGCCGAAGCCGCTTCGGCGAGGCGAAGGCCCGGGCATCCACGTTCGTGGTACCTTGCAACAGTCCGTGGATGGCCGGGACAAGCCCGGCCATGACGCCGGGGGAAAGCAGCGCGGCGTCTAGCGTCGCGCGAGGCTGCAACCGCTCGACAGCGGTCTTGCCGATCCGGTCGGGCTGTCGCCGGATTGTGACGACGGCAATTGCTCGTCGAACGGCGTGTTCTGCTTGCCGGTGTTGAATTCGAAGATCTTGCGGAACAGGCCGGGCGCCATCGCCGAGATCGGATTGACGCGCATCACGGGCGCGGCCGGCGTGCCGACGACCTCGTAGGTCACGCCGATCAATCCTTCGTTGTTGCCGCCGCCGAGGAAGATGCCGAACAGCGGGATCTGGCCGAAGATGTTGTTGACCCCGTACATGGGCACGAAGGTGCCGCTCATACAGACCTGGTTGCCGGGATAGTCGATCGAGCCTTCGATGGTGGCGCCGATCATCGGGCCCTTGACGACGCCGTCGCGGATCGTGAGCGCGCCGTTCTGGCGCGTGAACTCGGCGCGCAACGCGCTGAAGGAGACGCCGTTCCCGGTCCCGTTGGGCGCGCCCGCCGCGACGCGCTCGAGCTGCGCCTCGCCCTTCACCGTGAAGTCGCGCACGTTGATGAGGCCCTCGCGAGACGTATTCGGCTCCGAGCTTGGCGGCTCCATCGCCACGACCATCTGGCCGCCCACGGCCTTGGTGTAGGTGTCGGTGAAGCGCAGCAGCGCGCCGGCATCGTTGGTCTGGAGGTAGATCACCTCGCGGCTGCCCTGGGCGCGGCCGCCGCGCAGATCGGCCGCCACCGGCGTGTTGCCGCCGATCTTGCCGCTCAGCGTGAAGGCCTTGATGGTCCCGCTGCGCTTCGACATCTTGGCGTCGACGCTGCGCATCGCTTCGCCGTTGAAGCCGGCGACGGCGCCGAGCTTCACGTCGATGTCGAAATCGACGTTCTTCAGCTTGCTCTTGGCGTCGTCCTTGGAATTGCCTGAGATCGCCGATTTCAGGAAGCCGCGGCCGTCGAACACGTCGCCGCGCATCGAGCCGCGCACCACGCCGTCCTGGCTGCGCTCGACCTTCAACGACGCCTTGTCGCCGTCGGACGGCGCGTAGGTCGGGAAGTTCGCGTTCATGAGGTCGCCGTTCGGGTCGACCTCGAGCGAGCCCTTGATCGAAGCGCCGCCGCCTTCGATCACGATGTCCTCGAAGCGCGTCGATTGCGCCGTCAGCACCACCTTGAAGCTGGCCTTGCCCGACTTGCCCGGCAGCTTGACCCAGCCCGGGAGGATGTTGTCGAGCTTGACCGAGGTCAGGTCGGCCTCGACTCCGAGCTTCGATGTCTGGTCCGCACCGCCCGCAATCTTGCCCGAGAGCTTGATCGGCAACGAGCCGCTGACGGCGGGGCTGAGGTCGAAGCCGAGGCGTGCGCGGCTCGCATCGTCCAGCGTCGCCTGCAATCTGACGTCCGCATCGCCCTCGGCCGGCTTGCGATAGTCGAGCGAGGCCGCCTGCCCGTTGATCTTGACGTCGCCCTTGACCTGGTAGCCCTGATTGCTCGCGACGATCTTCAGGTTGTTGGCTTCCAGCTTCTGGTTCATCACCAGCTTGTCGGCGGCAAAGCCGTTGAGATCGGCGGTGACGGCGTAGGTGGTGTCGGCCCTGGTCAGCTCGCCCTTGACCGGCATGCCGAGCTGGATGTTCGCCGAAAACGTTCCCTTGCTGGTGTTGGGATCGACGACGGTCGCCGACAGATCGCTCAGGCGATCATTGGCGAGCATTTCGGCGGCCGCAGGCACGGGTCCGTCGACGCGGAACCTGGTGCGCGACGGTGACGGTTTGGGTGCCATGTCCGGCACTTCGAAGACGAAATCGGAGATCGTGACCTTGCGGCCGGCGGGCGTGTCGGCAATGCCCTGCCCGATATTCACGGTCGCGGTGCGCCCGGTTACGCGCGCCTTCAAATCGGCATCGTGCACGACAGGCATGCCGTCCACGGGACGGACCGCGACGCCGCTCGCCACGATGTTGACCGAGAGGCCGTCGTCGGGAATCGGCGGGCCCTTGCGCGGCAGATTCCTGGTCGGCGAATTGACGCCGATCTCGATGCGCTGGAGCGTGCCGCGTTCGATCCGCTCGATCACCCATTCGCGCAATTCCGGAACGACGAGCGTCGGCCACATCCGCTTGAGCGCGGAAGCCGACATCGGCGTTCCCGCAAAGCCGAGGGTCAGCCGCGGCTCGCCCGAATAGTCGATGGCGCCGGTGCCGGCGACGCCGATCTCGCCATTGCTGATATCGGCCTGGGTCAGCAGCAGGCGCTTGTGGTCGGTGTCGAAGCGGAAGCCGATCGCAATGCGGTTGAAGACCAGCGGCGGCTCGTTGTCGATGCCGCCGAGCAGGATCGATCCGCCGCTGAAGCCGAGCTGCCAGTCGTTGATGCTGCCGTTGGGCGGCTCCAGGTGCGCCAGAAGGGTCAGCCGGTTTGCGCCCGAGAGGATCTTGAACGGGGCGACCAGCACGCGCCGATTGGCGTCCCACTCGACATTGATCTCGGCGGAGTCGATCGCCATCGGGTAATCAGGCGTGTCGGTGTCGATGATGTTTCCCGCGCCGACCGTGACCTTGCCGCGGAAGAAGGTCGGCACACCGTCGCGGCCGAGTTCGCCCTTGAGCTCGCCGGTCAGGGGCAGGTCGGCGGTATAGGTGAGATCCTTGACCCGCAGCGCCAGCAGGATGTTGGCGGTGGAAACCTTGTCGGCGCGAATGTCGACCGAGCGCACGCCGTTCTCGGCGGGGCCGATCGTGGCACGCAGCGACCACGGGCGCGCGCCCTCCTCGCCGAGGCTGAGCGTAACGCCGCCGCGGCTCGGCCGGCGCAGGCTGAGCGTGATGTTCTCGAACGTCCACTTGCTGCCGCGCTGCTGATCGTCGACGATCAGATTGCCGTTCTTCAGACCGATCTCGTTGAGGTTCTGGCCATCGAGGCCGGTCATGCTCAGACTGTCGAGCCAGTCGAGGCCCTGGAGAATGCCGCTCTGCGCAGTCGCCTGAGGCGCCGCCTGGGGTGCGTCCGGGCTTGCCGGCGCGGTTGCGAATGGCGGCGGCGGGACGCCGCTGCGCGGGAATGTCGGCGGCAGGCCCGCGTCCTTCTTGGAGGCAACGCCGGTTGCCAGCGGTTTCGCGGTATCACCGGCCGAGACCGTGACGGTCCCGTCGGGCGCGATGCGGATCGCAAGCTCGGCGTCGACGAGATTGAGGCTTTCCGCACGCAGGTGCCCCATCAGCAGACCTGCACCCGACAGTTTGACCTCGGCCTTCGGCGCGGTAGCGACGATGGCATGGTCGTGGTCGCGAACGACGATGTCACGGATGCGGACGGCGATGCGGATCCGCCCGGCCCGCTCGATCTGGGTGCCGCCAACCTCCACGGTGTTGCCGTGGCCGATATTGTCCTCGATCGCCGCAGCGAGCCAAGGCGTCGCGATGTCGAGATTGATCGGACCGGTACCGAGCCGCCACCACAGCGCGCCGAAACAGCCGACGAAGATGACGGCCAGGGCGCCGACAACGACGACCAGCCGCTTCAGCCAGCGACCCGCGGCCAGCCAGCGGCGCAACGACCCAAACCCGTCACCGAAGCGATGGAAGCCCGAATTGGAACGCGACAACAGCCGGCGCGCACGATAGCCCGCCGCTGCTTCCTGATCCGGGTCCCAGTCGGCGTCGTCCCATTCCTGCGGCTCCGAATGACCGCCGCGCCGATCGAAATCCCGATTGTAATCCTGGGGCGACTTATTCCTTGCCATTGCCTCTCGATACAGGCGCCCCTCGTGGGATTGCGCGCCGCCGGGACCGCAGCCGTCGACGGGGAGCGAGGGCCCCTGCGCCGGCATTGCCGCCATACCTCGAATATTCCTGCTGTTCGTCATTTCGCCCCGGGAGCGCGTTCAACGAGCAGTGGGGTGGTGCGTGGAATTCCTTGTAACCATACTCCGGCGCCATCAGACTTGCCCAGCCGAGGGCACGATTCCGGAACACCGGACGAGAGCTGCAATACCGCTTTGGTTGACCCGCCGAAAGCGTCGAAAGGAAGGCGTATGTCCAAGAAATCCCAAAAGAAATCGTCCAAGACGCCCTCCGGCATTGCAGCGGCTAAAAAGAAGGCCCCGAAAACCCGGGCAACGACTCAAACAAAGACCGCGAAAACACAGCGGACACCGGCAAGCAAATCAACCGGGAGCATAGCAAAAGCAGCGTCGCATGGGGCCGCATCGAAACAGTTAAATTCGTCCAGATCGGCCTCCGGGTCCGCGGCGAAGCCGGTTCTGACCGAGGGGCAGAAGGCCCCCGCCTTCCGCCTGCCCCGCGACGGCGGCGGCGCGGTCACGCTGTCGGACTATGCCGGCCGAAAGCTCGTCCTGTTCTTCTATCCGCGCGCCGATACGCCCGGCTGCACCAGGGAGGCCATCGACTTCACACGCCTTGCCGACGCCTTCAGCGCGGCCGGCACGGACGTGGTCGGTATTTCCGCGGACTCGTTAAAGGCCCAGGAGAAGTTTCGCGACAAGCACGGTCTCGGCGTACCGCTCGTCTCGGACGAGAAACACGAAATGCTCGAGGCGTACGGCGCCTGGGGCGAAAAATCCATGTATGGCAAGAGCTTCCTCGGGATTCTTCGCACCACGGTGCTGCTCGGGAGCGACGGCAAAGTGGTCAGGATCTGGCGCAACGTCCGGGTCGACGGCCATGCCGACCAGGTGCTGGAAGCGGCAAGAAGTCTTTAACCAGACCTTTAAATTCGACTGTTCCCATTTCCGAAAAATTAACCATGACCGGCCCAGATTGCTGCGGCAATTAGGCCGTACGGACTCATCCGACCGGCGCGGGAGTGCCGATGTCGAAAAGTTCTGCCCAATACTCGCAGTACCCCCAACATCATCCTCACGACCACGGACGGGCCTTCCCTCGGCGTTCCACCGCTGCGGTGGCGGCTGCGCTCCCCCTTCCCGCGACCGATGATGCCTACACCATCGTTCATCACGGCAAGCAGGTCCGCCTGGGGCCCGTGGTGTTCTGGATCGTGGTCGGCACGGTCGTGCTGCTCGGGCTGTGGTCGGCCGCGACCGCCACGTACTTTGCCTTCCGCGACGACGTCCTGACGCGGCTGATCGCCCGCCAGGCCGAGATGCAGTACGCCTATGAGGACCGCATCGCCGAGCTCCGCGCCAAGGTCGATCGCACCACCAGCCGCCAGCTGCTCGACCAGGAGCAGTTCGACCAGAAGCTCGACCAGATCATGAAGCGCCAGACGGCGCTGGAGTCCCGGGCCACGGCGCTCGGCGCCATGCCCGACGTGACCGGCTCGATTCCCCGCGCGACCCAGCAGCGTGGCGACGCCGGCCAGAACACGACGCAGGGCACGCCGAAGCCGTCACCGATCAGCGACACCGTGATTTTCGTGGCGCCGCCGGATCGCGAAGCACGGCTCGAATCGCGCGCGCCGTCCGTCATGGCACCGCCGACCAATCAGTTCGCCAAGAACCAGGGTTTCGACAATGTCCTGGTCCGCCTCACGACCTCGCTCGATCAGGTCGAGCGCCGCCAGATGGCGACGCTCAGCGCCGTCGAGGAAGGCATGGATTCACGCATGCGCCGGATGCGCGGCGTCGTCAGCGATCTCGGTCTGAACCTCGCCAATCTCGAAGCCGCCGTGCCGCGGACCGCGATGGGCGGACCGTTCGTACCCGTCAAGCTCACCGCCAATGCCGGGCCGTTCGAGAAGCAGCTCAATCGCATCAACGTCACCCGCGCCGAGATGGATCGTCTCAATCGTACGCTGGCGCTCGTGCCCTATCGCAAGCCCGTCATCGGCGAGGTCGAGTTCACCTCCGGCTTCGGCGTGCGCAGCGATCCCTTCCTGGGCCGGCCGGCGATGCACACCGGCCTCGACTTCCGCGCCGCCACGGGCGATCCCGTACGCGTCACCGCCAACGGCAAGGTGGTCTCGGCCGGCTGGTCCGGCGGCTACGGCCGCATGATCGAGGTCGATCACGGCAACGGCCTTGCGACCCGCTACGGGCATCTCTCCGAGATCAACGTCAAGGTCGGAGAGATCGTGAAGATCGGCCAGGTCGTCGGGCTCGTCGGCTCGACCGGCCGCTCCACCGGTCCGCATCTGCACTACGAAACCCGCATCGACGGCGAAGCGGTCGATCCGCAGAAATTCCTGCGCGCGGGCGTACGTCTCAGCGCCGGCTAGAATTCGGTCCTGCCTTCCCCGAACATTCGCGAGCGCTTCACGCGCGAGGCTGACACGCCTTCAGGAAGAACGTGAGTCCTGCTTCGATCTCCTGATCGATCGCCTCCTCCGTGAGATCGCTGAGGCCGAGCACGATCAGCAACGGCAGCTCGCCGCGGACCAGGCTCAGGAATTGTTTGGCGGCTTCCATCGGGTCGTCAAACGCCAGGAGCTGTGCTGCCCTGGCTTCTTCGAGGAATTGTGAAAGCCGTCGAGTCGTCGCCTCGGGTCCGCTTTCATAGAAGAGCCGGGCGAGCACGGGAAACCGACCGCTCTCGTTGGCGATGATGCGGACGAAGGCAACGTCCTTTCGATGGATGAAGGTGTGGAGGTATTGCCTGGCGAAATCCCGCAACGCCTCGGACAGTCCGACGGACAGGCTGGGGACCGGCAAATCGCGTTGCAGGCTCTCGCACTCCGCGACGATCAGCGAGGCGAACAAGGCCTCCTTGCTCGGGAAATACGCATAGAGCGTGGCCTTCGACACGCCGGCGGCTTTCGCGATGGCGTCCATGCTGGTTGCGGAAAAGCCCTGTTCGAGAAAAAGCTGCCACGCCGCACGGATGACGATCTCCATCTTGCGGCCTGCTGGTGCGCTCTCCTTCTCGTGGGCGGGATGGGCGATCGTTTCGATCAAGGTTGGCTCTCCGTCGGCTCACGAATCGGTGTCGTCGGTGTGAACGGCCACAATGGCTACGCCTTAACAGCTTGAAAGAACTAAAGAGACGCCCCGAGCGCGACACATGTAGCAAAACTTCTTCACGGCACACAACAAAACTAAACCGTTCAGTACCGTTGACAAGACTCGCTTGCTCGATCAAGTACTAAACGGTTCAGTTTCAATATGAGCCGTGGATGCCGTTCGGAACATTCCTTCGTAGAGGCGCTATAATACCGCTAGCCCAAGCCGCGATCTCCCTCGCCGGCTGTGCCGTCGGCCCGAATTTCGAGACGCCGGACGCCCCGCCGGTCAACGGCTACACTGCAGGCGGATTGTCTGCGACCAAGGGCGCGGATGGGCCTGGCAGAACGGCACAACGCTTCGTAAACGGCGCGGATGTGCCGGCGGTCTGGTGGCAGGTGTTTCGCTCACGCCAGATCGAAGCCTTCGTCCGCGAGGCCATCGACAACCATCCGGACCTCGCGGCGGCGCAAGCGGCGCTGCGCCAGGCTCGCGAAGTTGCGGCGGCAGACACCAGCGCCCTGCTGCCGTCGATCACCGGAGACGCCAGTGCGACGCGCAACGAGGTGCCGCTGGCACAGTCCGGACAAACCGGACCGTCATCCCTGTACACCCTCTACAAGACCTCGGTCCCGGTTTCATTCACGCCGGACATCTTTGGTGGCAAGGCGCGCGGGATCGAGGCAGATCTCGCCAATGCGGACTATCAGCGCTTCCAGCTCGAGGCGACCTACCTGACATTGACGGCAAACGTCGTGACGACCGCGATCAGCGATGCGTCCTACGCGGCGCAGATTCGCGTGACCCAGGAACAGATCGACGGTCAGCGTCAGCTGGTCGCGTTGCTCGAACAGCAGTTTACCCTCGGCGCCGTCGCCAACAGCGATGTCCTGACTCAGAAGGCCCAGCTGGCGCAGACGGTTGCGACGCTGCCGCCGCTGCAAAAGTCGCGCGCGCAGAATCGCA
This sequence comes from Bradyrhizobium sp. GW821-FHT12B03, assembly GCF_058807535.1. Classification (NCBI taxonomy): domain Bacteria; kingdom Pseudomonadati; phylum Pseudomonadota; class Alphaproteobacteria; order Hyphomicrobiales; family Nitrobacteraceae; genus Bradyrhizobium; species Bradyrhizobium sp. GW821-FHT12B03. Next base: position 133,307 of record NZ_JBXAQU010000013.1, read on the forward strand.
ACCAGCTGATGGCCTATCTCGGCCGACTGCCGAGCCAGGACAAAGGCGAGGCCGTGCCGCTGGCCAACCTGCGCCTGCCGCGCGATCTGCCGGTCAGCGTGCCGTCATTGCTGGTGCGGCAGCGCCCGGACATCCGAGCCGCCGAAAGCCAGATGCATCAGGCCAGCGCGAATGTCGGTGTTGCCACGGCCAACATGCTGCCGAGCGTGACGCTGTCGGCCTCGGGCGGCAGCTCTGCGCTCGCGCTGTCGGGACTCTACGGCCCGCAATCGGCAGCCTGGAGCGTGGCGGCAAGCGTCACCGGCCCGATCTTCGATGCCGGCTCGCTATTCCACACCAAGGAATCCAAGGTCGCTGCACTGGAGCAGAAAGGCGCGCAATATCGCTCGACCGTGATCACCGCGTTCCAGAATGTCGCCGACGCGCTCCGCGCCATCCAGTCGGATTCCGATCTGCTGAAGGCCCAGATCGAGGCGGAGAAGACCGCCGCGGAAAGCCTGAAGATGTCGCAGGCCCAGTTCAAGGCCGGCTCCACCACGTTCATCTCCGTCATCAACGCCGAACAGACGCTGCTCACCGCGCGCATCAACCGCGTGAAGGCGCAGGCCTCGCGCTATGCCGACACCGTATCGCTGTACCAGGCCCTCGGCGGCGGCTGGTGGAATCGCGTCGATGAGTCTCCCGCCTCCGAGGTAAAGCCCGCGGGCGTTGCCGCGATCTTCACCCCCGCGGGGGCCCTGCCGGCACAGCCGACCCCGCCCGCCAACTGATCCGAAAGCCTGAAGCCATGTTGAAGCGCATGATTATCATGTTGTGTGTCGTCGGTGCGGTGTTCGCCGCCCTCGCCTGGTTCGTCAGCTTCCGCGCCGGCATGATCAAACAGGCCATGGCCGCGCTCGCCGATCCCCCGCAGACGGTGTCGACGACCGCCGCGCAGCTCAGCGACTGGCAGTCGACATTGACCGCCATCGGCACGTTTCGCGCAGTGAACGGCGCCGACCTGTCGCTGCAACAGTCCGGCATCGTGGACAGCATTCATTTCGAATCCGGCAAGGACGTCGGCGCCGGCGACGTGTTGCTCGACCTGCGCAAGCAGGACGACGTCGCCAAGCTGCAATCGTTGCAGGCCACCGCCGACGGCTACGCCATCACGCTGCGGCGCGACCAGGGCCAGTTGAAGATCAATGCGGTCAGCCAGGCGACGGTCGACAGCGATGTCGTGAACGAGCGCAACGCGCTGGCCCTGGTCGCCCAGCAGCAGGCGCTCATGGACCAAAAGACCCTGAAGGCACCTTTTGCCGGACGTCTCGGCGTGCGTCAGGTCGATGTCGGCCAGTATCTGACCGCGGGCACCACCATCGTCACACTACAGGCTCTCGACCGCCTCTTTGTCGACTTCACGCTGCCGCAGCAGGCCGTCGACCAGGTCAAGGTCGGACAGGAGGTCACCGCTCGCATCGACGCCTTTCCGGACCGCAGCTTCAAGGGCACCGTGCAGGCGTTCAACTCCAAGGTCGATCAGAGCAGCCGCAACGTCCAGGTCCGCGCGATCTTCGACAATACGGATCGCAAGCTCCTGCCTGGCATGTTCGCGCGGATCGACGTCCGTGTCGGACACCCCACGAGCTATCTCACGCTGCCGCAGACCGCCATCGTCTACAACACCTATGGAGAGTCGGTGTTCCTCGCCGTCAAGAGCGACGCACCGGACAAGCAGGGTTTGGTCGCCCGCCAGACCTTCATCAAGACCGGCGGCACCCGTGGCGATCAGGTGGCCGTGGTCTCGGGTCTCGATCAGGGCGCAACCGTCGTCACCGCGGGCCAGGTCAAGCTGCGCAACGGCACCCTGCTGAAGGTCGACAACTCCGTTTCCCTGGCGAACGACCCCAATCCGGCGCCCGCCGATCAGTGAGGAACGAGCACGTGTCCTTTACCGACATCTTCATTCGCCGGCCGGTGCTCGCGATCGTCGTCAGCCTGATGATCCTGGTGCTGGGTCTGAAGTCGATGACCTCGCTGCCGATCCTGCAATATCCGCGAACCCAGAACGCGATCGTCACCGTGACGACGACCTACTACGGCGCGGATCCGGCGGTCGTTTCCGGGTTCATCACCACGCCGCTGGAAAACGCCATCGCCCAGGCCAACGGCATCGACTACATGACGTCGACCAGCCAGCCCAGCACCTCCACCATCACCGTCAACCTGCGGCTGAATTTCGACTCCGGCAAGGCGCTGACCGAGATCAACACCAAGGTGAACTCGGTGCTCAATCAGCTCCCGAGCGGCGTCCAGCAGCCGGTGCTGACGGTCAAGGTCGGTCAGACCATCGACGCCATGTATCTCGGCTTCAGCAGCGACGTGCTGGCGCCGAACCAGATCACCGACTATCTGATCCGCGTGGTGCAGCCCAAACTGCAGGCCGTATCAGGCGTGCAGACCGCCGAACTGCTCGGCAACAAGACCTTCGCGCTGCGCGCCTGGCTCGATCCGATCAAGCTTGCGGCCTATGGGCTGACCGCGTCCGACGTATCGACTGCACTGTCCAGCAACGACTACATCGCCGGGCTCGGCACCACCAAGGGCCAGATGGTGCAGGTCAATCTGACGGCCGCGACCAACCTGAAGTCGTTGCAGGAATTTCGCGACCTCGTGGTCAAGCAGGCGGGCGCGTCCAACGTCAAGCTGTCCGACGTGGCGAACGTCACGCTGGGCTCCGAGGATTACGACTCGTCGGTTGGCTTCAACGGCAAGCGCGCGGTCTATATCGGCATCCAGGTCGCGCCAAATGCCAACCTTCTCGACGTCATCAAGGGCGTCCGCGCCGTCTATCCCGACATCAAGGCGCAGCAGCCGGAGGGGCTGAACTCCGAGATCATCTACGACTCAACCGATTTCGTGAACAGCTCGATCGACGAGGTGATCCATACCTTGCTCGAGGCGCTTCTGATCGTCACCGTGGTGGTCTTCCTGTTCCTCGGCTCGTGGCGCTCGGTGCTGATCCCCGTGATCGCCATACCGCTGTCGCTGGTCGGCACCTTCACGATGCTGCTGGCGCTCGGCTTCTCGATCAACCTCCTGACGCTGCTGGCGCTGGTGCTCGCGATCGGCCTCGTGGTCGACGACGCCATCATCGTCGTCGAGAACGTCAACCGGCATCTGGCCGAGGGCGCGAAGCCGTTGCAGGCGGCGAGCATGGCTGCGCGCGAGCTTGCGGGTCCGATCGTGGCCATGACCATCGTGCTGATCGCGGTCTACGTGCCGATCGGCTTCCAGGGCGGCTTGACCGGAGCGCTGTTCACGGAATTCGCCTTTACCCTCGCCGGTGCCGTTGCAGTGTCGGCCGTCATCGCGTTGACGCTCACGCCGATGTGCTGCGCCTTCATCCTCAAGCCGCCGAACACCGGCAAGCCGACGCTCGACGACCGCATCGTCGGCTTCATCGATGCGCGCATGGAGGCGTTGCAGCATCGATATTGGCGCTTGCTTGCCGGCAGCCTGACAACGATTCCGGTCACGGCCGTGTTCGCCGCCTTGATCTTGAGCAGCATCTACTGGCTCTATTCGAACTCCAAGAACGAGCTGGCGCCGGAGGAGGATCAGGGTGCGATCCTGATGCAGTCGACGCTGGCGCCGAACGCAACGCTCCAGCAGAAGCTGCTGTATTCGGCAGAGGTCTACCGGCGCATCTCCGCCCATGCCGAAACCGCCGGCGTGTTTCAGCTCGATCTCACCGGCAGCTCCATCGCGGGCTGGGTGCTCAAACCCTGGGACAAGCGCGAGAAGACCGCGGCGGAGCTGCAGCCGGTGCTTCAGCAGGAGATGGCGGGGGTTGCCGGCGCCAAGATCGTGGCGTTCCAGCTGCCGCCGCTGCCGGGGGCGAGCGGCCTCCCGATCCAGTTCGTGATCCAGACCACCGACCCGTTCGAGCGGCTCGACGGCATCGCGAAGGCGTTTACCGCCGAGGCCCTCAAGAGCGGCAAGTTCATCTTCCTCGACAACGACCTGAAGGTGGACCAGCCGCAAACCACGGTGCTGATCGATCGCGAAAAGACCGCTCAGCTCGGGCTGAAGCTCAGCGACGTCGGCGGTGCGCTCGGCAACATGCTGGGCGGCGGTTACGTCAACTATTTCGGCCTGGACGGCCGCTCCTACAAGGTCATTCCCCAGGTCGAGCAGCGCCAGCGACTGAACGCCGATCAGGTGCTGAACTACTACATCAAGACCTCGGACGGCACCTCTGTTCCGCTGTCGACGGTTGCGTCGCTGAAAACGACCACGGTTCCGCAGTCGTTGAACCATTTCCAGCAGGTCAATGCCGCCACCATTTCCGGGGTGGCCATGCCCGGTGTGATCACCGGCGAAGCGCTGGCGACGCTGAAGGAGATCGCGGACCGTACCCTGCCCAAGGGCTACACCATCGACTATGGCGGTCAATCACGGCAATTCATCAAGGAATCGTCCGGTTTCGCCACCACCTTCGGGTTTGCCCTGATCATCATCTTCCTGGCGCTGTCGGCGCAGTTCGAGAGTTTCCGCGATCCCCTGATCATCCTGGTCTCGGTGCCGATGTCGATCGCTGGCGCGCTGATCTTCATCATGCTGGGCATCAAGGGCGCGAGCCTCAACATCTACACCGAGGTCGGCCTCGTGACGCTGATGGGGCTGATCAGCAAGCACGGCATTCTCATCGTCGAGTTCGCCAACGAGCTGCAGCATGCCGGCCGCTCCAAGCGCGATGCGGTCATCGAAGCGACCGCGATCCGGCTGCGCCCGATCCTGATGACGACCGCGGCCATGGTGATCGGCGTGATGCCGCTGATCACCGCATCCGGCGCTGGCGCGGCCTCGCGCTTCAACATGGGGCTGGTGATCGCCTCGGGACTTTCGATTGGAACGCTGTTCACGCTGTTCGTGGTGCCGGCGTTCTACATTCTGCTTGCGGCCGACCATTCCGCGGCGAGCACCGATGACGCGGTGAAGCACGATGCGGCCGGGCTCGGAACGAACGGCGAGCCGCACGCGGCGCGGTGATGACGCAAGGCTCGCCGCACCATGCGCCACACGCCTCTAGCGCCGGCCGCCGCCCATCCCGCCTCCGGGAGCACCGAAGCCGCCTCCCCCCATGCCGCCGCCGGGTCCCATCGGCCCGCCGGGCGAGCCAAGACCGCCGGGGCCCGACGGGCCGCTCGGCCCCGTCGGTGCGGAGCCGGGACCGCCGCCCGGACTCGATCCTGGCGCGGGCGCGCCAGGCGTACCGGGTTGAGCGCCGCCCGGATTGGCCGTACCGCGGCTTGGGTGCAGAATCGAGCCGCCGGGCGATCGGTTGGGGCTGCCGGGCCCGCCGGGCGCCTGTCCGGGCGATCCCGGAAATTGGCCGACAGCCTGCGCGGAATCGACCTGGAGGCCGCGCGAGCGATCGAACATGCCGTTGACCACCATGCGGGCTTCGCCGGCCGCGGGCCCGAACCGCGAGCTGTCGCGCGCGACGAGCCCGGAACCGAGCTGCAGATTCGCGCCCGTCCGCTGCACATAGGCCTCGATCGAGAGGCGGGTTGCGCCGACCAGATCCGAAAAATCGTCGATACGGGTGCGCGCGGCCTGCATCGCGCCCTGGTTCGCGCTGCCCTCGATCTGGACCCGCTGGCCGACGAGCAAGGGATCGACCCCGTTCAACTTCAGCCCACCGATATGCAGGCCATCAGGTCCGCGCTCGACGAGGCCCGTGACGCGGGCGGCCGCATCGCGCCGCGGCTCGACCAGGCTTGCGACGATGACACCGTCGGTACGGCGCAAGCCGTAGACCGCGACCTGCGCGCCCGCACGGAGCTTACTCTCCTTGCCGCTGGTGACGATCTTCTGACCGAGCACCGTCAGCTCGTTGCCCTTCACCTGTTCGATCCGGCCCGAGACCTCGCTCGCGATCGCGATGTTGCGCGTGACCAGCGTGCCGTCGGCCTGACGGGTCGCGACCACGCGGGCGAGCTGGCCGATGCGCAGTGCATTGGGGCTGGCCGCCTCGCCGTCGATTCGGACCGGAACGTCGCTCGCATAGGTGACGCGCTCACCGTTGACGTAGATGCTGCCAAAGCGCTGGATCACGCCGACGATGCCGGTGCCGCCGATGCCGTGATCATCGCCCCGCGTGATTCCGGTGCCGCCGATGCCCTGATCGGTACCGCGCCTGACCTGCGCGCGCGCCATCGCCGTGCCGGCGAGCCAGAATCCCGTCAGCAGCAGACGGCGGGAGATGAGCGGCGGCCGGCTCATGAAGAACCGCCCTCTTTGCCGCGTTCCTTGCTGCCTTCCTTGATGCTCTCCTTGGCTTCGCCCTCTTCGTCAGCGTCCTCGCAATAGATGTAGATGCCAAAGTTCCAGCGGGCATCGCCACCCTTGTCCTTGGCGAGCGCGCGGTTGGCTTCGCGGTTGGCGGTCTTCAGCGCATCCATGGCGAGCTCGCGCGAGCGTGCCTCGAGGCGCCGCGCCAGCTTCGGCGAGATGTTGTTGTAATGCACCGCGCGTTCGAGGAAGCGCGGCGTCGGTCCCGAGACGTTTTGCGCCGCCGCTGCGATGTGATCGTGCAGATTGCGCCCGAGATAGTGCCACTTGCCGTCGTCCTCGCCGCTCGGAACGAAGGCCGCCTCGACCAGCTCGATCTCGTCGGCGTCGTTGATGGTGACGAGCTTGCGATCGATCCACTCGTCGAGCACCGCGCGCGGGCGTACGTCCTTGGTGACGGAAGCGACGAGCTGCTCGAACGACGGCGCATCGCCCTCGGCGGTGCGCGGCAGCGCGAGCGGCTCGCCTTTCGCGTCGGTGAACTCCGGCGCAGCGAGCCAGCGCGCGATCACGGCGCTCGTCAGCGACACGGCCGCCGGCGCCTCGTGCACGGGCGTGCCCGCGCCGCGCAGCCGCGCCACCTCCTTGCGGTGAATGCCGGTGAGCAGGCTGACGCGGCTGTCGGTCTGCTCCTTTCCTTCCAGCGCGAAATCATGCTCGGCGACGTTGACGAAAAGCTCGCGAAGCAATTGCGACAGCGCCGGAAAGGTCATGCCGCTGCGGATGCACAGCCGCACGAGCGGGCGCAGCAGCCGCGCCAACGGCGCGTGCAGCTTCCCGGCAGCATTCGGCTGTGGCGCCGTCGACTTGTCAGTCGACTTGTCAGCCACCTTGGACCCGGACTTGGCATTCATGTCTGAATTGTATCGATGCCGCACGTGGGACACAATCCCACTTTTTTCCATCCAGCGATTGACGTGGTAAATTTTCCCACATATACGGGACGCCACTGAGGGCGCGACGTAAAGGGACTCACACCCATGGCCGACCGCTTGGTCCGCATTTCCAGTTCGCTGCATGCCGTCCCGGTTCCCGACCGGGGGCGCGGCACGATCGAGCCGATGCTGCCCGCGCTGCTGCGCGGCGTCATCTTCATCTCGGTGCTGGCCGCACCGTTCGTTGCCGCGCTTCTCGCAGGCTGACCACCATGATGCATCACATCAACAAAACTCCGCGCCGTCCGTCGGTGCTGCACATCTTCAAGATCTACTATCCCGACCTGTTCGGCGGCACGCTGACGGTGATCCGCGACATCTGCGCGAGCCTGAAGGACGCTTTCGCCTCCGCCGTGCTGACCTGTTCGCAATCGGCCGAGCGGCGCGAGATCGTCGTCGACGGCGTGCCGGTCGAGCGCGTGCGCTCGTTCGGCAACGTGCTGTCGCTGCCCGCGGCCCCCGCCTATCCCTGGCGTCTCTGGCGCAAGATCGCCGAGCATGATCTGCTCGCGCTCCACGCCCCCTTCCCGCTCGCCGACCTGGTCTTCGCCTTCGGATTCGGCGCCAGGCGGCCGCTGGTGGTGCACTGGCACGCCGACATCGTCACCCATGCCGGCCTGCGCTGGTTCATCGAACCGCTGATGCGACGAACGCTGCGCCGCGCCAAGGCGATCATCGTCTCGGACCACGTGCTGGTGGACAACACGCCGCTCTTGCGCGAATTCGAGGACAAATGCCGCGTCGTGCCGTTCGGCATCGACACCTCGCGCTACGACTGCTCGAAGATCGAGCCGCACCACGTCAACGACCGCGGCCGCCTCGTGCTCGCCTGCGGCCGGCTCGTGCCCTACAAGGGCTTCGACGTCCTGATCCGCGCCGCAGCCGCGCACAATTTCGAGACCTGGATCATCGGCGAGGGCGCCGAGCGTCCACGGCTCGAGCAGCTGATCCAAGAGCTCGGCCTCGGTGACCGCGTCCGCCTGCTGGGCTCGGTCAACGATTGCGAGCGCGTCAAGCTGATGTGCCTGGCCGACGTCTTCGTAATGCCGTCAGTGACCAATGCCGAGACGTTCGGCCTCGTCCAGCTCGAGGCCATGGCCGCCGGCCGCCCGGTCGTGAACACGGCGCTCGACACCGCGGTACCGCGCGTCGCCCGCCACGGCATGGAGGCCATCACCGTGCCGCCCGGCGATGCCGAGAAGCTGGGCGAGGCGATCGACACCCTGATCCGCGACCCCGAGCGGCGCCGCCGCATGGGGCTTGCGGCGCGCACGCGCGCCCACACCCGCTATTCGGCCACAGCCTTCAAGCAGGGCATGGAGACCGTCTACCGCGAGGCGATCGCCACCCCGAGCGAGGCGCGATCGGCGATCTCCGAGCCGACGCAGGCGACCGGCTGGCTGGACACCGTCCGGATCGCGGCGGCACTCGCCTGGTCCGACATGCGGCACCGCTACGTCCGATCGCTGCTCGGCCCGTTCTGGATGTCGCTGCAGATGGCGATCGTGGTCGTGGTGCTGGGCTCGGTGATCGGCCAGATGTCGAACGGCAGCATGCTGGCGCGCCTGCCGATGCTGGCGCTCTCGATGACAGCCTGGACCTTCCTCAACAGCGTGGTGCTGGATGCGACCACGGCGCTCCAGAACTCCGCGGGCCTGATCCGCGACCGGGCGCTGCCGCCGGTCATCTTCCTGCTGCAGTGCACGTTCCGTCAGGGCCTGTTCGCACTCCATAACGCCTGCGTGCCGCTGGCGCTGTGGCTCGTCCTGTCGCCGCATGACCTCTCCCACGCGCTGGCGGCGCTGCCCGGCCTCCTCCTCTTCGTGGCCTGCACCTTCGCCCTCAGCCTCGTCCTCGGCGCCATGGCAACGCGCTATCGCGACCTCAAGCCGATCATCGAATCCACCTTGATGCTCGCCTTTCTCGCCTCGCCGGTGATCTGGTCGACGGACATGATCAACCACCACTCGACGGTGATGCGGCTCAATCCGTTGACGCATCTGTTCGCGGTGTGGCGCGAGCCGCTGGCGGGCGGCCATGTCGATCCCGTCAGCATCGTCTACGTCCTGGTCGCGCTGGTGCTCCTGATCGTTGCGAGTGTCCTGACCCTGGTCCATCTGCGCAAAGCCGCATTCTGGATCTGACGCATGGTCTCGATCAGCCTTCGCAACATCTGTCTCGACTATCCGCTCTACGGCGCCTACGACTACTCGCTGAAGCGGCGGCTGCTCGGGCACATCATCCGCGAGCCGGGCGAGACGCGGATCATCCGCGCCATCGATAACGTCACGATCGAGGCAGAAGCCGGCGCCCGCATCGGGCTTGCCGGCCCCAACGGCTCCGGCAAGTCGACGCTGCTGCGGCTGATCGCCGGCGTCTATCCGCCGAGCAGCGGCAGCATCTCGGTCCAGGGCAACATCGTGCCCCTGCTCGGCCTCAACGCCGGCGTCAACCTGGATTTCGTGGCGGAGGACAATATCGCGCTGTTGCTGCGGATCAGCGGCCGCAAGCCGACCCGCAGCGTGATCGACGAGATCTGGGCCTTCACCGAGCTCGAGACACGCATGCAGCGGCTGCCCCTGCGGATGTTCTCCTCGGGCATGCTGATGCGGGTGCTGTTTGCGACCGCCACCGCGTTTCCGGCCGACATCCTCCTGCTCGACGAATGGCTCAGCGTGGTCGACGAGCACTTCGCGGAGAAGGCACAGGAACGACTGTTGAACCTCGTGTCGCAGGCGGCGATCGTGATCATCGCCTCGCACGACCAGCCGCTGCTGCGCCGCACCTGCACCAGCATCATCAATCTGGATCACGGCTGCATCGCCTCGACCGTGACGGTCGAGCCGCCGGTCACACACACCTTTGAGCTTCGCGAGAAACGTGCATGAAACAGAACATCCTCGTCGTCTCCGAGTCGCTCGGACAACCCAATCACAAGCGCGGCATCTTTCATTTCACCCGTGAATTGGTCCGTTCGCTCGCCTCGGAAGGACACGAACTCACGCTGCTGGTGGAGATCTCGAAGCGCTACCGCAAGCTGTGCCGGCGCGAGCGTCGCACAAAGCTGTTCACGGCGCCGGCGCGCAACATCGAGCTGCTTGCGCTCTATCGCTTCCTCGACGAAGTCAACGTGAGCGGGCCGATGACGCTCAGCGGCACACGCCGCAAGTTCGACTGGCTCCGCCACAGGGCCGGCATGTTGCTGTCCCGGGACAACGTCCTCTGCCTCCTGCGGGCGATCGGCTTGCGTGGCCTCGACGCACGGCTGATCGAGAACCGGCCGGCCGCGCTCGAATACATTCCACCGGATCTGAGCCACCTCGAACTGTTCGGCGACTTTCAGCTCGAGCCCGGCTTCTTCAACTATCAGGACTCCTCGGCCTTCTTCCTGCTGCCACCGCCGCGGATCGACGCGCGCGACTACGACGTCATCGTCGTGGACACCCCGACACGGGTGGCGATCACGCGCAAGCCCGGCGCCAAGGTGATCTGCGTCGTCCACGACCTGTTGCCGCTCACCGACCTCAAGCTCAGCGACATCGCCACGCGGCAGTTCCTGGCGCGAATCCGCACCAGCCTGCGTCAGGCCGACGAGCTCGCCTTCGTTTCAAACTATAGCATGATGCGGTTCAGGGAACTGTTGCCGCAATTTGCGCACCTACCGGCGCGGGTCGTGTATCCCCGCACCCGGTTCGACGCCCCGGATGTCCTGCACCTTCCAGCCCCGTCGGGGCGTCCGGGGCGGCCGAGCTTTGTCGTCATCGTCTCGAACGAGCCGCGCAAGAACGTCGCGGCCGTCATCCGTGCCTTCCGCAACGTGCCCCAGGCCGATCTCGTCGTGATCGGCTATGCCGGCGAGACCAGCCGGATGCGCAAACTCCCGCCGAACGTCCGCTTCGCCGGCTACGTCGACGAGCACGAAAAGGCCGCCCTGATCGCGGAGGCGCATGGCCTGATCATGCCGAGCCTTGCCGAAGGCTTCGGCGTGCCGATCATCGAGGCGCTGGCCGCGAACACGCCGGTGCTGTGCTCGGATATCGCCGTGTTCCGCGAGGTCGCGGGCGAGCTCGCCGACTATTTCGACCCGTTCTCGACCGAGGCGATCGCTGCCTCCGTCACCCGTGTGCTGACACGGCAGGAGGAGTGGCGCGGCAAGATCCGCGCGAAGCGCCACGAGCTTGCCGAACGCTTCGGCTACGAGACCCAGGCCCGCGACTTCCTCGGACGTATGGTGCGCGCGGAAAGCCTCGTCACCGCACAACTCGCATCGTAAGGATGACCGCGCAATCCGCGACATGGCCTGATGCGCCCGATCCGCAAGGCGGGCGCGGCCGATGGCAGAGCCTGCGCCATTCAGCGGTGCTGGGCCGGGTGGCCGATGTGCTGGTCATCCTGGTCGCGGCATCGCTGCCGTGGTCGACCACGGCGCCGTCGATCTTCATCGGGCTCTGGCTGCTGGCGGTCACGCCGACCATCGACTGGCGCGATTATGCGCGCGAGCTCACACGGCCCGCGTTTGCCCTGCCGTTCGCACTGCTGCTGCTCGCACTGCTCGGCGCGCTGTGGTCGGACGGCGCCTGGCAGGACCGGCTGCATGCGATCAAGCCGGTCGCAAAGCTCGTGCTCATTCCGCCGCTGCTCTATCACTTCAGCCGATCGGAGCGCGGCTTCCAGGTTTGCCTGGCTTTCCTCGTCTCCTGCACGTTGCTTGCTCTGTTCTCCTGGATCGTCCTGCTCAATCCCGCCTGGAAGATCGCCGCGACAGCTTCGGCCGGCGTTCCCGTCAAGAACTACATCGACCAGAGCCAGGAGTTCACGCTCTGCGCCTTTGCACTCGCGCTGCCCGCGCTCACCTTCTGGCGCGGCGGAAGCGTGATTGCGACAGCGGCCTGCCTGGCATTGATCCTGCTCTTCGCCGCCAACATGGTGTTCGTGGCCTCGGCCCGCACGGCCCTGCTCTGCATTGCGGTCCTGCTGGGCCTGTTCGCCTGGCGGCACCTGAATCGACGCGCCGCGCTGATCCTGCTCGTGAGCGCCGTCGCCGCCAGCGCACTGGCCTGGACGACATCATCTTATCTACGCCAGCGCATCACCGATATCGCCGTCGAATACCGTCACGGCCGTGAGGACCTGAGCCGCGCCTCGACCGCGCAGCGGCTGACCTATTGGCGCAAGGCGATCGGGTCGTTTGCCGAGGCACCTCTGCTCGGCCACGGCACCGGTTCGATCAAGCGACAGTTCGAGCGCGCCGCCACCGGCGAGAACCGCCTCGACGCGGAGGTCGTCAGCAACCCGCACAACCAGACCCTCAACGTCGCCATGCAATGGGGCCTGCTGGGCGTCGTCCTGCTCTACGTCATGTGGTTCGCCCATCTTCGCCTGTTCCTGGGCGAAGGCCTTGCCGCCTGGATCGGCTTGGCGGTCGTCGTGCAGAATTTCGCGAGCTCGCTATTGAACTCGCATCTGTTCGATTTCCACGAGGGCTGGATGTATGTGCTGGGCGTCGGCGTCGCCGGCGGCATGGTCCTGAAGGCGAAGGCTAGAGCTGCCGTTCCGACGAAATCGGTCGGGAGCTTACGCGGCGCGCTGCAACGTCCTGAGTGCGCGCCCGTCGATCACGAGCAACGCACTGCCAATGACGATCGCGCCCGCGATCTCGCGCATGGCGATCGGCTCGCCCAGCACCAGCCATCCCAGCAGGATCGCGGTGACGGGAATGAGCAGAGTCACCAGCATGACATTGGTTGCGCCTGAGCGACGCAGGATCTGAAAGAAGACGATGTAGGCCAGCGCCGTCGACAGCGCGGCAAGGCCAAGCACCGCGAGCCATGTCGTGAGGCCCGGCACCGGAAGACGCCACGGCTGCTCCACCATGCCGGCGACGACCGCCATCATCACCGTCGAGGCCATCAGCTGGAAGGTCGCCGTTCCCAGCGGAGCTGAGTCCTTCAACAGCCGCCGCGCCGCCAGCGCCGCAAAGCCATAGCTGAGCGCCCCGCCGAGGCACAGCAGAATGCCGAACTCCTGCCCCGGCCTCGTCTCGATGCCCCATCCGCGCAGGATCACCACGCCGACGACGCCCAGAACCACGCCGGCGACCCGCCGCATCTGCAAGGCCTCCTCGCCCGCCATCGCCATGACGATGACCGTGAACAGCGGCGTGGTGGCATTCAGGATCGAGGCGAGGCCACTCGGGATGAAGGTCTGGCCGAACACGATCAGCGAGAACGGGATGACGTTGTTCAATAGCCCGATCGCGACGAACGCCTTCCAGCCTGCAACCCCCATGGGAAAGCTGATCCCCTGCATGCGCAGCAGCGGCAGCAGCATGGCCGCGCCGAGCGCGACACGCAAGAACACCAGCGTCAGCGGCGGCAATTCCCGCAAGGCCGCGCCATTGAAGAAGAACGAGCCGCCCCACAGCACCGAGAGCACAGCGAGCAGCGACCAGTCTCGCGCGTCGATCCGGTTTTCATTCGGGGGCATGGCGCCTCGCATCGGCAGTTGCCCTCCGCCTAATACGGCGCGATGCGCTTTGCCACCCGATTTCCGAGAAGACACTGCTCAGGAGGATCCGCGCTTGCGCGCATCCCCCGCAATATCGGCAATCACTGCCCCGATCACCAGCGCTCCGCCGATCAGCGCGTGGACGGCCGGCACCTCACGGAAAGCGACCCATATCCAGAATGCCATCAGCGGGGTCTCCAGCGTCGCGATCAGGGAGGCCTGCCCCGAGGGCAGCAGGCGCGATCCGAGCATGTAGAAGGTGAGGCCGAGCGCGACCTGGAGGCAGCCGAACATCGCGAGGATCGCAAGGTTGTTGCCGCTGACGTGGGCGATGTCTTGGGCGAACGGCAGGCTAACGAGGCTTCCGAGGAAATTCGAGAGCGCAGCCGCCGCCACCATCGACGTCTCTCTGTGATGCCGAACGACGACCGTCATGGCCGAGATGGCGAGCACCATGAGACAGCTCAGGGCCACGCCGCTGATATCGGCGCCCGCTTTGATGCCGCCGACGGTGATGGCCACGCCGGCAAACGCGACGAGGCTCGCGATCAGGGTTCGCCAGGTCGCGGCTTCACCGAGCCACAACCATGCCAGCCCCGCCGCAACTAACGGTTGCGTAACGATCAGCACCGCGACGTTCATCACCTTGGTCATCTGAAGCGCGGGGATGAACGCGACCATGCCGATGGTGGACAACGAGGCCACGAGCAGGCCGCCGCGGCCCGGTGCCACCAACTGCCACAGCGCGGCGCGGCCCTGCATCACGACGAGAAACACACTGATCAGGCCGCCTGCGAACAGGCCGCGCCAGAACAGGATGGTCCAGGGATCGAACGGCAGCAGCCGGGTGAAGAACGGCGCGGTACTCCACGCAATCGCGGCAGCGGTGACGAGGGCAATGCCGAGACCGCGTTCCGAACGAGGCTGCCCCATCTGCACTCGCCCCAGCTACGAGGTCTTCGGCCGCGACACCAGCTCGATCATCTTGCCCTCATCGTCATCGGGCATCGCGGCCTTCGCTTGCGCGTAGGCCTCCACCGCAGCGCGGGAGACGAGCGGCTTGTCGGCCAGCAGGCTTTCGGCGAGCCTGACGGCATAGGCGGCATCCTTGTGCCGCAGTGCCGAGGTGAAGGTCGCGCCGGAAAAATCGCGGGCAACCATGCGCCTGGAGTGACGCTGCACCTGCGGGCTCGCGGCCACGCCAGCCTGGATCGAGTCCAGCACGAGATTCATGTCGAGCCCGGCCTGCTCGGCGATCGCAAGGCCCTCGGCGAGCCCGGCGATCTGGATCGCACCCATCAGATTGTTGATGAGCTTGTAGACCGTGCCGGATCCGACCGCGCCGAAATGGCGGATGGTCGAGCCGATCGGTTCGAGATAGGGCTGCGCGCGTTCGAGATCGGCTGCATCGGCGCCGACGAGCAGCGTCAGCTTTCCCGCGGCTGCAGCATCCGGCAATCCCGTCACGGGGCAGTCGATGTAGATCAACCCGCGCGCGTTGAGCTCACGGCCCATCTCGCGCGCGTGGTCATAGGAAACGGTCGAGCATTCGATCGCGATGGTCCCGGCCTTGGCCGTCTTGGCCGCGCCCTCAGGTCCGAGCCAGACCGCGCGCGAGGCCTCGTCATCGGCGACCATGGTCACGACCGCATCGGCATCGATCGCAGCATCCTCCGGCGAGGTCGCCCATTGCGCGCCGCGCGCGATCAGGTCCTCGGCCTTGGACCTGCTGCGATTCCACAGCGTCACCGTGAAGCCCGCATCGAGATAGCGGCCGGCCATGCCGTGGCCCATCCGCCCAAGCCCGATGAAGGCGACGCGGGGCATGCTAATCGACGTCCTCGATGTCGGCGCCGGGAGTACCGAAGGCGCGCTGCGCCAGCGTCGCGGCCATGAAGTCGTCGAGTTCGCCGTTGAGCACGCCCGAGGTGTCGGAGGTCTGCACGCCCGTGCGCAGATCCTTCACCATCTGATAGGGCTGTAGCACGTAGGAGCGGATCTGGTGGCCCCAGCCGATATCGGTCTTGGCGGCCTGGTCGGCGGCGGCCTTCTCCTCGCGCTTCTTCAGCTCGATTTCATAAAGACGGGCGCGCAGCATGTCCCAGGCCTGCGCCCGGTTCTTGTGCTGGGAACGGCCGGCCTGGCAGACCACGGCGACGCCGGTCGGAATATGCGTCAGGCGCACCGCAGATTCGGTCTTGTTGACGTGCTGGCCGCCGGCGCCGCCCGACCGCATGGTGTCGACGCGGACGTCGGATTCCTTGATGTCGATCTTGATGCTGTCGTCGATGACCGGAAACACCTGCACGCTGGAGAAAGACGTGTGCCGCCGCGCGTTGGAATCGAACGGCGAGATCCGCACGAGGCGATGCACGCCCGCCTCGGTCTTCAGCCAGCCATAGGCGTTGTGCCCGGACACCTGGATCGTCGCCGACTTGATGCCGGCTTCTTCGCCTTCGGACTCTTCGAGATACTCGACCTTGAAGCCGTGCGTCTCCGCCCAGCGCGTGTACATGCGCAACAGCATCTGGGCCCAGTCCTGGCTCTCGGTGCCGCCGGCGCCGGCATGGACCTCGAGATAGGAATCGAAGCGGTCGGCTTCGCCCGACAGCAGCGCCTCGAGCTCGCGCCGCGCGACTTCCTTCTTCAAGGCCTTCAGCGCGGCTTCGGCCTCGGCGACGACGCCGTCATCGCCCTCGGCCTCGCCGAGCTCGATCATGCCGATGTCGTCTTCGAGCTCCTGCTCGACCTTGCCGATGCCCGACAGCGAATCCTCCAGCGAGGTCCGCTCCTGCATCAGCTTCTGGGCCTTCTGGGGATCGTTCCAGAGGTTGGGATCTTCTGCGAGCTTGTTCAGCTCAGCGAGGCGCGCCGTCGACTTCTCGACGTCAAAGATGCCTCCTCAGCAGCCCGACTGACTGCTTGATCTCTTCTACCAACCGTTCGATTTCGGCGCGCATATCATTCTCTGATCTCGCGGAATTGGTTCCGCGGTACAATTGAGATGGGGATGTAGCGGCGGCGGCTGCAAAGCGCAACCGCCGCCGCGAACAACGCCCCTCTTGTCCTAGGCCTTAGTACAGCCCGCCGGTGCCCGGCCGCATGAAGAAGCCGGAATCCGGCTGCTGTTGTTGCGACGCCGGCACGCCGCCGCGGCCGTCGGCGTCGGCAACGCCGATGACCGAATAATTGTCCGGCGGCGCCGTGCCCGGCTTGAAGGCTTCGAGGATGGTTCCGCCGGTCTCACCCGGGCCGGCGCGCATGCCGGTCTTGGCGACGACGCGCACGAGCTTGATGCCGGCCGGCACCTTGAACGGGACCGCGGGCTTGTCGGCGAGCGCGAGCTTGAGGAAATCACGCGCGATGGGCGCAGCCAGATGGCCGCCGGTTGCGGCGTTGCCTTTGCCGAGCGCGCGCGGCTTGTCGTAGCCCATATAGATGGCGACCGCGACGTCGGGCGAGAAGCCGACGAACCAGGCGTCCTTCGCCTCGTTGGTGGTGCCGGTCTTGCCTGCGATCGGCTTGCCGACTTCCTTGACCACGGTCGCGGTGCCGGCCTGGACCACGCCTTCCATCAGCTCGGTGATCTGATAGGCAGTCATGGAATCGAGCACCTGTTCGCGGCGGTCGATCAGCTGCGGCTCGGCCTGGTTCTTCCAGCCACCGGGCGCGTCGCAGCCGCGGCATTCGCGCTGGTCATGCTTGAAGATGGTGTGGCCGTAACGGTCCTGAATACGGTCGATCAAGGTCGGCTTCACGCGGCGGCCGCCATTGGCGAGCATCGAATAGGCCGTGACCATGCGCATCGCCGTCGTCTCGCCGGCGCCGAGCGCGTAGGACAGATAATTCGGCAGTTCGTCATAGACGCCGAAGCGGCGGGCATATTCGCCGATCAGGGGCATGCCGATATCCTGCGCGAGGCGCACCGTCACGGTGTTGAGCGACTGCCGCAGCGCGTTGCGCAGCGTCACCGGCCCCTGGAACTTGCCCGAGGAGAAGTTTTCCGGCCGCCACACGCCGGCGCCCTGGCCCTGGTCGATTTCGATCGGCGCGTCGAGCACCACGGTCGACGGCGTATAGCCGTTGTCGAGCGCGGCCGAATAGACGATCGGCTTGAACGACGAACCCGGCTGCCGGTACGCCTGGGTGGCGCGGTTGAACTGGCTCTGGTCGAACGAGAAGCCGCCGACCATCGCGAGCACGCGGCCGGTCCAGGGGTCCATCACCACCATCGCGCCCGACACTTCGGGGATCTGGCGCAGCCGGTACTGGCCCTCGACCGGGTTGCCGTCCTTGTAGAGCGGATCGGCATAGATGACGTCACCGGGCTGGAGCACCTGCGACACCGACGTCGCCGCCCTGCCTTTCGCAGCGCCCGTAGCCGCCTTGGCCCATTTGATGCCATCGAGCGTGATCAGCCCGGTCTCGCGCTGCTTGCTGATGGCGCCGCCGAGCTCGCGGCTCGGCTGGAAGCCGATCCGGGCCGACTGGTCGCTGGTCTCGAGCACCACCGCCATGCGCCACGGCGAGATGTCGGAGAGCGACTTGATCTCGGCGAGCTTGACGCCCCAGTCGCCGGACGTATCGAGCTTGCTCATGGCGCCGCGATAGCCCTGCTGCTCGTCATAGTTCACGAGGCCCGCAACCATGGTCTTGCGCGCCATGACCTGGATCTTCGGGTCGAGCGTGGTACGAACAGACAGACCGCCCTCGTAGAGCTTCTTCTCGCCGTAGCGCTCGAAGATGTCGCGGCGGACTTCCTCGGCGAAATATTCGCCGGCGAAGGTGTGGGCGCCGTTGGAGCGGTTGGTGACGGCCAGCGGCTCCTTGCGCGCCTTCTCGGCGTCGGCCTGCTTGATCCAGCCGTTCTCCTGGAGACGGTCGATCACGTAGTTGCGGCGCTCGATGGCGCGGTCGCGGTTACGCACCGGATGCAGGGTCGCCGGCATCTTCGGCAGCGCCGCAAGATAAGCGGCTTCCGCCACCGTCAGCTCGTTCACCGACTTGTCGAAATAGACCAGCGAGGCGGCCGCGATGCCGTAGGCGCCAAGGCCGAGATAGATTTCGTTCAGATACAGCTCGAGGATCTTGTCCTTCGAATAGGTCTTCTCGATCCGCATTGCCAGCAAGGCTTCCTTGATCTTGCGGGCGAAGGAGACCTCGTTAGTCAGAAGGAAGTTCTTGGCGACCTGCTGGGTGATGGTGGAGGCGCCCTGCGGACGGCGGTTGGAGCCGTAGTTCTGGATATAGACCAGGCCTGCGCGCGCCATGCCGGTGTAGTCGATGCCGCCATGCTCGTAGAAATTCTTGTCCTCAGCCGCGAGGAAGGCGTTGATCACGAGCTTCGGCACCGCCTGGATCGGCAGATACAGCCGGCGCTCCTTGGCATATTCGCCGAGCAGCGAGCCGTCGACCGCATGCACACGCGTCATCACCGGCGGCTCGTAATCCTGAAGCTGAGAGTAATCAGGCAAGTCCTTGGAGAAATGCCAGATCAGGCCTGCCACGGCCCCGACACCGACAAGGAACACCACCGTTCCCGCGGCGAACAGGAAGCCCATGAACCGCACCAGCAAGCGCATTATCTGTTTATCCGTTCAAACTCTGGATCAGCCCAGTATCAGCCCCATCGGACCTAAGAACTGGCACCCAACACTGGCGCCAACCTCACGTTGCAAATTCACCGGCCTACGCAATCACATCAAGGCCGGGCCTAAAGACGCTGCCGAGCGGGATTCTCTCCGATTCCGGAACCCCCTGCGGCGTTTTTATAAATCGCCCGCTGTGGCCAAACTAGGGCTTTTGCGGCAGGACGGAAAAACCCTTTCTCAATTCTCTCAATTCGACGATCCCAGGGTCGTCAACTCGACGATCCCCAGGGGGTCGTCAATTTGACGATCCCGCGGTCGCCAGCCGTTTGGCCAGGAACCCGTCAATGGCTTGCGCCATCGAGCCCACCGCCTTGGACCGCCAGCCCTCGGAGACCAGATGCTCGAGATCGCCCTTATTGGAGACATAGCCGATCTCGACCAGCACCGACGGCACGTCGGGCGCCTTCAGCACCCGGAAACCGGCCGATTTCAGGGGATGCTTGTGCATCCGCACCGTCGACTTCATTTCGCCCATCAGCACATGCGCAAAACGATTTGAAAACGTGCGGGTTTCCCGCTGTGTCAGATCGATCAGGATATCGGCGACGTCGGTCGGCTCCTCGGCGAGATTGAAGCCGGCGATCGCGTCGGCGCGGTTTTCCGCGTCCGCCAGGCGCTGGGCCTCGGCGTCGGAGGCCTTGTCGGACAGCGTATAGATGGTGGCGCCCTGGGCATCGCCCTCGGCACGCGGCAGCGCGTCGGCATGAATCGAGACGAACAGCGCGGCCTTGAGGTTGCGGGCGACCCTGACCCGGTCATTGAGCGGGATGAACGTGTCATCGTTCCGCGTCATCACGACACGGTATTTGCCGGCCTTTTCCAGCCGGTCGCGCAGCGCAAGGCCAAACGCCAGCACCAGGTTCTTCTCGCTTTCGCCGCTCGACTGCGTGCCGTTGTCGATGCCGCCATGGCCCGGATCGATCACGACGATCGGCCGGCCATCGGCCTTCTGCGCCGTGTCCGGGGTCGCCGTCGCGGGAACCGTTGCGGGCGGCGCCTCGGCGATCGTCGGCCGCAGCTCGGGACGATTTTCCGGAGCGAGCGACGGCGCGAAGGCGGTGCGATCGACCTCCTCCAGCTCGAGCACGAGCCGGGCCGGCTGCCCGTTGGCAGCCTCCAGCACGTAGGAATTGGCGATCTTGGCGGGCCCCGTCAGGTCGAACACGATTCGCGAGCCGCCGGGCATGACGAGCCCATAGCGGAAGGCCTTGACCAGTCCTCGTCCCCCGGACCCGGTGCCCGCTGGCAGCTGAAAATTGACCTGGGGTACGTCCACCACCACCCGATAGGGGTCGGCAAGCGTCACGGCGCGGAAGCTGACGGTCTGGTCGATGTCGAGGATGAAGCGGGTCTGCTTGCCGTCGCCAGCCAGCCGGGCGGCCGAGGCGATCGGAAAATTCGCTACCGCAACAGAGGGTTGCGGCTGGCTCTCCGCAGCGCTCAGGCGGGAGGAATCAGCGCATGGCAACGCTGCGGCGCACAATAGCGCACATGCCAGCAAGACCCTTTGATGTGCGCGGCTCGCCACCGATTCCGTGCCTCCGAGCAGCTTTTTTAACGCAATAGAACCACAGGGTTAAACGATCCTTAATGACAGACGCACGAAACTCGCTGACTGTGACCGCCGTGCGACGCTCCCTTGCACGGATGGCCCATTCCTCGTATGTACGGAATGCTGACGGCCGATATTTCCGGTTGTGTCGCATTCAGCCTCCCGGTGCAGCGCCGGAACTCTCAAGGTTTGGGAATTCCAGCGTTTTCCGTTCCCCTCTAAGACCAGCGCGGTGCGCGGCAGCGAGGTGGAGCGGGCCAAGCCCCGGCGGCGGACGGTTCCCGGGTACCACTTTTCCGGGACGGTTCGGACAGCGACGCAACCCATTACCCGGTCCCTTGACCCCAAGGGAGCGGTTCGTGATCCCCAAGGCGAGCGCGCTCGCGCCATGCCTGGCCAGCAGCAACTGATTGAGGGGCGGCCTCGCCGCCCAATGTTTCATACGGGCCGACGCTTGATGCGCCAGACTGTGCCGACGAATTCTGAAGGACCATTCGCGACGCTGCGGAGTGATAATCCCGCGCGCCGCATTGGTCCTGAAGCTTCCGGTTCGGCAAGGCGCGAGAGACGGCGTTTCGGCCTTCCCCTCACCCCCGAATCAGGTGGACCGTCGCGTCACCCGGCGGCGCGATACGCGCCCACCGTGAATCGCGCCCGCCGCCGCCAAGAGTTAAGACATGCCCAACAAGATGTTGATCGATGCCACCCACCCGGAAGAGACCCGGGTCGTCGTGGTCCGCGGCAATCGTGTCGAAGAGTTTGATTTCGAGACCGCGCAACGCAAGCAACTGCGCGGGAATATCTACCTCGCCAAGGTCACGCGGGTCGAACCCTCGCTCCAGGCCGCCTTCGTCGAATATGGCGGCAACCGCCACGGCTTCCTCGCCTTCAGCGAAATCCATCCCGACTATTACCAGATCCCGGTCGCCGACCGGCAGGCGCTGATCGAGGCCGAGGAACAGGCCCATCGCGAGGCCGAGGAAGAGAGCGAGAACCGCTCGCACGGCCGCCGCCGCTCGCGCCACCGCAATGCCCGCCGCCGCGGCCATGGCGAACGCGTCCGCAGCGACATCGTCGAGGGCCTCGACGCCGGCGCCGACCCCGCGACCCAGCCGGTCGATGGCGAGCCGAGAGCCGCCAGCGCCGAAGGCGCTCCGCTCGAGGGCGAGCATCTGCACGCCGACGCGGAGCATCACGGCGAGCAGGATGCCCATGATCACAACGAACATGATCACCACGATCATGATCACCATGAGCATGGGCACGACGACCATCATCACGCCCACGATCATGATGACCATGGTCATGACGGCGGACACGATCACCACGACCATGATCATGCCGACGAGACGCCCGCGCCGGTCGCGGCCGTTGGTGCCGAACCCGTGGCCGAGGCCGAACCGCAGCAGGCGACCTCCGAAGCACACGCAGAGGCTCTGGCCGAAGCCGTAACCGCCGCCGCTGAACCGGCTGATGCCGTGTATGCTGCCGGCGAAAGCACTGATGCTCCGCATCACGAAGCCGACGCGACGGCCGAGGACGACGACGAGGACGATGAGGACGGCGAGGAGGAAGCCGAAGAGGAAGTCGTCGAATCCGTCGGCGGCGACGACGTGATGGAGGAAGTGCCGGAGCGCACCTTCCGTCCGCGCCGCCAGTACAAGATCCAGGAAGTCATCAAGCGCCGCCAGGTGATGCTGGTGCAGGTCGTCAAGGAAGAGCGCGGCAACAAGGGCGCAGCGCTGACGACCTATCTGTCGCTCGCCGGCCGTTACGCCGTCTTGATGCCGAACACCGCGCGCGGCGGCGGCATCAGCCGCAAGATCACCAGCGCGCAGGACCGCTCGCGCCTCAAGGAAGTGGTGCAGGATCTCGACGTGCCCGAGGGCATGGGCATCATCCTGCGCACCGCGGGCGCTGCCCGCACCAAGCCCGAGATCAAGCGCGACTTCGAATATTTGATCCGGATGTGGGAGACGGTGCGCGACCTCACGCTGAAGTCGCAGGCCCCGACGCTGGTCTATGAAGAAGGCTCGCTGATCAAGCGTTCGCTGCGCGACCTCTACAACAAGGAGATCGACGAGATCTCGGTTGCCGGCGAATCCGGCTACCGCGAGGCGCGCGACTTCATGAAGATGCTGATGCCCGCCAATGTCAGCGCGGTGAAGCAGTATCGCGACGGCCAGCCGCTGTTCTCGCGGATGGGCGTCGAGAGCCAGCTCGACGCGATGTTCTCGCCGACCGTGCAACTGCGCTCCGGCGGCTACATCGTGATCAACCAGACCGAGGCGCTCGTCTCGATCGACGTCAACTCCGGACGATCGACGCGCGAGCACCATATCGAGGACACCGCGCTCAAGACCAATCTGGAGGCGGCCGAAGAGGTCGCCCGCCAGCTCCGCCTGCGCGACCTCGCCGGCCTGATCGTCATCGACTTCATCGACATGGACGAGAAGCGCAACAACCGCGCGGTCGAGCGCAAGCTGTCCGACTGCCTGCGGCAGGATCGCGCGCGCATCCAGGTCGGACGCATCTCGCATTTCGGCCTTTTGGAGATGTCGCGCCAGCGCATCCGCGCCAGCG
Organism: Bradyrhizobium sp. GW821-FHT12B03; assembly: GCF_058807535.1. Taxonomy (NCBI): domain Bacteria; kingdom Pseudomonadati; phylum Pseudomonadota; class Alphaproteobacteria; order Hyphomicrobiales; family Nitrobacteraceae; genus Bradyrhizobium; species Bradyrhizobium sp. GW821-FHT12B03. The sequence goes on from NZ_JBXAQU010000013.1 coordinate 156,874, forward strand.
TGCTGGAATCCTCGACCGATCCCTGCCCGCATTGCGGCGGCACCGGCCATGTCCGTTCGGTGTCCTCGGTGGCACTCCAGTTGCTGCGCGGCCTCGAAGAGATCCTGATGAAGGGCGCGACCCACAATCTGGTGGTCCGCACCCGCACCGACGTCGCGCTCTACGTGCTGAACCACAAGCGCGGCCATCTGCGCGATCTCGAAAACGGCTTCAAGGTCACGCTGGCGGTCATCGCCGACCCGAGCGTCAGCGGACCGCAGGCCTACCTCATCGACCGCGGCGAGCAGGTGCACACGCTGGAAGCCGCCAAGGCGCTGCTCGTGGCGCAGGCGGCTGCGAGCCCGCCGCCTCAGGCCGAAGAGGTCTATGAGGACGAGGAGCTCGATCCGGAGCTGGAATCCGAGGTCGAGACCGAGGAGACCGAAGGTCTTGCCGAAGAGCAGGCCGCCGGCGAGGCAGCTCCCGAGCAGGACGGCCAGCGCCGCAAGCGTCGCCGTCGCCGGCGCGGCCGCGGTGGCCAGCGCGAAGGCGAGCTGCGCGAGGACAGCGCCCCAACACTTCCCGAACCCGCCATGATCGCCGGTGAAACCGATGAGGACGCCGAGTCCGAACAGGACGGCGAGGAAGGCGAGGAACAGGCAGCCCGTGGTGGCGAGCAGCAGGGCAGCGGCGAGCGCCGGCGCCGGCGTGGTCGCAGGGGCGGCCGCCGTCGGCGCGGTAACGGCGAGGAAGGTCTTGCCGGGTCCATCGGCGACGAACTCGGCACCCAGTCTCCATCGGAAGCTGCCGAAGCGGTGGCTGATTTCGACGGCTTTGGCGGCGAGGCTTCGCCCTCGATCGCGCAAGCCGAGCACACCGCCGAGCCGCAGGTCGCGCAGCCCGAACCGCGTGCCGAGGTGCAGGCTGAGGCGCCGGCCCAGCCGGAGCCGGCTCCTGCCGTCGCAACGGCAGACGAAGAGCCTGCCGACGACAAGGCCGCGCGGCGCCGTTCCACGGTCCGGGAAAAGGTGAGCTTCCTGTCGAGCAGCGCGAGCGAGGCCGCAACGCCGGTTGCGCAGGTGACCGAACCGGTCGCGCCGCCCGCACCGGCACCTGCGCCGGAAGCGGCCAGCGAGACGCCGGCCGCGCCGCGCCGCGCCGGCTGGTGGTCCCGCCGTTTCGGCGGCGGCGAATAAGGTCGGACACAGAATAAAAAACGCCCGGCCAAGCCGGGCGTTTTTCGTTTCAGACCTCGCCCAAGCGCTACGGCGGCAGTTCGTCGTTGCCGAGCGGCGTCACGTCGCGCGAGGCGATCTGGCGAAGCTGGTCGTAGAGATCGGGCGCTTCGCTGGTGCAGAGACAGACGCCGGTTGCTGACGGTGCCTCGCCGGCGTTGAGGTAGGCATGGCCCATGGTGCTGTCGAGATAGATGCCATCACCCACCCCGAGGATCTCCGGCGCGTAGAACTCGGTGTGGACGGCGACGCGCCCGCTCGTCACCACGAAATACTCCTCGCCGCCATGGCGCAGCAACGGGCCGAACTCCTCCAGCGAGCGCGCACGGACCTCCGCCACGATCGGCACCATGCGTTTGCCGATCAGGTCGGTGCATTGATAAGTGTAGGTGTAGAATTTCGTGTTGATCACCTGCCCCTGCCCGGCCCGGCTGATGCTCCGCCGCGCGGTGACCGGCCGACCTTGCGCGGGCACAGCGACCGCAGGATTGAACAGCTCGGCGATCTCCATCTTCAGGCCCGACGTGAGCTGGAGCAGCTTGTCGTAGGTCAGCGACATCAGGCCGTTCTCGACCTTCGAGAGGGTTGAGAGCGCCATGCCGGTCCGCTCCGCCACCTGTTTCAGCGTCAGGCCGCGGGCCTGACGGGCCGCCTTGAGGCATTGGCCGAGCTGGGAATTGGCCCCTTCGGGCGTCGTGATCTCGCTCATGCAGCAAGCCTATCACGATGACGGAAACAATGTTGGTCTATCCGTCTAATCTTTTCGGCCAAAACGCCGCTTGAGACGCCCATTTGGCGATCGCTTGGGCGGCAATGCCAGCATTTGTGCATGAAAGGCTCCGGTTTGACGAATATTGGTGCGTCACCTCTACTTTCCGATATGCTAAATCGTTTTCATAATCTGAAAGGGATTGGCATTGCCCGAACTCTGCGATTCCAGCGCCGTTGAGCTGCGCCGCCTGCTGGCCACCAAGGCGATCTCGCCCGTCGAGCTGCTCGACGCCTGCCTGTCCCGCATCGAGACCGTCAATCCCGCCGTCAATGCCGTCGTGACACTGGACGTACCAGGCGCGCGCGCCGCCGCGAAAGCGGCCGAAGCGGCCATCCTGCGCGGCGAGGATCGCGGCGCGCTGCACGGCCTCCCGGTCCTGATCAAGGACACCCAGGACACCGCCGGGATGCGCTCCACCTATGGCAGCCCGCTGCTGCGCGACAATATACCGGCCGCCGACCAGGGCTCGGTCGCGCGGCTGCGCGCAGCCGGCGCCGTCATCTTCGGCAAGACCAACACGCCGGAATGGGCGGCCGGCGGCAACACCCGCAACCCCGTGTTCGGCGCGACCGGCAATCCCTTCGATCCCTCGCGCTCGGCGGCCGGCTCCTCCGGTGGCTCGGCGGTGGCGCTGGCCTGTGGCATGGCCCCGCTCGCCTCGGGCTCCGACACCGGCGGCTCCCTGCGCAACCCGGCCGGCTTCTCTGGCATCGTCGGCATGCGTCCGTCCTACGGCCTCGTGGCGAGCGAGAAGCGCGCCTTCGGCTGGTCGAACCTGTCGACCGACGGGCCGATGGCGCGCAATGTCGCCGACACCGCGCTGATGCTGTCGGTGATGGCAAGCGACGATGCCCGCGATCCCTTGGCCTACACGCTGCCCGGCGAGCCCGTGCGGGCGCGCGCCGAGCGCTGGGCCGCACCGCGTCCTGCGGACCTCGGCAAGCTGCGTCTGGCTTTCACCGAAGACTTCGGCTTCGCACCGACCGAGCGGGCGATCCGTCGCGTATTCCGCAGTCGCGTGGCCAGGCTCGCGCCGCTGTTCGCCGAAAGCCGCGAGGCCACGCCCGACTGCACCGGCGCCGACGACGCGTTCGCGGTTCTGCGGGCCGGCCTGTTCCTGGCGACGCACGGCAAGAACTACAAAGAGCGCCCCGAGATGCTCGGTCCCAATGTCCGCGCCAATGTCGAGGAAGGCCTGAGCTACACGCTCGAGGACCACGGGCGCGCCGCCACGACGCAGACGCGGATCTACCGTGCCTACCAGACCTTCTTCGAAACTTGCGACGTGCTGATCAGCCCGACCATCACGCTGAGCCCACGGCCCTGGTCGGAGCTCTATCCCGCCGAGATCGACGGCGTGCCGACCAAATCCTATTTCCACTGGCTCGCACTCGCTTACGCCGTGACGCTTCCCGGCCACCCCGCGATCAGCATTCCGCTCGGCCTCGATGAGGCCGGCCTGCCGTTCGGTCTCCAGATCGTCGGCCCGCGCGGCGGCGACGCCATCGTGCTCTCGGTCGCCGCGAGCATCGAGGCTGCGTTCGCAAGCGATGCGCAATTGTGCCGGCCGGTGCCCGATCTGGCACGGCTCGGCGCAGCGCCGCCGCTGTCGGCCGCACCGGGCTTTCTCACCTGGGAATGACCCGACCAGCCCTGGCTGCGCGGCCGGCGCAACGGAGACGAGCATGACGGAATTGCCGAGAAGAACCAGCGTCATCGCCTTCGTCCTGCTCTACGTCGCCTACTGCATCTCCTATATCGACCGCGCCGCGATCTCGCTGGCGCTCGCGCAAATCGGCAAGGACTTCAACCTCCAGGCCGCCGATCTCGGTATCGTCATCAGTGCGTTCTTCCTGGGCTATGCCGCGATGCAGGTGCCGGGCGGATGGCTCTCCGACCGCTTCGGCTCGAAATACGTGGTGATCGTCACCATCGTGATGTGGTCGCTGTTCACGGCGTTCACGAGTCTTGCGTGGTCGCTGACGTCGCTGATCGCGATCCGTTTCATCTTCGGCATCGCCGAGGGCGGCTTTCCGCCGGCGAGCATCCGCGCCATCGCGGAAGTGTTCAAGAAGGACAGCCGGCCGAAGATGTCGGGGCTGCTGCTGTCGTCCAACTATGCCGGCAGCATGGTCGCGCCGCTGATCATGGCGCCGCTGATCCTCTGGCTCGGCTGGCGCCATGCCTTCAACACGATCGGCATTGCCGGCCTCGTGTTCGCGGTGGCCTATTTCGTCTTCGTTCCCTATCTGGGCCGCCCGCAGAAGGTCGATGCGAGCGCGAAGGCCGCAAGCCGCGCACCGATGCGCGAGCTCATGAGGAATCCGCTGCTGTGGCAACTGATGCTGGTGTGGTTCGGCCTCAGCTGCGTCAACAAGGGCCTGGATTCCTGGATGCCGCTCTACCTGCTCCAGCAACGCGGGCTCGACCTCAAGACCGTCGGCGTCGTGGCGCCGATCCCGTTCGTGATGGCGACGATCGCGACCGCGATGGGCGGCTGGGTGATGACGACGTTCTTCTCCGAGCGCGAAAAATACCTGCTGATCGGCAGCTCCGCATTGACCGGCATCTTCCTCTACGCCATGTACAAGGCGGAGACGATCACGATGCTGATCGTCTTCCAGTCGCTGGTCTACTTCTTCAAATCCTTCGTGCTGGCCTCGGTGATTGCGCTTCCCACCAAACTGCTCCGCGACGACCAGATCGGATCCGGCGTCGGCATGGTCAATCTCGGCGGCCAGAGCGCCGGCTTCGTCGCCCCCGTCGCCATCGGCTTCATCGTGACCGGAACCGGATCGTTCGATGCCGCCTTCGGCTTCCTCGTGGCGATGACGGCGCTGTCCGTCGTGGTCGCGGCAACCATCAGCACGGCCCAGCCGAAGCTCGCGCCACAGCCGGCCTGACAGGAGCATTCTGCCAATGCAAAGCGTGATCGTTCTCGGCGGCGGCATGATCGGCGTGAGCGCGGCGCTGCACCTGCGGCAGCGCGGCTGGTCCGTCACGCTCGTCGACCGCAGGGAGCCGGGCCGCGAGACCAGCTACGGCAATGCCGGGATGATCCAGGCGGAAGCGGTACGGCCGTATCCGATGCCGCGCGACCTCGCCTCGCTCCTGAAGATCGCGACCGGCCGCACCAACGACGTGCGCTACAGCCTGTCGTCGCTCCACCTCCATATCGAGCCCCTGCTCCGTTACTGGTGGCATTCGGCACCGAAGCGGCATCGCGAGGCGATCGACGCCTGGGCGCGGCTGATCGCTTACGCAACAAGCGAGCACGACATCCTCATTCGCGAGGCCCACGCCGACAATCTCATTCGCCGTGCCGGCTATCGGGCGCTGTATCGCGACGCCGCCTCACTGGATCTCTCGATCGAGGCGGCCGAGGAAGACCAGCGCGAATTCGGCGTGAACTTTCGTGTGCTCTCCGGCAGCGAGCTCGCCAAGGCCGAGCCGGTCCTGCGCGACGATCTCCCCGGCGCGATCCATTGGCTCGACACCTGGACCGTGTCCGATCCCGGCGCGCTGGTCACGGCCTATGCCGAGCTGTTCGAGCGCCTCGGCGGCACCATCGTGCTCGGTGATGCGCAGTCGCTGCAGCAGACCGCCACCGGCTGGTCGGTCAATACCGATCAGGGGCGCCTCGATGCCGCTACCGTCGTCGTGACACTCGGGCCGTGGTCGCCGGATCTGTTGCACAAATTCGGCTATCGGATTCCGCTGGTGCGCAAGCGCGGCTATCACATGCATTACAGCGGCGGCGCGTCACTGGACCTGCCGCTGATCGACAAGGGCAACGGCTATGCCATGGGGCCCATGGCCAAGGGCATCCGCATCACCACGGGTGCGGAGCTGACGAGCCCGGACGCACTTGCAACGCCGGTGCAGCTCGCCAGCGCCGAAGCGTCCGCACGCGAGCTGATCGATCTCGGCAAGCGCGCCGAGCCTGACCCGTGGTTCGGCACCCGCCCCTGCACGCCCGACATGCTGCCGGTGCTCGGCCGCGCCCCGCGCCACCCGGGCCTCTGGATGAACTTCGGCCACGGCCACCAGGGCTTTACGCTCGGCCCCGCGACCGGGCGCCTGCTCGCCGAGATGATGAACGGCGAAACGCCGTCGATCGATCCGACGCCGTACCGGCCGGAGCGGTTCTAGCCTTCGGCGTTCGCGGCGAGGATCGCGAGCGCGGCTGACAGGCGCAGCAGCGGGTCATCCCATTCGCGCGGGGCGCGCTGGCGGAACAGCCGCATGGTCGGATACCACGGGCTGTCCTCGCGGTCGCGCAGCCAGCGCCAGTCCAGCGCGTAAGGTGTCAGCATCCACACCGGCCGGCCGAGCGCGCCGGCAAGATGCGCAACCGACGTGTCGACGGCGATGACGAGATCGAGTGCCGCCACCGCTGCTGCGGTGTCGGCGAAATCGCCGAGTGCCGGCGCAAGATCGACGATGTCGTTGCCAATCGCCGCCAGCACCTCGCCATCCCCGGGCCGCGGCTCCTTTTGCAGGCTGTAGAGCTGCACGCCCGGCATCACGAGGCGCGGCAGCACGGCCTCGGCGGGCAGCGAGCGCTGCCGGTCGCCCTTGTGCCTGGGGTTTCCGGCCCAGACCACACCGACCTTCAGCGCCGTCACGTCCGCGAGCGCCGCACGCCAGCGCGCCAATTTCGCGGGATCGGGGTGCAGATACGGAACACCGACAGGAATGGTATCGAGCGTGGTGCCGAAGATCCGCGGCAGGCTCATCAGCGGCAGTTGCAGGTCGAACGGCGGCAGCACTTCGCCACGCGGGATCACGGTCACGTCGGGCAGCTGCCGCAGCAGCGAGGCGAGCGCGGGCTGAACCTGGAGAATGATCTTTCCGCCCCGCGCAGCCACCATCGGCAGATAACGCACGAAATGCAGGGCATCGCCTAGGCCATACTCGGCGAACAGCAGCAAGGTGCGGCCATCCAGCGGCTCGCCCTGCCATTCCGGCTCGTCGAACGAGGGATCGCCGTCCGACAGCGTCTTGCATGTGCGCCGCCAGCGATAAGCTTCGAAGCCATCGGCAAAATCGCCGTTCATCAGCAGGAAATGCGCATGGTTGTACTGCGCGAGCGGCTGCTCCGGATCGAGCGCGATCGCACGATGCGAAACCATGAGCGCCTCGTCGATCTCGCCGGCATTGCGCAGCGCGACCGCGAGATTGGCGTGGCCCTTGGCATAGGCGGGGTCGGCCACAACCGCGCAGCGATGCGCGGCGACCGCGTCGACGGCGCGCTCCTGCTTCTCGAAGACGATGCCGAGATTGGTCCAGGCCGGAGCATGATCCGGCTTGAGCAGCAGCGCGTGCTCGCAGGCGGCAATCGCCTCGTCGAATGCGCCGAGCTCGGAGAGGCAGGCGCCGAGATTGCTGGCAATCACGTGATCCGATGCATCGAGCGCAAAGCTCCGCCGGTAGACCTCGGCCGCCTCGTCCAGGTGACCGGCCTCGTGCAGCACGAGGCCGAGCAGGCGCAGCGCCTGACCATTGTCCGGCGCGCACGCGATGGCGCGGCGGTAGGAGATGATGGCGTCCTCGAGCAAGCCTTGCCGGTAGAGCACGGCACCGAGATTGCAGAGCAGCCCGGGATCATCAGGATCTGCGTCGAGCGCGCGGCGATAGGCGGCTTCCGCCTCGTCGAGCCTCGCCTGGTCCACGAGGAGATTGCCGAGATTGAGCCAGACGCCGCGATAGGTGGGCTCCCTTGCAATGACGGCGCGATAAGCCTCTTCGGCCTCGGCAAGCCGCCCCTGCTCCGCTAGCGCGATGGCAAGGTTGAAGCAGGCTCGCGTCAGATGCGCATCGAGCGCCAGCGCGCGGCGGTAGGCAGCCTCGGCCTCATCGAAGCGGGCGAGCTCGCCGAGCGAAACGCCAAGCTTGTTGTGCAGGCCGGCATCATCGGGCCGCCGCACCAGCGCGCGCCGGAACGCCGCCACCGCCCCCTCCTGCTCGCCCTTTACCGCCAGCGCGTCGCCGAGCGTGACGAGTGCCGGCGCGTGCTCGGGATCGACGGTGAAGATGCGGCCGAGCAGCGCGGCGCCGTCTGCCGCGCGGTCGGTGACGAAGGCGGCGACAGCGGCCAGGTGCAGCGCCGGGACATGATCCGGGTCGGCCCTCAGAACCTCCGCGCAGAGCGCACCGGCCTGGTCCGGTCGCCCTGCTGCAAAGTGCTCCGCCGCCTGCACCACAATCGGATTCACAGCCGCATTGCCCACGATACACCCACCCCTTCGAGGTCCGAGATGAGGATTAAACGCGCGAGGTCGAAAATTCCGTCAGTCGGCGCGCGCGGCCAGCAGTGTCCTGATGCGGTCGGCATCTTCAGGCGTCGCCGGATTGTAGACGATCATGCTGAGATCGGAGCGGCCCTCGACGTTGAAGCTCGAATATTCGAACGACATCGTGCCGTGAACGGGATGCCGCAGCCGCTTGGTGCCGTCGCCGTGATGGCGCACGTCGTTGTCGCGCCAGAGCGCCGCGAATTCCGGACTGGTGCGGCAGAGCTCGTCGACGAAATCGGCGACATGCGAGACGGCGCCCGCGCGCGCAGCGTCCGCCCGGAATGCCGCCACCACGAAGCGCGCGACACTGTCCCAGTCATATTGCGCGGCGCGCACGCGCGGATCGCAGAAGATGAAGCGCAGGATGTTGCGCTGTCCCGGCGGGATCGTGCTGTAGTCGGTCAGCACGGCCGTGGCGGCGCGATTCCAGGCGACGACGTCCCAGGTCGCGGTGCGTACCAGCGCCGGGCTGAATGAGAGCGCGTCGAGCACGCGCTGCAGCCGCGGCGAGACGCCTTCGCTCGCCTGGTAGCGCACCTCGGGCGGGCGGCCGAGGCCGATCAGGAACAGATGCTCGCGCTCGACATCGGTCAGCATCAAGGCGCGCGCGATGCGGTCGAGCACATCGGCCGACGGCGCCCCGCCCCGGCCCTGCTCCAGCCAGGTGTACCAGGTCGGGCTGATATTGGCACGCTGCGCCACCTCCTCGCGCCGCAGTCCGGGCGTGCGCCTGCGGCGACCGGCGAAGCCGAACGCGGCAGCGTCGAGCCGGGTGCGGCGGTCCTTCAGATAGGCCCCGAGCAGGTTTTCAGAGGCTGCGGTCTCGCTCATCCTGTTAGCTATTATACCCTGATAACGTCACTACTTTACCCGGATAATCCTAGCGCAGATGGTCGTCCTCACCAACCCCTTGGAGACTGCTCATGCGTGTATTCGTCACCGGCGCCACCGGCTTCGTCGGCTCCGCCGTCGTTCGCGACCTGATCGCCGCCGGCCACCGTGTCATTGGCCTTGCCCGGACCGATGAAGGTGCGGCCGCCATCACGGCGCTCGGCGCCGCGGTCCATCGCGGGTCGCTGGAGGACCATGCGTCCTTGCGCAGCGGCGCGGCTGCCTCCGACGGCGTGCTTCACCTCGCCTTCAACCACGACTTCTCGAAGTTCGCCGACAATTGCGAACTCGACCGCCGTGCCATCCTCGCGCTCGGCGAAGAGCTGAAGGGCTCCGACCGTCCGCTCATCGTCACCTCAGGCGTGGCGCTGCTCGCGCCCGGGCGGCTCGCGACCGAGGACGATGCGGCGGCCCGTCACTTTCCGCGCATCTCGGAAGCGACCGCAGAAGACCTCTGCGAGCGCGGCGTCCGCGCCGGCATCGTGCGGCTGCCGCCCACGACGCATGGCGAGGGCGACCATGGGTTTGTCCCGCGCCTGATCGCGATCGCGCGCGAGAAAGGCGCTGCTGCCTATATCGGCAACGGACAAAACCGCTGGCCGGCCGCGCACCGCGTCGATGCCGCGCGCGTCTATCGCCTTGCGCTGGAGCAAGGCGCCAGCGCCGGGCGCTATCACGCCATCGCCGAGGAAGGCGTACCGTTCAAGGTGATCGCGGAGGTGATCGGCAAGCGGCTCGGCGTGCCCGTGGTCTCGAAATCCGTTGATGAAGCCGAGCAGCATTTTGGCTGGTTCGCGCGGTTTGCGGCCGTCGACGTTCCGACCTCGAGCGCGAAGACGCGTGCCCTCCTCGGCTGGGAGCCCAAGGAAAAAGGGCTGATCGAGGATCTCGACCAGCCCTATTACTTCAAGGCCTGACGGCGCTCAGCACCGCCAGTTGTGAATCAGTCCGTCGTGATCGCGGTTTCCATGTCCGTCGGATCGATCCGCTTGGCGAGATTGGCGTTGAGCTTGTCGCGGTCGAGCTCGCCCTCCCACCAGGCGACGATCACGCAGGCGACGCCGTTGCCGCACAGATTGGTCAGCGCGCGGCACTCGCTCATGAACTTGTCGATGCCGAGCACGATCGCCATGCCCGGCACGAGGCGCGGGTCGACCACGGCGAGCGTCGCCGCCAGCGTGATGAAGCCCGCGCCAGTGATGCCGGAGGCGCCCTTCGAGGTCAGCATCGCCACGACCAGGATCGTGGCCTGCTGGCTGAAGGAGAGATCGTAGCCGAGCGCCTGGGCGATGAAGAGCGTCGCCAGCGTCATGTAGATGTTGGTGCCGTCGAGGTTGAACGAGTACCCCGTGGGCACCACGAGGCCGACCACCGACTTGGAGCAGCCGAGCCGTTCCAGCTTCTCCATCAGGGACGGCAGCGCGCTTTCCGAGGACGAGGTGCCGAGCACGATCAGGAGCTCGTCCTTGATGTAGGCCAGGAACTTGAAGATCGAGAACCCTGCCATCCGCGCGATGACGCCGAGCACGACGAACACGAACAGCGCGGCCGTGACGTAGAACGTTGCGATCAGCCCGATCAGATTGAGGATCGCGCCGGTGCCGAACTTGCCGATGGTGTAGGCCATCGCGCCAAACGCACCGATCGGCGCCGCGCGCATCACGATGGAGATGACGCCGAACACCGCGTGCGCGGCATCGTCGATGAACGAGCGGATGGTGTGGCCGCGCTCACCGAGGCTCATCAAGGCGAAGCCGAACAGCACCGCGAACAGCAGCACCTGGAGGATCTCGCCTTGCGCGAAGGCGCCGACCACGGTGTCCGGAATGATGTGCAGCACGAAGTCGACGGACTTCTGACCGGCGGCCTGCTTGGCGTAATTCGCAACCGCCGCCTCGTTGGCCGCCGCATTGCCGAAGCCGGAGCCCGGCTTCAACAGATTGCCGATGATGAGTCCGATCACCAGGGCGAAGGTCGAGACGACCTCGAAATAGACCAGCGCCTTGACGCCGATGCGTCCGACCTTCTTGGCGTCCTGGATGTGGGCGATGCCCGAAACAACGGTGCAGAAGATGATCGGGGCGATCACCATCTTGATCAGCTTGATGAAGCCGTCGCCGAGCGCCTTGATCCACTCATTGGTGGCGACCGTCGGCCAGAGCCAGCCGACGATGGCGCCGAGCACGATGGCGATCAGCACCTGAATGTAGAGAACCTTGTACCACGGCTTGGCTGCGGTCGGCGCGACCGGCGCCCCGGTCATCGTTGTCGTTGTCATTGTTTCACTCCCCCTCAAACGCCGGGCCAGCCAAGAGCAACTTGGCCGGCCCTGTCAATTGGAACTGCTCGGAATGGTGCGCTTCACCCGCGGCGATCGACGATCCACCGTGCCGCCGGCATCAGCGTCGCGCCCAGCGCGTTCTTGACCAGCGAGGCCGCAATGAACGGCGCAAGGCCGACCTGCCAGGCTTTGGATGCGCCAAGGCCGAGGCCAAAGGCCAGCCAGCCGAACCCGACAGCCAGAATGACGATGTGGCCGACGGCCATCGCCGCAAACAGCCGGACCACGCTACGGTCCCAGCCCCGCTCGGCGAGCCAGCCGGTGACGAAGGCGGCAGCAATGAAACCGAACAGGTAGCCCGCGGTCGGGCCGACCAGCGGTGCAACGCCACCCACGGGACCTGCGAAGACCGGCAGGCCGAGCGCGCCCTCGGCGAGGTAGGCGATCATGGTTGCGCTGCCAAGGCGCCAGCCATAGGCGGCACCGATCATCAGCACCACCAGCGTCTGCAACGTCATGGGCACGTAAGGCAGCGGCAGGTTCACCTTGGCCGACAGCGCCAGCAGCGCGGTACCGAACGCGATCAGCACGACGGCGCGGAAGCCGCCCACGATCTCACCCGGCCGGGTCGGCCACATCAATGCGGCGAGAGAAGAATGCGGTGCGGCAGCGGACGGGACTGATCGGTCAGACAAGTTGAACTCCGGAGGTGACGAAAACTGGCGGCTATTTAAGCCAGTGGGCGATCCGGTCAACTGCCTCCCGCATCTCCTCTGCCGAACGCGCATAAGAGAACCGGATGAACGAGCGGCCATGGATGGGATCGAAATCGAGGCCGGGCGTTGCCGCGACATGGGCCTGTTCCAGCATCTGCTTGGCGAACTCGAAACTGTCGGAGGTGAAGTCCGAGACATCGGCGTACAGATAGAAGGCGCCGTCGGCCGGCAGGAACTTGCTGAGGCCTGCCTTGGGCAATCCCTCGATCAGAATGCGCCGGTTTTCCTGATAGCCGTGCTTGATCTCCTCCATCTCGGCCGCGCCGTCGAAGGCGGCTTCGGCGGCGATCTGCGACAGCGACGGCACCGAGATCGACAGGTTCTGCTGGAGCCGCTCGATCGGCCGCACCAGGATCTCGGGCACGACCATCCAGCCGACGCGCCAGCCCGTCATGCAAAAATACTTCGAAAACGAATTGATCACGAGGGCGTGGTCCGACAGCGCCGCCGCCGTCACTGCCGGAAACGCGTAGTCGAGCCCGTGATAGATCTCGTCCGAGATGAAGCGAATCTTGGCATCCTCGGCCGCCGCGATCAGGCCGGAGAGCGCCTCGCGGGACATCATCGTTCCCGTCGGGTTGGCGGGACTGCCGACCAGCACGCCCTTCAGCGGCGCCTTGCGATGGGCGGCCAGCAGCGCCTCGCCGGTGAGCGCGTGCCGCGTCTCGTTCGTGGTCTCGATCAGCACCGGCTCGCAGCCGAGCGCGGTGAGGATATGGCGGTACGGCGGATAGCCCGGCACCGTCACGGCGACGCGATCCCCGGGCTCGAACATCGACAGGAAGGCCAGGATGAAGCCGCCCGACGAGCCCGTCGTCACCACGATCCGCTCGGCGCTGACGTCACAGCCATGGGCATCGCGATAATGCCGCGCGATGCGCGCGCGCAAGGAGGGGATGCCGAGCGCGGAGGTATAATCGATCCGTCCCGCCTCGAGCGCCGCATGGGCGGCCGCGATCGCGGTCTTCGGCGCCCCGGCCGCGGGCTGGCCGACCTCCATGTGAATGACATGGCCCCCGGCAGCCTCGATTCGGGCCGCCGCGGCCATCACATCCATGACCATGAACGGGGGAACATCGCTGCGGCGGGAGGGCTCGAGCCACTGCCCCAACCGGTTCCTCAATGTCGCATCGTGCATCGATTTCTGCTATTTCGCTGGCGAACCGGTCCGTCCGGTCCGTGAAACGGGGCGCTTGCGCCCCAGACTGGCCGCATTGTACGGCTCATAAGGGGTAGGCTCATAGGCCATATCGCGTATCCGGTCCGCCGCCAATCGCCAAAACCAATCACGAAACTGCTTGATCAAGACCGTTTGACCCAGACCGCTTGATGTTGCTCCAGCTCGCTTTGCGCAAAAAGGCCTCCGCCCTCACCGCCCTGGTCACGGCCGCGGCGATCGCACTGTTGCCTGTCCCGGCCGCACGGGCGCAGTCCAAAGGGCCGCCGATCCTGCGCGATACCGAGACCGAGCAGCTGCTGCGCGAATACACCCGCCCGATCCTGCGCGTCGCCGGTCTGGAAAAGCAGAATATCCAGATGGTGATCATCAACGACGGCTCGTTCAACGCCTTCGTCGCGGACGGCCGCCGCATCTTCGTCAATTACGGCGCGATCCTCCAGTCGGAGACGCCGAACCAGATCATCGGCGTGCTCGCGCACGAGACCGGGCATCTGGCCGGCGGCCATCTGTCCAAGCTGCGCGAGCAGCTCGCCAACGCGCAGACCCAGATGATCATCGCGATGCTGCTCGGCGCCGGCGCGATCGCCGCCGGCAGCACGCGCGGCAGCGGCAGCGCCGGCAATAACGGGCTGGCCAATGCGGGCGCGGCCGCCATCTCCGCGCCGCAGGAGATGATCCGCCGGACGCTGCTGTCCTATCAGCGCCAGCAGGAGGAGAACGCCGACCGCGCCGGCGTCAAGTTCCTGACCGCGACGGGTCAGTCGCCGAAGGGCATGTACGAGACCTTCAAGCGCTTCACCAGCGAGAGCCTGTTCGCGGCGCGCGGTGCCGACCCCTATCTGCAGTCGCACCCGATGCCGGCCGAGCGCGTCGCATCGCTCCAGGAGTTCGCCAGTTCCAGCCCCTATTGGGACAAGAAGGACGATCCCGCACTCCAGCTCCGCCACGACATGGTGCGCGCCAAGATCTCCGCCTTCATGGAGCGGCCGGAGACGGTGTACCGTCGCTATCCCCAGACCAACGACAGCATGCCGGCGCGCTATGCCCGGGCCATCAGCACCTATCTGCACGGCGATCTGCGCAGCGCGCTCGCCCAGATCGACGCGCTGATCCAGGTCCAGCCCAGCAACCCGTATTTTTACGAGGTGCGCGGCCAGGCCCTTCTGGAAAGCGGCAAGCCGGCCGAGGCGATTGCTCCCCTGCGCAAGGCCGCACAGCTTTCGAACAACGCGCCCCTCATCGAGATGTTACTTGGGCAGGCACTGGTTGGAACCGATAATAAGGCCTACACCGACGACGCCGTCCGGATTCTCCGCGCCGCGGTGGCACGGGAGCCCGAGGCAGTGCTCGGCTATACCCAGCTCGCGATGGCCTATGGCCGGAAGGGCGACTATGCCGAGGCGGATCTCGCCTCGGCGCAAGCCGCCGCCTTGCGCGGCGACAACAAGACCGCCCGCGAGCTCGCCACGCGCGCGAAAACCCGTTTCGCCGTCGGCACGCCCGGATGGGTCAAGGCCGACGACATCGTGGCGGCCAAGCCGCCGCGTAACTAGCTAGAACGACGCCTGACACCACGACGTCACGACACCGAGCCTTGAGTCCGCCGGGACGTTTTCCGAAACCTGCTTTGATAAGAGGATTTGCCTATGCCTTCGCTGCGTCTGCTTGCTCCCGCGCTGCTTGCGCTCGCCATGTTCGGCGCAGCCGCGCCCGCGTCGGCCGACAGCTTCTCCGATGCCCAGCGCACCGATATCGAGGCGATCATCAAGAACTACCTCATCAGCCATCCCGAAGTGCTCGAGGAGGCGATGACCGAGCTCAGCAAGCGGCAGGCCGCGGCCGAAACGCAGAAGCACGAGGCCAGCGTCGCTCAGAACGCGGACGCGATCTTCAACTCGCCGCGCCAGGTCGTGCTCGGCAACAAGGACGGCGACGTCACCTTCGTCGAGTTCTTCGACTACAATTGCGGCTACTGCAAGCGCGCGATGGACGACATGCTCACCATCATGAAGAGCGATCCGAAGCTGAAGGTCGTGCTGAAGGAGTTTCCGGTGCTGAGCCAGGGTTCGGTCGAGGCGGCGCAGGTCGCGGTCGCCGTGCGCATGCAGGACCCCACCGGCAAGAAATATCTCGACTTCCACCAGAAGCTGCTCGGCGGCCGCGGCGCCGCCGACAAGGCCCGCGCGATGCAGGCCGCCAAGGAAGCCGGGCTCGACACCGCCAAGATCGAGAAGGACCTCGCCAGCCCCGAGGTGCGCGCCACCATCGAGGAGAACTTCAAGCTCGCCGAAGCCATGGGCATGAACGGCACGCCGAGCTACGTGATCGGCAAGCAGATCGTGATCGGCGCCGTCGGCGTCGAAGGCCTCAAGGAGAAGATCGGCGTCGCCCGCTGCGGCAAGGCCACCTGCTGATCGCATTCCAACGTCACGCATCGAGCGAGGCCGGCTGAAACGCCGGCCTTTCTTTTTGCGCTCCTTCACCTCGTGTCGCAAACGCGGCGAGCGTATTCATCTGGCGTTCAACAAACTAATGCCGCGGAACCGCCGATGTTCCGGAACAACCGATATCTCCTTTCGTTGTTGGCGCGGGCAATGACGCAAATAAACACGTGAGGAGAAATTCAATGTTGAACCGCTTTATGATCTCGGTTGCCGCACTCGCACTCGTTGGCGGCGCCGGACTGGCGAACGCACAGGGCACCATGAACCGCGACAGCGGCGGCGCCGGCGCGCAGCCCGCGCAGCAGTCACAGCCGTCGGGCGGCGCGGCCGAGCGCGGCGCCATGGGCAAGGATTCCATGGGCAAGGATTCCATGACGAAGGAAAAGGGCACCGTCGGTCAGGCTGGCGGCGCCGGCACCGCGAAGCCGGGTGCGGCCGCCGAGGAGAAATCTCCGGGCGCAATGAAGGACGATCGCACTGGCGGCGCGATGCACAAGAACGCGGCCGAGGACAAGGCCGGTGCGACCAAGGGCCAGCGCACCGACGAGCGCGCGCAGGGCCAGATGGACAAGTCGCAGCAGGACAAGTCCAAGAGCATGAGCCAGGACACGACCAAGTCCGGCGCCAAGGACCACAAGGACATGAAGGCCGAGGATAACAAGGCCGGCACGTCCACCAAGAGCAACGCCGAAAACCGCCCGGGCACGGGCAGCTCGACCGACATGAAGGCCGAGGACAAGAGCTCGACCTCGTCCTCGACGACGGTCGGCCAGGCCGGCGCTGGCGCCAAGCTCTCGACCGAGCAGCGGACCCAGATCACGTCGGTGATCCGCGAGGAGCGCGTGGCCCCCGTGACCAACGTGAACTTCTCGATTTCGGTCGGCACCCGCGTGCCGCGCGAGGGCATCTCGCTGCACGCCCTGCCGTCCCGCGTCGTGACGATCTATCCGGAGTGGCGCAGCTATCGCTACGTGCTGGTCCGCGAGCAGATCGTGATCATCGATCCGAACACCTATGAGATCGTCGCGATCCTCGACGTCTAAGGCCGGATGACGGCAACCTCAGGGGGCGGGCAGCGATGCCCGCCCTTTGCCGTTGGGCCGGCAGCCATGCTTTGGACTGGTTAACAAGCAATTTCCGTGGCTTCCGCACAGGTTTTTGCACCCCGGATGAGGTACCTGAAGGCCCCTGGGAGGCCCTTCAAGGCTTCCCCTCACGCGCTTTGTTACCTATAACCCCCGCCACGCCGAAGCACCTGCCGGGATAGGAATGGCCGAACTCGCAACCGATACGATCCTCGTTCTCAACGGGCCGAACCTCAACATGTTGGGGACGCGCGAGCCCGAAAAGTACGGCCACGCGACGCTGGCCGACGTCGAGGCGCTGTGCCGGGAGACGGCGGCGACGTTCGGTCTCAAGGCCGACTGCCGGCAGTCCAACCGCGAGGGCGAGCTGATCGACTTCATCCACGAGGCGCATGCCCGCAAGATGAAGGGCATCATCATCAATGCCGGCGGCTATTCGCACACCTCGATCGCCCTGCACGACGCGCTGCTCGCGGTGCAGATCCCGACGGTCGAAGTGCACGTGACCAACATCCACGCCCGCGAGAGTTTCCGTCACCACTCCTACACCGCGCGCGCGGCCTTCGCCTCGCTCTGCGGTTTCGGCATCGAGGGCTACCGCCTCGCCATCCAGGGCCTGGCCGCCAAGCTCGCCATCAAGCCCAAAGCCTGAAGCTTCCTCATCCAACAGAACATTCGGATCAAAGAACATGGCGCGCCAGCCAGACGACAAAGCAGCCGCAAAGTTTTCCAGCGAGGATTCCGCGCTCGTCCGCGAACTCGCGCTTCTGCTCGATGAGACCAGCCTCACCGAGATCGAGATCGAACGCGCCGGCCTGCGCCTGCGCGTCGCCCGAAACATCAGCGTTGCCGCGACGATGCCGATGCCGGTGGCGGCCGCTCCCGCCGCCCTGCCGGTCGCCGCAACCGCTGCCGCGCCTGCCGCGGCCGACCTGTCGAAGCATCCCGGCGCCGTGACCTCGCCAATGGTCGGCACCGCCTATTGGGCGCCTGAACCCGGCGCCAAGCCGTTCATCGAGGTCGGCAGCAAGGTCTCGGTCGGCCAGACGCTGCTGATCATCGAAGCCATGAAGACCATGAACCAGATCCCCTCGTCGCGCGCCGGCACGGTGACGCAGATCCTGGTCGAGGACGGCCAGCCGGTCGAGTACGGCGAGCCGCTGGTGATTATTGAATAAGCGAGTGGCGAATGGCGAGTAGCGAATGGTCGCCGCATTTCCATTCGCTATTCGCTACTCCCTATTCGCCAGTTGAGGCACCATGTTCGACAAGATCCTCATAGCCAATCGCGGCGAGATCGCCCTTCGCATCCTCAGGGCCTGCAAGGAGCTCGGGATTGCGACCGTCGCCGTGCACTCCACCGCCGACGCCGACGCCATGCATGTGCGCCTGTCGGACGAGAGCGTGTGCATCGGGCCGCCGCCGTCCAAGGACAGCTATCTCAACGTGCCCGCGCTGCTTGCGGCCTGCGAGATCACCGGCGCGGACGCGGTGCATCCCGGCTACGGCTTCCTGTCGGAGAACGCGCGCTTCGCGGAAATCCTCTCCGAGCACAATCTGCATTTCATCGGCCCCAAGGCCGAGCACATCCGCCTGATGGGCGACAAGATCGAGGCCAAGAAGACCGCCAAGCGGCTCGGCATTCCCGTGGTGCCCGGCTCCGACGGCGCGGTCGGCCCCAGCGACGATGCGATGGCGATCGCCAGGAAGATCGGCTTTCCCGTGCTGGTGAAGGCCGCCGCCGGCGGTGGCGGGCGCGGCATGAAGGTGGCGCAGAGCGAGGCCGACCTCCAGGTGGCGCTGTCGACGGCCGCCAACGAGGCCAAATCCGCCTTCGGCGATGCCTCGGTCTATCTGGAAAAATATCTCCAGAAGCCGCGCCACATCGAAATCCAGATCCTCGGCGACGGCCGCGGCGGCGCCATCCATCTCGGTGAACGCGACTGCTCGCTGCAACGCCGCCACCAAAAGGTCTGGGAGGAAGGCCCCTCGCCCGTCCTCTCCGCTGCGGCGCGCGCCAGGATCGGCGAGACCTGCGCCAAAGCGATGCGCGAGATGAAATATCTCGGCGTCGGCACCATCGAATTCCTCTACGAGGACGGCGAGTTCTACTTCATCGAGATGAACACCCGCATCCAGGTCGAGCATCCCGTCACCGAAAGCATCACCGACATCGACCTCGTGCTGGAGCAGATCCGCATCGCCGCCGGCGGCGAACTGCCCGCGAAGCAGAACGAAGTCCAGATCATCGGGCACGCGATCGAGTGCCGCATCAATGCCGAGAACCCGCAGACCTTCCGTCCCTCGCCCGGCCGCATCTCGCAATATCACTCGCCCGGCGGGCTCGGCGTCCGGATCGATTCCGCGGTCTACCAGGGCTATACGATCCCGCCTTATTACGACTCGCTGGTCGGCAAGCTGATCGTCCACGGCAAGACCCGCGCCGAATGCCTGATGCGGCTGCGCCGTGCGCTCGACGAGATGGTGGTCGACGGCATCGAGACCACCCTGCCGCTGTTCCGCGACCTGGTGCGCCAGGACGACATCATCAACGGCGACTACCACATCCACTGGCTGGAACAGTATCTGGCAGGCCAGACAGAACCCGCCGCGAAATAGTCTCGCCTCCCATGGAACCCTTTGGCCCCAATCGCGTTCTGGACGGTTGGGAACAGTTCCACGGGGGCGTTTTGTCCGCTGACACAACAAGGCAAGACCGTCGTGACCGCTGAGGCGCAACGGCGGCGTGCAATTTGGCAGGCCCTGCTGGTCGCGGCGGGGCTCGTTGTGCTGACCGCGATCAGCGCGGGCTCCGTCTACCTCGTCAACAAGGCCCGCGACGACGGCAAATGGGTCGTCCATACCATCGAGGTGGAGAACCAGATCAACGCGCTGCTGCTCGAAGTCCGACGCGCCGAGAGCAGCGCTCGCGGCTTTCTCCTGACGCAGGGGCCGGATTTCCAGTCGGATCACGAGACGGCCGTCGCAGCGATCATTCCGGCGCTCGACAAGCTCACGCGCCAGATCGGCGACAATCCGGCGCAACGCGATAGCATTGAGAAGCTGAGCGCGGCGATCGAGACCCGGCTCGACCAGTTCTCGCGCGAGATGAATTTCGTGAAGCAGGGGCAACCCGACAAGGCCACGGCGCTGATCCGCGAGGCCGCCGCCGGCAACATCACCACCACGATCAGCAACCAGGCCAACGCGATGATCCGCGAAGAGGAACGACTGTTCCGGATCCGCACCGCCAATTCCGACCGGAGCCAGACGCTAGCCGCCTCGATGACGGGCATCGGCTCCGGCCTCGTCGTGCTGCTCGCCCTGATCTCGATCTGGCTGGTGCGGCGCTCCGCGCGCGCCCGTGACGAGGCCGAGGCGCGCCAGCGCGATGCCAACGTCAATCTGGAGGCCGTGGTCGACGAGCGCACCGCCGACCTGCGCGAAGCCAACGACGAGATCCAGCGCTTTGCCTATATCGTCAGCCACGATTTGCGCTCGCCGCTCGTCAACATCATGGGTTTCACCAGCGAGCTCGAAGAACTCGGCGGCGACATCTTCCGCCGCATCGGCGCGCTTGCCCATGTCCCGGCCGGCGGGCCGCCGCTGGCGCCCGCCGCGCCCGGCGAAATCCCGCTCGAAGGCGCCGACAAGCAGCTCTCCGAGGACTTTTCCGAAGCGCTCGGCTTCATCAAATCGTCGATCGCCAAGATGGACCGGCTGATCTCGGCGATCCTCAACCTCACCCGCGAGGGCCGACGCGAATTCCAGCCGGAGAAGATCGACATCCGCGAGTTCGTCGCAACCATCGTGTCGACACTCGCGCATCAGGCCGTGGAAGCGCAGGCCGAGATCCACGTCGAGTCCCTGCCGAACATCGTCAGCGACCGCCTTGCGCTGGAGCAGATCTTCTCCAATCTGATCGACAACGCGATCAAATATCTGAAGAGCGGCGTCCCCGGAGAGATCAGAATCCGCGGGCGCACCAAGCTCGGCTATGCCATATTCGAGATCAGCGACAACGGTCGCGGGATCGATCCGAAGGATCATCAGCGGATCTTCGATCTGTTCCGCCGCGCGGGAACCCAGGACAAGCCCGGACAGGGCATAGGTCTTGCACACGTGCGTGCACTTGTGCGCCGTCTCGGCGGCACCATGTCGGTATCGTCGGAACTGAACGCGGGCAGCACATTCACGATCACGCTGCCCGTCGCGTGGAACGCCAGCAATCGGAATACAGATCGATGACGCAGCCTGTCACTATCATCATGATCGAGGACGACGAGGGGCACGCCCGGCTGATCGAGCGCAACATCCGCCGCTCCGGCGTCAACAACGAGATCGTCTCGTTCGGCAACGGCACCGATGCGATGAGACACCTGTTCGGCGCCGACGGCAGCGGGCTTCCCCAGAAGGGAAATGCGCTCCTGATCCTGCTCGACCTCAACCTGCCCGATATGAGCGGGATCGACATCCTGAAGCAGATCAAGGAGAACAAGTATCTGAAGGCCTCGCCCGTGGTGGTGCTGACCACCACCGACGATTCCCAGGAGATCAAGCGCTGCTACGAGCTCGGCTGTAACGTCTACATCACCAAACCCGTCAACTACGAGAATTTCGCCAACGCCATCCGGCAGCTCGGGCTGTTCTTCTCGGTCATCCAGGTCCCGCCCGCCGCCCCATGAACCAGAGAATGCCGACGCTGCTCTACATCGACGACGACGACGCGCTCGCGCGTCTGGTCGACCGCGGCCTGACGCGGCGCGGCTACCGGGTCGTTCACGCCGCGAGCGGCGAGGAAGGCCTCGAGCAGATCCGCCGCGCGGGTGCCCAGGACAGTAGACAAGGCAGTAGACAAGACAGCATGGTCGACGGCATCGACGTCGTCGCGCTCGACCAGTACATGCCGGGTCTCGACGGCCTCGAGACGCTGGAGCAGATCATGGCGATCCCGGGCGCCCCTCCCGTGGTGTTCGTCACCGCGTCGCAGGATTCCAGCATCGCGGTCACCGCGCTGAAGGCCGGCGCGGCCGATTATCTCGTCAAGGACGTCAAGGGCGACTTCATCCCCCTGCTCCACGTCGCGGCGGAGGGCGCGCTGCGCCAGGCCGCATTGCAGAAGGCGCGCGAGGAAGCCGAAGCGGAGATCCATGCCTCGCGCGACCGCTATGCCGCGCTGGCCGCCGAACGCGAGCTGCTGCTGCGCGAAGTCAATCACCGCGTCGGCAACTCGCTCCAGATCATCGCCTCGCTGCTGCACCTTCAGGCGAACTCCGCCGGGCAGGACGAGGTCAAGGCCGCGCTGACCAACGCGATGGGCCGCGTCGCCGCGGTCGCGCAGGTGCACCGCCGCCTCTACACCTCGCAGGACCTCAAGAGCGTCGTCCTGAACCAGTATCTGGATTCGCTGCTCGAGGATCTCAGGCGCTCGGCCGAAGGCAACCGGATGTCGCGCCTGACGCTGAAGGCCGAGCCGATCGAGATCGATCCGGACCGTGCGGTCGCCGTCGGCATCATCGTCAACGAGCTGGTGATGAACGCGGTGAAATACGCCTATCCCGACGGCGCCGGCCCCATCCATGTCGAGCTGACCTCGCAGGACGAGGATCTCCTGCTGGCCATCGCCGACGACGGCGTCGGCGACAAGGTCAAGGCCGATCCGCGCTCCACCGGCATGGGTCAGCGCATCGTCGCAGCCATGGCGACCAAGCTCGACGCCTCGGTCGAGCGCGACCCCGCCCACAGCGGAACCCGCATCATGCTCCGGTTCCGCCGCATGCCTGCGGCGCCCGGCAGGGCCAGCAGCGCCGCCGCGAGCTGACGCGCACCGCCCGGCGCCCCCCATCGCAACCGCATTGCGATCCTGCTATTGTCGCAAGCCATGAATTCGCGCGATTCCGCCTCGTCTGAAATCACGCCAGCCGTGCTGCTGCGCGCCTATGCCTGCGGCATCTTTCCGATGGCCGAGAGCGCAGACGACCCAACCCTGTTCTGGGTCGAGCCGGAATTGCGCGGCGTGATCCCGCTCGACGGATTTCGCGCGGCCTCGCGGCTCGCGCGGACCGTACGCTCGGATGTGTTTCGCGTGACCGTCAACACCGCGTTCAAAGCCACGATCGCCGGCTGCGCCGCGCCGCAGGCCGGGCGCGAGGACACCTGGATCAACAAGCGCATCCGCGATCTCTATGGCGGGCTCTTCGAGCTCGGCCATTGCCACAGCGTCGAGGCCTGGCAGGGCGACGACCTCGTCGGCGGGCTCTACGGCGTGAGCCTGGGACGCGCCTTCTTCGGCGAGAGCATGTTTCACACCGCGCGCGATGCCTCGAAGGTCGCGCTGGTGCATCTGGTGGCGCGGCTCATCCATGGCGGCTTCGAGCTGCTCGACACTCAATATGTCACCGAGCATCTGAAGAGTTTTGGCGCGGTGGAGATTCCGCGGCGGCGCTATACTGCGCTGCTCGACAAGGCGCTCGCCGGCGAGCCCGGCGATTTCCTGAGGCTCTCGGCTGGTGAGGCGATCCCCGGCGCACGCGCGCTCGAGATCATTGCCTCGCGGCCATAGATCCGGTCTACCGGCTGCCGAACCCGGGGATACCGAACAGACCTGGCCGCTGCTCCGGTGGCGGAGGGGGCGGTGGTGCCGGCTGCTGCTGGATCGGCGGCAAGGGCTGCGGCGGGCGCTGCTGCACGGCCTGCTTGGGCGCGGCTTTCTTCTGGGCGGGCGGCGGCGCAGCTGGCTTGGTCGCGGGATCCGGTGCTGCGGTCGCAATGGTCTGCTGCGGCTCTTTGCAGTCGGTCAGCCAGATGTCGTAGATCGGATGCTCGACGCCGTGCAGGCCGGGGCTTGCGGCATACATCCAGCCCGAGAAGATGCGCTTCACCTCGCCCTGCAAGGTGATCTCGTCGACCTCGACGAAGGCGTCGGTGTTGGCGGCCTCCGTCGCCGGCCGCGTGTAGCAGGCGTCGGTCTTGACCCGCAGCGCGCCGAACTGGACGGTCTCGCCGATATCCTCGTCGAAATTGATGATACGCCCGGTGATCTTGTCGAGGCCGGAGAAGGTCGCCTTCTTGTTCACGATCTTCTGGGCCGGCGGCTCGGTCACGACCTCGTCGCCCGGCTGGAGGCTTGCCGGCGTCTGCGGCACGGCACCGCCCGGCCCGCCCTTCTGCTGGGGCTGGCGCTGACCGGGCGCACCCGGCTGGGGGGCTCCTGGCGGCGCGACCGCCACGGGCGGCGGCTGGTTCGGTGGAGCGACGCTGCTCCCCGGCGGCGGCGCCAGGGGCTGGGTCTCGACCGGCCCTGGCATCACGTTGCCCTGCCGGCCCGGCGGCGGCGCCATCGGACGCGACGGCAGCACGCGGCCCTGCGGCGGCAGCTCGGGGACCTCCTCGTCGTCGTCAGGCACCTGCGGCTGCGGCTGTCCGCGCGGAATGCTGCCGGGCGGCCGCAGCGGCGGCGGATCGGAGAAGATCGTGCCGATCTGTGCCTGCGCGGGCGTCGCAACCGTCAATGCGGTGGCGGCCAGAAGCGCCGCAAGACCTGTCAGGGTAAAGGTTCGAACCATTGTCTCGCGCGGCTTCAACAGCGAATCGGGCTTGCTGGACATTCTACAGGGGATACCGCCGCTCGCAGGCCATCCGGTTAACACGGCGAATACGGCGGGGGAAGGGCGGCATCCCTGCCCTTCCCGGCACTGTCTGGCCAGACCGGCTCCCGGATGGGATAGTCGGACGCCCTCTCTCGGGGGAAAGCGGCGGGCAATCCCCCGAAAACGACGTCCAACCATAACCGGAAACCCTCGAGGTCGCTCCCATGCCCGTTGTGCTCGATCCCGATGCCGCCGCCGTCTACAAGGCGTTCCAGGAGGCCGGCCGCCCCGCCTACGAGACCCTGACCGCACCGGAAGCGCGCGCCTATTACGCGCAGGCGCGCTTTGCCACCAACCCGGAGCCGCCCGAGCTTGCCCGCGTCACACCGCTCGCGATCCCGGCGTCGCATGGGAGGATCCCGGCGCGGATCTACGTGCCCAAGGCGCCGCGCCAGCACGACGGCCTGTCGCCGGCCCTGGTGTTCTTCCATGGCGGCGGCTGGGTGATCGGCGATCTCGACTCCCATGACGTCGTCTGCCGCCAGCTTGCTGTTTCAGGCGCCCTCGTCGTGATCTCGGTCGACTACCGCCTCGCGCCCGAGCACAAGTTTCCCGCCGCAACCGACGACGCGATCTCGGCGACCAGGTGGATTGCCGCGAACGCGCGCGAGCTCGGCATCGACGCCTCCCGCCTGTCGATCGGCGGCGACAGCGCCGGCGGCAATCTCACCGCGGTCGTCGCGCTCGCCGCGCGCGACGCTGGCGGCCCCGCGATCGCCGGCCAGGTCCTGATCTATCCCGCGACCGATTTCGCCATGACGCATGGCTCCCATGGCGAGCCCGAGACCAGCGTGCTGCTGACGCATTCGGTGATCCGCTGGTTCCGCGATCACTATCTCAATGGTGCCGCCGACATCCACGACTGGCGCGCCTCGCCGGCGCGCGCGACAGACCTTGCCGGCCTGCCGCCGGCCTATGTGCTGACCGCCGGCGCCGATCCCCTGCGCGACGAGGGCGACGAATATGCCGCGCGCCTGAAGCAGGCCGGCGTTCCCGTCACCACCAAGCACTATCCCGGCCAATTCCACGGCTTCTTCACCATGGGCAAGCTGTTGCAGCAGGCCAATGTCGCCGTCAGCGAGATCGGCGCGTGGTTGAAGGGATTGGGCTGATAACGCCATCACCCAGATGCTGTCCGTCCTTCGAACTGTTTTCGCCATCCCTGTCCGCGCCCTGACATGGCTCGGCAACCAGGGCACGCGCGCCGTCGCGGCTATCGCCTTCATCGCGGTCGCCGTGCCGCCGCTCGGCGCACTGCTGCGCCCCTACGTCACCGAGGCGATCTTCCTTCTGCTCTGCATTTCCTTCATGCGGGTCGATCTGGCGGCGCTGCACGGCCATCTGCGCCGCCCGGCGCTGATCGCTGCCGCCACGGCCTGGACCACGATCGGCGTGCCGCTGATCGTCGGGCTGACGGCTTACGCGACCGGGCTCGACAGAAGCTCACCCGGCCTTGCTCTGGCGCTGATGCTCCAGGGCATGGCCTCGCCGATGATGGCCGCGCCGGCGCTTGCAGCGCTGATGGGTCTCGATGCCACGCTCCCGCTGGTCACACTGGTGACCGCCACCGCGCTCGTGCCCTTCACCGCCTCGCTGTTCGCGAGCCTTTTCCTCGGCGGCATGCTCAGCATCTCGCCGCTCGCGCTCGGTGCCAAGCTGCTCGCCATCCTCGCGGCGTCGCTGATCGGCGCAACCGCGATCCGCTGGATCTTCGGGGCTGAAGCAATCCAGCGCCACAAGCGGCCGATCGACGGCTTCAACATCCTCATCCTGCTGGTGTTCGCCTCCGCCGTGATGGGGGACGTGGCGCATGATTTCGTTGCCGACCCCACGTTCGCGATCGGCGTCGCGCTGCTCGCTTTCGCCGTCTATTTCACGCTGCTCATCGTCACGACGCTGATCTTCCGCCGCGCCGGCCTTGAGCGCGCCTTCGCGATCGGCCTGATCGCGTCACAGCGCAATCTCGGCCTGATGCTGGCCGCGACTGCGGGCGCGCTGCCGGCCACGACCTGGCTCTATTTCGCGCTGACGCAGTTTCCGATTCATCTTGCGCCCTATTTGCTGGCGCCGATCGCGCGGCGCCTGACGGCGCGGGCTGACAATTCCGGCGGGGCAGCGGCAAACAGCACGACCTAACCCGCCCGCGCCGCGCGGCGCAGCGCCTGGGGCGGCTGGCCGAAGGCGCGGATGAAGGCGCGCCGCATCCGCTCGGGATCGCGGAAGCCGGTCGCCTCGGCGACGAGCTCGATCGCCTCGCGCGAGGACTGCACGCGCTCGCGTGCGACCTCGAGCCTGAGCCGTTCGATCGCCTTGGACGGCGTCGTGCCGGTCTCGGCGGCAAAGGCGCGGGCGAAGTGCCGCGCGCTCATGCCGGCGCGATCGGCGAGATCCTCCACCGTCAGCGGCGCGTCGAGATTTTCGCGCGCCCAGGACAGCAGCGCGCCGAAGCGGCCGTTCGGCGTCTTCAATTCCAGCAGCGAGGAGAACTGCGACTGGCCGCCGCTGCGGCGGTGGTAGAGCACGAGCTGGCGCGCGGCCTGTTGCGCGATCTCTTCGCCATGGTCCTCGGTCACCATCGCGAGCGCAAGATCGATCCCGGCCGTGATGCCCGCCGACGTCCACACATGGCCATCCCGCGTGAAAATCTGGTCCGGCTCGAACTTCACCCTGGGATAGCGCGCGACGAAGTCGCGCGTCCGTCCCCAATGGGTGGTGGCGCGGCGGCCGTCGAGCAGTCCCGCTTCGGCGAGCACATAGGCACCCGAGCAGACGCTGGCGACCCGCACGCCACGCTTGGCCAGCCGCTGCACGAAGCTGCGCGTGACCTCGCAGCGCGCGGCATCCGCTACCCCCGCGCCGCCCGCGATGACCAGCGTCGTGATCGCAGGCGCCGATTTGAAATCCCGCGCCATCATTTCGACGCCCGACGAGCTGCGCACCAGTCCCGCCTGCACGGCGAGCACCCGGAGTGCGAGCGGCTTGCCGCTGGCGCGCGCCGCGATCTCGAACACCGAGATGGGACCTGCCGCATCGAGCAGCTGGAAATCGGGGAAGATCAGGATGCCGATCATGGTCATGTCCGAAAGTGAGGGAATTTCGCCATTTTGGACATCAACGCATCATGACAGGCTGCGTCCGTCAAGCTCATAGTTGGAGGTTCTCATGTCGGCACCGCTCCAGATCGGTCTTCTGGTGTTTCCGCGCGTCACCCAGCTCGATTTCACCGGCCCCTTGCAGGTGTTCTCCGCCGTTCCCGGCGCAAAGCTGCATCTGATCTGGAAACGGATCGAGCCGGTGCCGAGCGATTCCGCGCTCACGGTGACGCCGACCACGACGTTTGCCGACTGTCCGCAGCTCGACGTGATCTGCGTCCCCGGCGGCCGCGGCACCGACGATCTGCTCAATGACGAGGAGGTGCTCGCATTCCTGCGCCGGCAGGCCGAAGGCGCCAGGTACGTCACGTCGGTCTGCACGGGTTCGCTGGCGCTCGGCGCCGCCGGCCTGTTGAAGGGCTATCGCGCCGCCACCCATTGGAGCGCGATGGAGATGCTCGGCCAGTTCGGCGCGACGCCGACCAAGACGCGCGTCTGCGTCGATCGCAATCGCGTGACGGGCGGCGGTGTCACCGCCGGGATCGATTTCGCGCTGACGCTGGTGTCGATCCTGGTCGACCGCACCACGGCGGAGGCGATCCAGCTCGGGATCGAATACAATCCGGCGCCGCCGTTCAATTCAGGATCGCCGGATACCGCGCCCGCCGAGGTGCTGGCTGTCGTCAAGGAACGCATCGCGCCTTTGCAGGCCTACCGCCTCGATGCCGTCAAGCGCGCGGCTGAACGGGTGGCGTGATTTCCACGCGATCAGTCTCGTGTCCCGAACGCGCTGCAGCGCTCTTTGCGCTGCTGCGCTGAGCCGGGACCCAGCCATACCCACCGCCGCAGCAATGGGCCCCGGCTCTGCAGCGCACCGCTGAAGAAGCGCTGCGCTGCGTCCGGGGCACGAGACATCCACAAGTCCAACAGAAAAAGGCCGCTCGGTTTCCCAAGCGGCCTTTCCTGTCTTACGGCGGCTACACATTTCATCGGGCGATTTCGGAACTTCCAGACCGGGGGCCTATCTCCCGATCGAGTCCTGGTCGGCGGCCGCTGCATCTCGGGACAGTCGCGAACTGTTGCCCGAACCGAACGCGATGGTCTCCCATCTCCGTAAGATGGGATCATTGAGCCGCATCGCCCGCGTCAGCGCAACAACCGCGCAAGCGGCATCCCCGCTGTTCCCGTTGTCCACAGCGGGTTGTCCGGATGCGCCTGCATCCAATCCGAAGATAAAGATTTGAAGAGGGCTGGATGCCTAGCCGGGGGTCCAGGGCTGATAGTCGCCGGTCGCCTTCGGACGCTTGCCGCCGGTCAGCGTCGAGCCCGAGGGACGGTAGGCGTTGGCCGTGCCCGTCAGATTCGGCTGATGCGGCTTTTCCCACTCGCGCGGCTGGTAATTGTCCTGCGTCGGCGGCACGTCGACGACGTGATGAATCCAGCCGTGCCAGGACGGCGGAATCCGGCTCGCCTCCGCGTAGCCGTTATAGATCACCCAGCGCCGTTCGAATCCGAGCGTCGGATCGATCGCCCCGCCGCGGGTGCGATAGTAGAGGTTGCCCTGCTCGTCCTGGCCGACCAGCTCTCCGTACCGCTTGGTCCAGAGCTGGGTGCCAAAGGTCTGGCCACTCCACCAGGTGAAGAACTTGAGAAAGAACTGTTTCATGCGGCAAGGGCCCTGCTTCGTCGGGTCCTGATGCCATCCGGGCGCCGAAATGTCCAGTTCGGCGGTGCGGGCGGAGCCCCACGCAAATGCGGGCCCCGCCGCAAATCGAACGCGATCCGTTCATGCAGGGTACAGCGACGGCGTGAAAATCTCCCCTCACACGCGCGAAGCGGCGTGATCCGGGAACCTCCGCTGTTTCGAGGGGTTTGCTTCCTGGAAAAGGAGTTTGACCATGAACAATCTAAGAGTCTTGAGCGCGGCAGCAGCATTGGCGCTGGTGCTTCCGCTGGCGACGCCGAGCTTCGCGCAGGGCCCTGGCGGCCGTGTCGCTGGCCATGTCGGCGGCGGTGGCGGCGCACACATCGGTGGTGGCGGCGGCGGCGCCCGAATGGGCGGTGGCGGTTTCAGCGCCGGTCCACGGATCGGCGGTGGCGGCGGTCATTTCGCCGGCGGCCCCGCGATGCGTCCCAGCGTCAGCCCAGGGCCCTCGTTCAGCGGCGGCGGTGGCCGCAGCTTCGCAACGGCCGGCAGCACCTGGCAGGGCGGTGGCGGTGGCTGGCGTCACCATCATCATCGCGGTGGCGGCTTCTGGCCCGGCGTCGCGGCGGGTGCCGCGATCGGCGGCCTCGGCTCCTACGCCTATTACGGCGGCGGGTATTACAACGATCCCTACTATTACGGCGACGACAGCTATTATGACGAGCCGTCGGTCGCGGTCGTGCCGGACAGCGGTGGCGACTCTTCGGCCTACTGCGCCCAGCGCTACAGGTCCTACGATCCGGCGTCGGGCACCTATCTCGGCTATGACGGCCTGCGTCACCCCTGCCCGTAACGCGGCCTGAAACGATCGATCGATATGGGCGGCGCCGACGATTATCGGCGCCGCCCATGCATTTTGGCCGGCTGTTTGCGGCTCTCCAGCTTGCGATAGAGCTCGAGCCAGCGTCGCTCGCGGGCCGTCAGGGGCTCGCCTTCGAACGACCACGCCGGACGCCCCTCCTCGTCGAGCGGCGCGGAGGCATCGAGCCGCTCGAATTCCGCAAGCTCGTCGGGGGTCGGACGAACCGCGGCGGACACATCCAGGTAGCTGAGACGACCGGTCTTGCGCGATGTCTTCGGCATCAGGCGAGCCCCGACCGGCGCGGCAGATAGCGCGTCGAATTCGCGACATCCGGACGCGGATCGCTACCGCGCGGATTCGCCGCGCGCTCGCGCAGCGCTCCGATCAGCCTGACGATGTTCACGGGAATCAAGGCGCCATGGAGGATTGCGATCGGCGCGAGATGGAGCGCGAAGGCGTAGATCAGGAAGGCGACGTTGCTACAGAGCGCCACCAACCGCAACGGCACCATGCTGCGCATGTAGAAGGTCAGGAACACCAGCGATGACGCGACATATCCGGCCACTTCCACCCATCGCACGGCAGACCTCATTTGCGGTCGGCCCGGCCTGATCGCGCGCGCCAATGGCCGGACTTGCTTCGCCGCGAAGGTACGCGATCGGCCTCGCGGCCGTCATCACCCGACCGGGTGACCATCATTGTCCCGAATCCGTCTCAGCGATCCGCACGCTGCCGATCGCGGTGATCAAGCCGGCAAGTTCCGACTGGCGGCTGGTCGCGGTTTTCGCGAAGACGTGGCGCAGATGCGTCTTGATGGTATTGGGCGACAGGTTCAGCGACTGCGCGGTCTCGATGATCGTGTTGCCGGACGACGCCGCCAGCGCGACCCGCGCCTCGGCGTGGGTCAAGCCGTAGGCATCCATGATCTGCCCGAGCGGGATCGATCGCCGGTTGGCGGGATCGACCACGAACAGGAGCACCGCCGCATCCTTCACGCCGGCATCGGACAGCCGCCCGAGATCCTTGCTCCGGATCGAGGAGACGAGAATGGTCCGGAGGCGACCGTCGACGTTGCGCGGCAGGCTCATGGTGCCGCCGGCGTCCCCCAGCAGCGCGCCGCGGATCAGCTCGCCGAGCCGCAGCGAATGCACCGGCGAATGCGTCCCGATCGACTGATGCAGCCGCAACACCCCCTCCTCGACCATCCGGCGCGCCGTGGCGTTGGCAAACAGCACCTGCGCCTTGCGGTCGAGCACGACGACGCCGTCGGCGAGCCGGTCGAGAACATTGAATGCGGCGTTCTGCATGGCGAGGTAGCCGTCGATCCGAAATCCGAGCGTCACCGACCGGCACAGATGCGGTGACAGCGATTCCAAGAGTCGCTGCTCGTCGGGATCGAACGGCCCCCGCCGCGCGCTGCGACACATGTTGAAGGCGGCACGAAAATCCTTGCGCGCCGCCAGCGCGATCATTCCATTGTGCGCGACCTCCTGCGGGCGCAGCACCTCGTCGTAGAACGCGGTTGCGCGAAGCTCCGCCAGCGAGACCGCTTCGTCGGACATCACCAGCCGCCCGATCGGCTGGCTCTCCATGTGCTGCGACCACGGATTCTGCATGTGCCGCTCCTGATAGGCGCGGTTGCACGCCTCGTTCAGGCGGCCGTTGAAATCGAAATAGATCCGCTCCGCGGTGAGGGACTGACCGAACAGAATGCCGCCCTCGCTCTGCGTCAGATCGGCGATCGCCGTGAGCGCATGCGGCCACAGATCGTTGTCGGCCGCGGCGTCATAGATCAGGTCGAGAACCTTCTCGATCCGGTCATTGGAGAAGTTCATCATGCTCCCTCGCCGGGCCGTGCCTCATGGCCCGGACTCCGTTTCGCCGATCCGCGTGCTGCCGATCGCCGCGATCAGCCCGGCGAGCTCGGCCTGGCGGCCGGTCGCGGTCTTCGCGAACACGCGGCGCAGATGCGTCTTGATCGTGTTGGGAGACAGATTCAGCGACTGCGCGGTCTCCAGGATCGTGTTGCCGGACGAGGCCGCCAGCGCGACCCGGGCCTCGGCATGGGTCAGGTCATAGGCGTCCATGATCTGCCCGAGTGGAATCGAGCGCCGGTTGGCAGGATCGATGACGAACACCAGCACGGCGGCATCCTTCAATCCGGCATCGGAGAGCCGCCCGAGATCCTTGCCCCGGATCGAGGAGACGAGGATGGTCAGAAGGCGGCCGTCGAGCTGGCGCGGCAGGCTCATGGCGCCGCCTGCGGCCCCGTGCAGCGCGGCGCGGATCAGCTCATTCAATCGCTGCGAATGCGCCGGCGAATGGATGCTGATCGACCGATGCAGGCGCAACGCCCCCTCCTCCGCCATACGGCGGGTGGCGGCATTTGCGAACAGCACTCGCGCCTTGCGATCGAGCACGGCGACGCCGTCGGCAAGCCGGTCCAGGACGTTGCATGTCGCGTCCTGCATGGCGAGGTAGCCGTCGATCCGAAATCCGAGCGTCACCGACCGGCACAGATGCGGGGACAACCATTGCAAAAGCCGCTGCTCGTCGGGATCGAACATGCCCCGCCGCGCGCTGCGACACATGTTGAACGCGGCGCGAAAGTCGTCGCGCGCTGCCAGCGCCATCATTCCGTTGTGCGCGACCTGCTGCGGCCACAACACTTCGTCGTAAAATGCGGAGCGTTGAAGCTCCTCCAATGAAACCGCTTCGTCCGACAGCACCAGCCGCCCGGCCGGCTGCGTCTCCATGTAGCGCGACCACGGATTCCGCATGTGCCGCTCCTGATAGGCGCGCTTGCATTCCTCGTTGAGGCGGCCGTTGAAATCGAAATAGATCTGTTCTGAGGTGAGGGACACACCGTAGAGGATGCCCCCCTCACTGCGCGTGAGATCAGCGATCGCGGTGAGCGCATGCGGCCACAGATCGTTTTCCGCTGCCGCATCGTAGATCAGGTCAAGGACCTCTCCGATTTTCTCGCTGGAGAAATTCACCGTACGCTCCCTGCGTGAGGCCGCCGACAGCAATCCGCGCAATCCAGGGCGGTATCATGATGATACGGCGACTCGTCGCAGCGAGCCTCACCCATTCGGGTGATGAGCCGCTTCGATCCCGCTTTCGCTCTCCTTTCAACTTCACGATCGCGTGGGCGTCCACAACGTGGGCGTGATACCCATCGCCTGAGCAAATCAATTAAGATAATGGCGCTTGGACTTTCCGCTGGGAATTTGCGACGTGGGCAAATCGCCGGCCGCATCGATGCCGACCGGATGACTTTGATCCGCCACCGTCACGCTCCTGTCGTGAATCCAGAAGCCGGCGAACAGGACAGCAAGAACGATCGCATAGGCTGCGCACGAACGGCGCGCCCATCGCCGATATGTCGCGCGATCTTCCTCGCTCAGGTCCTGCACATCCGTCGTCGAACGCAACCCATGAAGCGCGAGTTTGGTCATTCTCGGACCTCCTGCGTGAGCCGATACGTCAATACGCATCGGTCCGGAGCGAGATCTCCGGCCAGCCCCGACCAGGATCACTGTTCGGAAATACGTCAAGCCGGGATCGCGCGTCATCATCCGCCTGGGTGAGGCGCGCGTGAGGTGATGTGATTTCTCACCTGGTCGCGGCTCTCGTGCCCACAACACGGCACGAAGACAACTTCTGATGGTTTTCGAACGACGTCACCTCGCGCGCAAGGAGAGTGTGCCCTGCGCGCCACGGTTGCCGCGGAAGTCGCGTCGCCGC
>NZ_JBXAQU010000013.1:190823-218991 GCF_058807535.1 Bradyrhizobium sp. GW821-FHT12B03
CACCCGGGTGGGCGACGCGACGTCCCTACCCGTTCGGTATTCACATCCGGACACGCCTTGGCACGAGTCGAAACAAACCGAGCCTGCGTGCAGGGAACTGGGAAGAACAATGCAGCAGTCGGACGGTACCGCCGGTCACAGGCCCCCCAAACGCCGAACCTCCAGGCG
Source organism: Bradyrhizobium sp. GW821-FHT12B03 (assembly GCF_058807535.1). Taxonomy (NCBI): domain Bacteria; kingdom Pseudomonadati; phylum Pseudomonadota; class Alphaproteobacteria; order Hyphomicrobiales; family Nitrobacteraceae; genus Bradyrhizobium; species Bradyrhizobium sp. GW821-FHT12B03. The sequence goes on from NZ_JBXAQU010000013.1 coordinate 190,992, forward strand.
CCGTGGCTCCGAACGGAGACGTATCCTCATCGGCAGCATTGCCGGCTCCTTGACGATATCGGCGGCGATGCTGGCCAGCCAGCCGGGATGGGCCGCCTGCTCGCCGGCGTCGGCCAACAACGTGACGGCCACTTGCACCGGCACGACTGTCAACCAGGGCGCGGGCGCGCCGGGAACAAGCGCAGGCACCGACGGCTATGGCTTAGGTGTCGAGACCGGCATCACCGTCAACGTCACCGACGGTGCGACGGTCAGCGGAACTGGAGGCGCATTCCCGACGGGAATCTTGGTTTCGACGGGGACCATCAACAACGGCGTCGGCTCGACTGTGATCGGCTCGCGGACCGGAATCAACTTCGACTCGGCCACGCTCAGCAACTTCGGCGCCATCACCGGCACCAGCCAGACAGGGGTTCTCGTCAACGTTGGCGCGACCATTACGAACTATGCGAGCGGCACGATTACTGGCGGCCAATATGCAATCGGGGGCGGCACTGGAACAACCAGCGTTGCAAATTACGGCACCATCACTGGGCTCACGGCTTGGGGCATTAGCGGCAACATTGTCACAGTCACCAATTATGCCGGCGCGAGCATCACCGGTCCAGGCTCGGGAATCTCGGGCCTCGATACCGCGTCCGTCAACAACTCCGGTACCATTACAGGCAACTTGGCGTTCGGCGGCATCGGCGTCAGTGGCAACAACGGCGTAACCGTCACCAACGACGCGAGCGGCAGCATTACCGGTGGTCTTTATGGTGTCTATACCAACGGCAGCGGCGCGGTCTCCAATGCCGGTACAATCACAGGCGGGAGCAGGGCCATCGTCTTCGGCACCGGCAACTCGTCCGTCTTCAACGCCGGCACCATCAGTGTGACGAGCGGCTTCGATGCCATCGTGTTCAGCGGCAGCGGCAACACGCTCACGCTCGCGCCCGGGTCGAGCATTACGGGCAACGCGGTCGGCACCGGCAACGACACCTTCCAGCTTGGCGGCAGCGGCGCCGCAAGCTTCGACGCGTCCCGGCTTGGTCCGGCGCAATATGCCGGTTTCGGCACGTTCAACAAGGTCGGCGACTCGACCTGGACCGTGACCGGATCGAGCGTCTTCACCGGAGCAATCAACGTCAACTCCGGCACACTGCTCGTCAACGGAGACATCACGGGCGCAAGCACCACCACGGTCAATGCCGGCGGCACGCTGGGAGGCACCGGCACGGTCAACCATGTCGTCGTCAACGGCGGTGCGCTCGCGCCCGGCAACGGCATCGGCACGTTGACGGTCTGGCACGGGCTCACCTTCACCGCCGCCTCGGCCTACATGATCGAGGTCTCCCCCTCGAGCGCCGACCGCACCAACGTCCTGGGAACGGCAACGCTCGGGGGCGCCACGGTGCAGGCCAGCTTCGCGCCGGGAACCTACGTTGCAAAGCAATACACGATCATGAACGCCAGCGCCGGCGTGAGCGGCACGTTCGGCTCGCTCGTCAACACCGGCCTGCCGCTCAATTTCAGCTCGAGCCTGAGCTATGATGCCAGCAACGTCTATCTCAACCTGACGCTGAACTATGCGCTCGACAGCCTGAACACGAACCAGCGCAACGTCGCAGGCGCGCTCACGAACTTCTTCAATGCGAACGGCAGTATTCCCGCCGTGTACGGCACCCTGACGTCGACCGGCCTCACCCAGGCTTCGGGCGAAGCCGCGACCGGGGGTCAGCAGGCCACCTTCAACGCGATGAACCAGTTCATGGGCGTGCTGACCGATCCGTTCATCGCCGGACGCGAGGAACCCGTGACATCGTCTGGCATGTCATCCTTTGCGGCCGGCGATACCAGGACCAGAGCGCTCGGACCGGAACGCGACGCCTATGCCGCCATGCTCACGAAGGCGCCCATCGCACGGGTCTACGATCCCCGCTGGAGCGTGTGGGCGGCCGGTTTCGGCGGCTCGCAAACGACCGACGGAAACACGGTGCTCGGCAGCAATAACACATCGAGCAGCCTGGCCGGCGTCGCGGTCGGCGCGGACTATCGCTTGTCCCCGGACACGGTCGCAGGCTTTGCCCTTGCCGGCGGCGGCACCAGCTTTTCGGTCGACAACAGCGGCTACGGCCGATCCGACCTGTTCCAGGCCGGCGCGTTCGTGCGGCACAAATCCGGCCCCGCCTATGTCACCGCCGCCCTCGCCTACGGCTTTCAGGACGTCACCACCGATCGCATCGTGACCATCGCCGGCGTCGACCGGCTGCACGCCGAGTTCAATGCCAACGCCTATTCGGGCCGCATCGAAGGCGGCTACCGCTTCGCGACACCCTGGCTCGCGGGCCTCGGTATCACGCCCTATGCCGCCGGCCAGTTCACGACTTTCGAGCTTCCGGCCTATGCCGAGTCGGTGCTGTCCGGCAGTCCAGCCTTCGCCCTCGCCTATGGTGCCAGGAGCGTGACCGACAGCCGCAGCGAGTTGGGCGTTCGCGGTGACAAATCCTACGCCCTGACCAATGCCGTTCTGACGCTGCGCGGCAGGCTCGCATGGGCGCATGATTTCAACGCCGACCGCTCGACCGGCGCCACATTCCAGGCTCTGCCGGGTGCGAGCTTCGTCGTCAACGGCGCCGCCCAGCCGCACGATTCCGCGCTGACGACCGCATCCGCCGAATTGCGATGGGTGAACGGCTGGTCTGCGGCCGCCACGTTCGAAGGCGAATTCGCAGACACGGTTCGCAGTTATGCGGGCAAGGGTGTCGTGCGCTACGCCTGGTAGGCGTGCCGTGTCGTATCCGGACAAGCAACAAGTCCGACACATCCGCGTCGTGGAACCGGCGTTGTTTCGCAAAGCCGACGCGCTGGAAATTTGAGCAACAGATTGTCACCCGTTCGGGTTACCCTCCGGGTTGAGCGCCCGTCCCCGCGGAGCATCAATCCTTGGAAGCCGAACTGCTCGACCTGATCTACGGCGCGGTTGCCGATCCGGATCGATGGCCGGACGTTCTGGTTGGCGTATCCGATCATCTCGGCGCGCTCGGCGGCATGCTGGCCTATGTTCCGCCGCGTGGAAGCCGGCTGCCTCCGGCGCAGATCCTCGGCCGTCTGCCCGAGGAGCCATCCGCGATCTTCCGCGAGCACTACGCCTGGAATCCCTGGACGCTCGCGATCACCAAAGTGCCGTTCGGCAAGGCTGTCAGCGCCAACTCCCTCGTCGAGCCCGGCTCAATCCGAAAGACCGCGTTCTATGCCGACGTGCTGGCTCCTTGCGGACACGAGGATATCCTTGACATCAACTACCAGGGCTTCGCCGTCGATGGCAGCGTCGGCGGTTTTGGATTTTGCCTCTCGGGGCGCGGCACCGATCAGGTGGATCGACGCGTCCGCCGGCTCGATCGGCTGAGCCCGCATCTCTGCCGTGCCCTGGATGCCTCGCTCCTGCTCGGCAGCCGCGCGGACGGGCAGCGGCAGCTCTCCGCCATCCTCGATATGATGCCCAACGCCGCCATGCTGCTCGACCGCGACGGCAGGATCGTACAGACCAACCGAGCCGCGGACGAATTGCTGCGTCAATCGGACGGCATCGCTTTCGATGCCGCTGGCAACCTCCAGCTCGTCTCCGCACGGGCCGGCGAGCGGCAGGCGCTGGCACGTGCGCTCAAGGATGCGCTCGCCGTCGCGTGCGGACTTGGCACCTCGCTCTCTCCGCCGGTGCGCGTCGGTCGCGCTTCAGGCGCGGCCCCGTTACTGGTAATGGCGGTGCCACTGCCGCGGCCATCCTTTGCATTCTCGGAACTGGTGGCGCCTGCCCGCGTGCTCGTCGTCATCGTCGATCCCGCAGCAAGGTCGCGTGCCACGGCCGCGGCGATCCAGACCGCCTTCGGTCTGACCGCCGCGGAAGCCCGCGTCGCGCTTCTGCTCGCAAGCGGCATTGCCGGCGCGCAAATGCCCGCGCTGCTCGGCGTAACGGCGGCGACAGTCAAGACCCATCTGCGCCGCTGCTTCGAGAAGACCGGGACGCATTCGCAGGTCGAGCTGGCGCGCCTGTTCGCGATGTTTCCGTCGACCGATATCGCCGACTGGTAAAATCCTCGGCGGACGCGGGACCACGGCAACCGGGCAGCGCCTGCGAGCGGGGGCGCGCTTTCGCTCTCCTCCTCGATTTATATCAACCTTTCATTGAAACCCGACGAAATTCAACCGATCTCGATCCGGCAGGACGACCAGGCATCGCCTCATCGACCTTCACTGGCTGGAACTTGCGCCCTACTATGCACTGCGCCGTGCATATCTACCCTGATCCAATCCAAAATTGACCCGACACACGATTCGCGGATATCACCAACAAGGGGACTGCGATCTACTGGGAATCTACTGGGAAATGTCATGCCGCGCATTCTCGTGGTAGACGATGATCCGATGGTCGGCGCGACCATCGAGGTCCTCCTCCAACGTCAGGGCTTTGACGTCACGCTGGCTGACGGCGGCGAAACGGGATTGGCTGCGCTGGAAGCGCAGACTTATGATGTGATGCTGGTCGACATCTTCATGCCGCATATGCGCGGCTTCGAATCCATCCGCATCTTTCACGAGCGCGCGCCGGCGATCCCGCTGATCGCGATGTCCGGCTACGCCTTCGCCTCATCCGCCTCGCCCTCTCCCGATTTCCTCCGCATGGCGCTGGAACTCGGCGCAACGCGGTGCCTGCGCAAGCCGTTCACGCCGGACGCGCTGCTGACCACGATCCGGGAATGCCTCGCCGGCGCCGGCGAGAGCGCACAGCCGAAGGACAAGAAAGAAGCCCCTTGATTCCAACGCAGCGCGTCATTCTCGGTGCTGGACTTGCCATCCTCCTGATCATCACCGCCGCCTCGATCGGACTCGACGTCAAGTCGCGGTCCGATGCGACCTGGGTCAATCACACGATCGGGGTGCTGAAGAAGATCTCCGACCTGCGCGTTCTGATGCGCCGCGCCGAGAGCGCCGCGCGCGGCTTCGAGCTCTACCGTTCCCCGAGCTTCACCGACGAATTCCAGGCGGTGCACGCCCAGATCGCGCCGGCACTTGCCGACCTCAAGCGCGGCGTGCGCGACTCTCCCGATCAGGTCGCGCTGCTGGAGGGCACCGAGCCGCTGGCGCTGCGCCGGATCGAGATCGCCGCCGACGCGATGCGCCTGCGCGCCGCGAACGACCAGGCCGGGATTGCCGCGCTCAACGGCAAGGCCGAGGGCCGCGGCCTGATGGACACGGTGATGGGCAATCTCGACCGCTTGAGCGCGGAGGAAGAACGCCAGCTCGCCGTACGCTCGCAGGACTCGCGCCGCACCGGCATCGTGCTGCTCGGCATCGACATCGCCGGCGCCCTGCTGATCCTGCTTCTGGTCGCGCTGCTGATGCGCGAGAGCCAGCGCACCCGGGTGGCGCTGCAGAGCACGCTGCACGAGACCAAGGCCGCCAACGAGGCGCTGGAGGCGGCGGTCGCCGAGCGCACCGAGCATCTCGTTGCCGCGCATGACGAGCTCCGCCTCTCGGTCAACGTGCTCCAGAGCACGTTCCGCAGCATGGCGGAGGCCGTGCTCGTGATCGACAACGAGTCGGACGTCCTGTTGTCCAATCCGGCCGCCGAACGCATCCTGCTGCATCGCGCCGGGACGAACCTGCGCAATCTGCGCGCGATGTCCGACGTCTTTCACGGCGACGGCGTCACGCCCCTCAAGGTCGAGGAGCTGCCGTCGGTGCGCGTGCTGCGTGGCGAAGGGTTCGAGGAGCTCGAGATGATCGTCCGCCCGCGCGACGGCGGCCCGGTTCGTCATCTCATGATCAGCGGCCGCCCGATGCGCGACGCGCAAGGGGAGATCTCCGGCGCGGTGCTGGTCTATCACGACGCAACGGCCTCGCGCGAGACCGAGCGGCAATTGCAGCAGTCGCAGAAGCTGGATGCGATCGGCAAGCTGACCGGCGGCGTCGCGCACGACTTCAACAACATGCTGACGGTGATCTCGGGCAATACCGAGACGCTGGTGGCGAGCCTGAAGGGGCAGCCCGAGCTCCAGCGCGTGGCGCGCCTGATCGACGATGCCGCCGAGCGCTGCGCCGAGCTGATCCAGCACCTGCTCGCCTTCGCACGCCGGCAGCCGCTCCAGCCGCGCAATGTCGAGATCAACGCCGCGATCACGGACATCGCAAAGCTCCTGCGCCCCACCCTCGGCGAGCAGATCCAGATCGAGACCGTGCTGGAACAGGGGCCGATGACCTCGCACATCGATCCGTCCCGGCTCACCAATGCCGTGCTCAACATGGCGATCAACGCCCGCGACGCCATGCCGAACGGCGGCAAGCTGCTGCTGGAGACCCACCGCGTCGTGCTCGACGAGGCCTATGCGCAGGCCAATGCGGACGTGGTGCCCGGCGCTTACGTGATGCTCGCGGTCAGCGACACCGGCACCGGCATGCCGCAGGGCGTCCAGGAGAAGGCGTTCGAGCCGTTCTTCACCACCAAGGAGGTCGGCAAGGGATCGGGCCTCGGCCTCTCCATGGTCTACGGCTTCGTCAAGCAGTCCGGCGGCCACATCAAGATCTACAGCGAGGAAGGCCACGGCACCACGATCAAGCTCTATCTGCCGCCGGGCGAAGGCACGGTGGACGTGGCCGCCAGCGCCACCCCGCAGGCCGAAGGCGGCGCCGAGACCATTTTCGTGGTCGAGGACGATCCGCTGGTGCGCAACTTCGTCACCGCGCAATTGCAGAGCCTCGGCTACCAGACGATCGCCGCCCCGGACAGCCGCGCCGCGCTGCAATTGATCGACGCCGGCCAGGCGTTCGATCTGCTCTTCACCGACGTCGTCATCCCCGGCGGCATGAGCGGGCGCGAGCTCGCGGAAGAAGTGGCCAAGCGGCGGCCGGGCCTGAAGGTGCTTTACACCTCCGGCTACACCGACAACGCCATCGTCCACCACGGCAAGTTAGATGACGGCGTGCTGCTGCTGACAAAACCCTATCGCCGCAATCAGCTCGCCGAGATGATCCGGAAGGCGCTCGGCGGCGAAATGCCCGCGCGCTGACGCGCGGCGAGCGAGCTAGCAATCGCGCTCTCAAATCCGGGTTCTGGAGCGCGCTCCTCTATCTCATTTCGACGTGCTGTGCCGCGTCGGCGTCACCGTGCTGGCAGGCACGGCTTCGGAGATCGAGAATGTCAGCCAAGTGTTCCAGCCTGACGGCCGGTTGGCTGCGGCAAACTCGCCATACCCCTTCAAGCCGAGAAAGGCATGGTTGCTTCCAATCGGGAAGATATATCCGATCTGTGGGCCGGCGCCGAAAACGCGCGAGCGGAAGCCGCCGAGAACGGCCGGCTGTCCGGAATCATCGGTGATCTGCTGATAGCCGTAACCGACGAAGCCGACAAAGACCTGCTTCGACAGAAACTGCGACACGCCCCAATCGAAATGGAAATCGATGCCGCTCTGGTATTGGGTGTCGGGGTTCTTGAAATTGTAGGTGAAGCCACCGACGCCAGAAAGTTCGGTGCCTGTCGTGGGGTTCAAGTAGGTGTAGCCGCCGCCGAAATCGATCGCCCCGTGGCCGAGGCCAATATTGGATAGCCTGAGCGGACTGTAGTCGCCGACCGGTATGTCGCCCGCGCCATAAACCATGTAGTTGTGGGCGCCGTTATTCCATTTGAGCCTGAAAGTCGGATAGAGGTCGCCATAAGAGACGAGCGCGTCCTCGAGGAAGCCATTGTGCGTAGAGACGATCGGCCCCGCCACCGTCGTCAACGTCCCGGCAAGGCTCGCTGAATTCCTGCCGTAGACGCTGGCTAGCGTCGCCGACAACTGGCCTCCGAGCACGGGCGTCGCAAAGGTGTAGGTCGGCGCAATGAGCATCAGGTCGGCCTGGCCGTGCACGGACAAATTGAGAGCGATGTTCACACTCGGCGAGAACCGCCCGACCTGGAATTCGCGCGAGGCGGCGGCAGCGCCCGATGCGCCCACGCTCGCGTGGTAATAGATCGCGGCGATCGACCAGCCAGGGGTGCTCGGAGTCGCGGAGAGACTGCCGTAGAGGCCCGGCAGCCAGAATGAAATGCCGCTTTCATCAGCAATGGCAATTTGCGGAGAAAGCACGGCCAGTGCCGCGGCAGCGAGAGCGCCACTCAACCATCGTTCGCGCACGATATAACTCGTCATGACTGCGCGCCCCCCACTCAATCTGTTGCTGTCGTTTGATCGCACGACTTCGGAACCAGCGCCCATCGGTTGTTCAATCGGACAACCCTTTCTTCAACATGGCCGCCTTGCGACCCTCTACAGCTTCCTCGCCGTCCGCCTTCTTCATTTCTTTCAACTCGACCGTCACTTGGCTGATCTTGCCAGGGAACTTGAATGGCACCTTATAGGCTTCTGTCACCGGAGTACCTTCGTCAGCGCCGACATCCGCACCTTCGTCCGCGGAGAAGCCACAGCATTGGGTGCGCTCTATCCGGCCCGTGGCAATATTCCGGCCGTTGACAAACAGAGTCCCGACTGCCCCCTTGCCGATCCCACCGCCGTCATAGGCGAACTCGAAGCGGATCGTGGACTTTCCGACAGGCAATGCCTGCTTCGCAGCTATCGTGAATCGCTGCAGACCGAGAAAATTGTACGTGTAGGTCGGTTTGCCGTCCTTCAGGTACAAACTCCAACCACCGAACCTGCCGGCCTGTGCAAGGATCGCCCCGCTCGCCCCTGCGTTGGGAATTTCCACATCGGCGGTGATCACATGCGAGCGGTTCTTCGTATTGATGAAGACGTTCTCGGACATTCCGATCATACCCTCGTGAACTGTCAGCGACGTGCGGCCGGCCATCAGGTCGGGCCGCCCGACCATGGCTGGGTTCAGCCGCTCCAAAGTCCGATCGTCGAGCGGCAATACGGAATACTTGACCGCTTCGTTGAGAAAGAGGTCCTGGAGCTCCTTCAGCTTGTCCGGGCTCTTTGCTGCAAGATCGTTCGTCAGGCTGAAGTCGGATCGCGTGTCGTAGAGCTCCCAGACATCCTGTTCCAGTGGCCTGCGATTGGTGGTTTCCCACGCCGCACGGTGAATCGTGCCCGCCAACCAGCCGTCGCTATAGATCGCGCGGTTGCCGAATATCTCGAAATACTGCGTCTTGTGCGGGCTCGCGGCTTTGGGGTCAGCAAAACTATAAGCCATGCTGACACCCTCGATGGGCGTCTGTGGCGTTCCATTGACGCTCTTCGGCTCGGGAATCTTCGCGGCTTCGAGGATGGTCGGGACGATGTCGATGACGTGATGCCACTGCGAGCGCACCTCACCCCTCGCCGCAACACCTTTCGGCCAATGGATCACCATGCCGTTGCGGGTGCCGCCATAGCTCGAAGCCACCTGCTTGGTCCATGTGAAGGGCGTATCGCCTGCGACCGCCCAACCGGCCGCATAATGGCTGTATGTCATCGGGCTGCCGAGCTCATCATAGTGCTTGAGAATATCCTGCACGCTCTCCTGCACTCCGTTGAAATAGGTCATCTCGTTGAACAGCCCGTTCATGCCGCCTTCTGCACTCGCGCCGTTGTCGCCGACGATGTAGAAAACCAGAGTGTTGTCGAGTTGGCCGGTCGCTTTGACAGCTTCGATCAGGCGGCCGATCTCGGTGTCTGCGTACTCGCCAAAGCCGGCGAAGACCTCCATCTGGCGAGCGAACAGCTTCTTTTCATCAGGACTCAGCGCGGCCCAATCCTTGATGGCTTCCGGCTTGGGAGCGAGTTTCGTACCGGGTGGCACCACTCCCAGCTTGATCTGGCGGGCCAGCGTCTCCTCGCGGAGCTTGTCCCAGCCCTGGTCGAACCTTCCCTTGTATTTGGCGATCCATTCCTTCGGCACGTGGTGCGGCGCGTGGGTTGCGCCTGGCGCGAAGTACATGAAGAACGGCTTATCGGGCGTCAGCGACTTCTGGTATTGCATCCAGTCGATCGCCTTGTTCGTCATGTCCGTCATGAAGTTGTAGTTGGGATCTTTGGACGGCTCGACCTGAGTCATGCCGTCATAGATCAGCGGAGCCCATTGGTTGGTCTCGCCGCCCATGAAACCGTAGAACTTGTCGAAGCCCTGGCGGGTCGGCCAGCGATCGGTTGGACCGGAGGGGCTCACCTCCCAAGCCGCGGTCTCGTGGTTCTTGCCGAAATGCGCGGTGCTGTAGCCATTCAATCTCAGTATTTCCCCTACGGTGGCTACGCTGTTGGGACGCTGTCCGGTCTGCCCCGGGAAGGTCGTCGCGGTTTCAGCGATCGATCCGAAATTGTTCATGTGATGGTTGCGACCGCTCAGCAGCGCCGACCGGGTCGGAGAACAAAGCGCCGTCGTATGGAATTCGTTATAGCGCAGACCTTCGTTCGCCAGCTTTTCCACCGTCGGCATGTGGATCGGCCCTCCGAAGGCGCCCGACTGACCGAAACCCATGTCATCGATGAGGACGATCAAGACGTTGGGTGCACTGGCAGGCGCCTTGACCTCGAAGCGCGGCGGCGGCGTCGCATTGCGTGCGTCGAACACGGTGCTGTGCGGATACGCCGGCTCGGGAATGGGCAGCACGGTACGATCGGTCGGCAGCACGACCGCGGGCGGAGCGACCTGTTGGGCATTCGCCGGAAATGGTAGCAGCGCGATCAAAGACAGCGCGGTGACGGCCGTTGTGATACGTCTCATGTCGGCTCCCTCGGCGAAAGCAGAAACAGCAAGTTCATTGATGAAATGCCGGGATGCGAACAGGGCGCGTCCCGCAGCTCGGCGGCAGCAGTCGACGCCGGATCAGCGGCGCCCGACGCGATTGACGGGGCCGCCGCGATTCATCGGCCTTCCCGTCACCCCAACACCGGGTGTGACAATCGCGCGCGCCACGGGGCGCGGCCGCAGCACGACCCCAGGCCTGACGATGCATCCGACGGGATATTCGATGTATTGGCAGTAAACCACGGCACTGGCTTGTTCAGTGCTTGCCGCGACGAAGCCGGCGACCAATCCTGCCGTCAACAGTGCAGATAGTCCAATCGAGAGCTTCATCCCTGCGTCCTCCGTTTTTGATTGCCAAATTTACCCGGTCGAGCCATCGACGGGTTGACACAGATCAATCCCCTTGGCGATCGGTCGTCGCCTAATACTTCGACCTCGAAGGGGGGCGGCTCATGAAGCGATTAGCGATTGCGATTTCAGCTCTGTCGTTGATGGTGAGTTCTGCTGCGCCGGCGCAGCAATACAAGATGCAAACTCCAATTCCGCCAGGCATCGCCTCGCCGGACAAAGTCGAGACGCGCCTCGGCACGCTAAACTTCTTCGACGGCTTCCCCGACGAGGCCACCGTCGAAAAGCTCTACGACAATCTCGACTTCCAGCGCGCGGTTCAGGCTTATTTGCTAGCGCTGCCGCCCGTCAGCCAGGCGGCAAATCGCAATGCGATTCTCACGCTGGGGTCAGCAAACACGACAGTGCCAATCTTCGAGCGGTTGATGAATTCGCGTTCGATATTTCTCACCGCGAACACAAATACCGTCTATAGCTGGATGTGGATCGATCTGCGCGACGGACCACTTGTTGTCGAGATACCTCCTAAGGTTCTGGGCGCTGTAAACGACATGTGGTACCGCTGGGTCGTCGATGTCGGCATCACCGGACCGGACAAGGGGGCGGGCGGGAAATATCTGTTTCTGCCGCCGGGTTACAAAGGTGAGGCGCCGGAAGGTTACATCGTTGTTCGCCCGCCGACGTTCAGCAACTGGATGCCGTGGCGCAGCTTCCTCGTTGACGGCGATCCAAAGCCCGGCGTCGACCTGGTGAAGAAATTCACGCGAGTTTATCCGCTGTCGCAGGCGCCCAATCCATCGGCCATGAAGTTCGTCGACCTGTCAGACAAACCGTTCAACACTGTCGCTCCGGCGAACTATGCCTTTTGGGAATTGCTCAATCAGGTCGTGCAAGAGGAGCCGAGTGAGTCGCTCGACCCGGTCAGGCTCGGTTTCTATGCCTCGATTGGCATCGTGAAGGGCAAGCCATTCGCACCCGATGCGCGAATGAAAAAAATTCTCACGGAAGCCGCAGCGGTCGGTGACGCTACCGCCCGCACCATCGCCTACAAAATCCGCCAGCAAGACGACTTCTACTATCCGAACAGTGCATGGCGGCTCCCGTTCCTCGGCGGCTATAAATTCGAGGATCAGCCGGGCGTGTTCAACCTCGACGGCTACATCATGTATTACTTCCTCGCCACCGGCGTGACGCCAGCGATGGAAGAAAAGATGGTTGGCCAAGGCTCGCAATATGCCTTCGCCGCAGTAGATGCTTCCGGCAACGCGCTCGACGGAAGCAAGAACTACAAGCTGCATTTGCCGCCCAACATTCCGGTCAAGGATTTCTGGTCGGTGATCGTCTACGGCAATCAGACGCGCTCTCAGCTGCAGACCGATCAGGAGTTCCCGGCGGTTGGCAGTCAGGCCAAGGGACTTCTCAAGAACGCCGATGGGTCTGTGGACGTTTATTTCGGCCCAGAAGCTCCAGCTGGCAAGGAGCAGAACTGGGTGCAGACTGTCCCCGGCAAGGGATGGAACACCATCCTGCGTCTTTATAGTCCGCTCGAGCCGTGGTTCAGCAAAACCTGGAGGCCCGGAGAGATCGAACCGCTGTTCTGATGTGGGCGGGCATCGCTGCCGCAGCCAGTCAATTGACCAGGGCAGCCGCCAGCTTCGGCATCTACCCCGATCCATCGCGCCTTGACTCGACAGAACTGCGGCCGAAGATGGTATGACCGTCGCGATCGATGCGCGGCGGTCGCTGGATGCTTCCAGACAGAAGGCAGCAGTTGGCACGCAAGCGCCGCAAATCGGGCCGGAATACACCTCGGGTACTTACCCAAGCGCCACTACCGACTTCGCAGTCGCGGAGCGCCGCGCAGTGGCCGATGCGTCGCATCTGGATTGCGGTGGCGGCGGTTGCCGTCCTCGCTTTCGGTGCGGCCTTCCAGTTTCTCAATGATAGAGGTCCGGTCTCGCAGCCCCCCTCTCCGCCCGCCGCGACCTATGTCGGCAGCGAATCCTGCGCCGGCTGCCACCAGGCCGAAGCGGAATTGTGGGGCGCCTCGCAGCACAAGGCGGCGATGCAGCACGCCACCGACCAGACCGTGCTCGGCAACTTCAACGATGCGAGCTTCGACTATTACGGCGTGCACTCCCGCTTCTCCCGCAAGGACGGCAGATTCCTGGTCGAGACGGACGGCGCCGACGGCAAGCTTGCAGTGTTCGCAGTAAAATATACGTTCGGCGTCGATCCGCTGCAGCAATATCTCGTCGAATTTGCGGATGGGCGCATTCAGGCGCTGCCGATCGCATGGGACAGCCGGCCGCGCGACAAGGGCGGCCAGCGTTGGCTTCATCTTTCGCCCGATGATGCCATTAAGCACGACGATATCCTGCATTGGACCAAGCTGAACCAGAACTGGAATTTCATGTGCGCGGAGTGCCACTCCACCGGCCTGCGCAAGAACTACGATGCGGCGACCGATCGCTTTGTTACCACATGGGCGGAAATCAGCGTCGGCTGCGAGGCCTGTCATGGGCAGGCCTCGCGCCATGTCGCCTGGGCGCGCGACCAGCAGAGCTGGTGGCCGTTCGGCAAGCGCCAGGACCCAGGCAAGGGATTGCTGGTGCGTTTCGACGAGCGCCAGGGCATCGACTGGCCAATCGATCCTGAGACCGGAAACGCACGGCGCTCCGCGGCGCCGGCCACGCTGCGCAAAGAAGTCGAGACATGTGGCTTGTGTCACGCACGGCGGGCCGGCTTCCGCGAGGACTGGATACCCGGCGAATGGCTGTCGCAGACCCATGCGGTGGAGCCGCTGGCACGCAACACCTATCATGCCGACGGGCAGATCCGTAATGTCGAAGAGCCCTATAACTATGTGCCATTCAAGCAAGGCAGAATGTTCGCGGCCGGCGTCACCTGCAGCGACTGCCACGAGCCTCACAGCGCCAGGCTTCGCCTGCCAGGCGAAGGCACCTGTCTGCAATGCCATGCGTCCGACAAATATGCGGATGTGAAACATCGCCACCACGCCGGGGCCGATCCGGCACCGACCTGTATCTCGTGTCACATGCCGGCCCGGACCTACATGGTGGTCGATGTCAGGCACGATCACGCCTTCAGGGTGCCGCGGCCCGACCTGTCCGTCTCGCTGGGAACGCCGAACGCCTGCAACGACTGCCATCGCGACAAGGCGGCGCCATGGGCCGCAGCAGCGATCGAGCGATGGTTCGGACCAGCCCGCAAGGGTTTCCAGACTTTCGGACGGACATTCCATGCCGCCCGCACCGACCAGAGCGATGCTGCCGCCCTGCTTTCGGTCCTGTCCGTGGATCGCCACGCACCGGCCGTGGTGCGCGCCAGCGCGCTCGGCGAACTTGCCTCGCGCGTGACGCCGGCGAACATGGCGACGGCCCGCACTGCGCTCGCCGATACCGATCCGATGGTGCGGATCGGTGGCCTCGACATGCTGGAAAATGTGGCCGCCAGCCAGATTTGGCCGCTGGCCTCGCCGCTGCTCGCAGATCCTGTAAGAGGCGTTCGCATCAGGGCAGCCTCCCTGCTCGCGTCGGTCCCGACTGCAAGCCAGCCATCAGGCGATCGCGCCAGTTTTGATCAGGCGGCCAGGGAATTTGTCACGGCGCAGCGCGCCAATGCCGAACGACCCGAGGCACGCACTGCGCTTGCAGATTTCCTCGCACGTCGCGGACAGACGGGGGATGCGGAGATGGAGTACCGGGCCGCGCTCAGGCTGAGCCCGCAACATGCGACGGCGGCGATCAATCTGGCGGACCTCTATCGCCGGATCGGCCGCGAAAGCGACGGCGAAACCGTTCTGCGCGCAGCGATCGCGGTGTCGCCGGGTGACGCGGCCGCGCATCACGCGCTCGGCCTTGCGTTGACCCGGCTGAGCCGGCCTGACGAGGCGCTCGCCGAGTTGCGGAGGGCAACCGAACTCGATCCCGATCGCCCGCGCTACGTCTATGTCTACGCGGTGGCGCTGCATTCCGGGGGGCAAGCCGATGAGGCCATGAAAATCCTGAACAAGGCACTGGAAAGCCATCCGGGCAACAGGGATGTGCTGTCAGCCTTGTTCTCGTTCAGCCGCGCGGCTGGCGACGCGAGGGCGGCGCTGGGCTACGCTGAAAGGCTCGCGATCATCACGCCGGACGACCGAAATCTGGCGGCGGTGATCGCGCAGATCAAACGGCAGATCGACGCGCCAAACGAGGGCACACCACCCAGAAACTAGCGCGTCGCCAGCAGCACGGCTGCCAGCGTGAAGATCAGCGCCGCGATCTGCCCCGGCCCCAGCGGCTCGCCGAGCGCGAGCGCGGAGGCGACGACGCCGATGACGGGCACCGCCATGGTGCCGATCGCCGCGACCGAGGCCGGCAGGCGCGCAAGGGCTGCGAACCAGCTGACATAGGCGATGCAGAACTGCCCGACGACCGAATAGACCAGCAGCCACCAGCCGAGCGGTGTCACCAGCGACAGATGCGTGGTCTCGAGCAGCAGGCCGGCGATGGCGACCGGCAGGCAGCCGAGCCCGATCTGCCAGGCCGCGGCCGTGATCGGCGGCAGCTTGATCGGGTATTTCTTCGAGAGCACCGTGCCGAGCGCAAAGCCGGCGGCGCCCGCGAGCGCCATGATGATGCCCGGCAGCTTCGCCTCGCTGTCGGCAAAGCCGTTGCCGCCCATGATCGAGGCGAGGCCCACGAAGGCCATCACCAGCCCCAACGTGCGCAGCAATGTCGGCCGCTCGCCCAGCACCGGCCAGGCGATGATCGAGGCCCAGACCGGCATGGTGTAGGCGATCAGTGCCGCCTCGCTCGCCGGCAGCCAGAGCAGCGCCAGCCCCATCAGCACCATCCAGCCGGCGACGTTGAGCAGAGCCGCGACCAGCAGCCGCGGCCAGATCTCGCGCGGCACTTTCAGGCTGTCACGGCGGATCAGCGCCAGCGCCGCGAGCAGAATCGCGCCCAGCACGCCGGGCACCCCGCGCAGGGTCAGCGGCGGCAGCTCGGCCAGCAGGAATTTCGTCACCGGCCAGTTGAAGCCCCAGCCGATCGAGGTGATGGCGAGGAACATCAGGCCGGCCGGGGCGATGCGCGCTCGCACGCCCGGCCGAGTCGAATCAAGCATGTGGGGTATCCGGCAAAATCGGGCCCAGCTTGGCGCGGATTCGCCGGCCCCACCACCACCTCGGCGGGCATGCCTGCCCTCACCTTCCGTAAGGCTACGTGAGTCCTGCTGGCGCAACCCCGTTGCCCAAAAATATACCTGCCCTGTGAAGAGCGGGGTGAAGGTCCGGATCACCACGGGACGTAAATTTTTTCAGTTGGGAATCCCTGAGGACTCACTGATACTTGCCTCCACAACAGGTGTGGGCTTGCCCCCTGTTATCCCCCGCAATCCACCATATTTAGTATTTGATTCAGGAACTCGCACTAGTTCTTGACGGGCGCAACGGAGAGTCCTAGCTTTCGATCCGTTCGGCGCGAGTGAGTTTGCGTCCCGCCGGCACTCCCCCAAAGGGTCCGCAAAACTGCACTCCGCCAGGCCAGACGAAGGCAGCGGGACGAGGGCTTGTCTGCCCGCGGCAAGCGGACTTTTCGGGCGCCAGAACGGGCCGGCAACAGGCTCGGATGGCATCGGTAGACGTTGTGTCGTTGTGGGGCGTTGAACGCATGTCGGGCCCATCCCCTTGGGGGCGGATGTGTCTGGACATGCCGGCGGATGAGAGGTGCTCGCACCCGACACCCCCCGGGAAAGAACAGGCCGGAACCACCGGCTGAACTGCGACGCTTTCCAGGCCAGGCGGCTGGGGAGAGCTTCGCGAAGTGCAATAGCGACCCGGGCGCCCCAGCGGAGGCGGTTCGGTCAAAGATGAAGGACGGGGCAAGACGATGCGGATTGAGCGGCGCCACACCACCACGGGACAGTCACCTTACGCCGGGATCGATTTCCGGCTGACCACGTCGGAGATTCGTAATCCCGACGGCTCGGTCGTGTTCAAGCTCGAGAACGTCGAGGTCCCGACCGAATGGTCGCAGGTCGCCTCCGACGTGCTTGCCCAGAAATACTTCCGCAAGGCGGGCGTTGCCGCGCGCCTGAAGAAGGTCGAGGAAGAGTCCGTTCCCTCCTTCCTGTGGCGCTCCGTGCCCGACACCGAGGCGCTTAGCCAGCTGCCTGAGAAAGAGCGCTATGTCAGCGAGCTCAGCGCCAAGCAGGTGTTCGACCGCCTCGCCGGCTGCTGGACCTATTGGGGCTGGAAGGGCGGCTACTTCACGTCGGACGCCGACGCCCAGACCTTCTATGACGAGCTCCGCTACATGCTCGCCATGCAGATGGTCGCGCCGAACTCGCCGCAATGGTTCAACACCGGCCTGCACTGGGCCTATGGCATCGACGGCCCCGGCCAGGGCCATTATTACGTCGACCCCTTCAGCGGCAAGCTGACCAAGTCCAAGTCGGCCTACGAGCACCCGCAGCCGCACGCCTGCTTCATCCAGGGCGTCGGTGACGACCTCGTCAACGAGGGCGGCATCATGGACCTCTGGGTCCGCGAAGCCCGCCTGTTCAAGTATGGCTCCGGCACCGGCTCCAATTTCTCCCGCCTGCGCGGCGAAGGCGAGAAGCTGTCGGGCGGCGGCCGCTCCAGCGGCCTGATGAGCTTCCTCAAGATCGGCGACCGCGCCGCCGGCGCGATCAAGTCGGGCGGCACGACGCGCCGCGCCGCCAAGATGGTCGTGGTCGACGTCGATCACCCCGACATCGAGACCTATATCGACTGGAAGGTGAAGGAGGAGCAGAAGGTTGCCGCTCTCGTCACCGGCTCCAAGATCAACCAGAAGCACCTCAAGGCGGTGCTGAAGGCCTGCGTGAACTGCGAAGGCTCGGGCGACGATTGCTTCGATCCCGAGAAGAACCCGGCGCTTCGCCGCGAGATCAAGCTCGCGCGCCGCAGCCTCGTGCCTGACAATTACATCAAGCGCGTCATCCAGTTTGCGAAGCAGGGCTACAAGGACATCCAGTTCGACGTCTACGACACCGACTGGGATTCGGAAGCCTATCTCACCGTCTCCGGCCAGAACTCCAACAACTCGGTCTCGCTGAAGGACGATTTCCTCCGCGCTGTCGAAACCGACGGCGACTGGAATCTCGTCGGACGCACCACCAAGAAGATCACCAAGACGCTGAAGGCGCGCGACCTCTGGGAAAAAATTGGTTACGCCGCCTGGGCGTCGGCCGACCCGGGCCTGCACTTCAACACCACCATGAACGACTGGCACACCTGCAAGGCGTCCGGCGACATCCGCGCGTCCAATCCGTGCTCGGAATACATGTTCCTGGACGACACGGCGTGCAACCTCGCCTCGGCGAACCTGCTGACGTTCTACGACATCCCCTCCAAGCGCTTCGACGTCGAGGGCTACGAGCATCTCTGCCGGCTCTGGACCATCGTGCTCGAGATCTCGGTGATGATGGCGCAGTTCCCGTCCCGCGCGATCGCCGAGCTCTCCTACGAGTTCCGCACGCTCGGCCTGGGCTACGCCAATATCGGTGGCCTGCTGATGACCATGGGTCTTCCTTACGACAGCAAGGAAGGCCGCGCGATCGCCGGCGCGCTGACCGCGATCATGACCGGCATCACCTACAAGACCTCGGCGGAGATGGCGGCCGAGCTCGGCACCTTCCCCGGCTACAAGAAGAACGCCGCGCACATGCTGCGCGTCATCCGCAACCACCGCCGCGCCGCCCATGGCCAGTCCAACGGCTACGAGGCGCTCTCGGTCAACCCGGTGCCGATGGACCTCGTCGCCTGCCCGCAAATCGACCTCGTCACCCACGCGCAAGCGGCCTGGGATGCGGCGCTCGAGCTCGGCGAGCAGCACGGCTATCGCAACGCCCAGACCACGGTCATCGCGCCGACCGGCACGATCGGCCTGGTCATGGACTGCGATACGACGGGTATCGAACCGGACTTCGCGCTCGTCAAATTCAAGAAGCTCGCCGGCGGCGGCTACTTCAAGATCATCAACCGCGCGGTTCCCGCAGCACTGCGCGCGCTCGGCTATCGCGAGAGCGATATCGCGGAGATCGAGGCCTACGCCGTCGGCCACGGCTCGCTGTCCAACGCCCCCGGCATCAACGCCTCGACGCTGAAGGCCAAGGGCTTCACCGATGAAGCCATCGCCAAGGTTGAAAAGGCCCTGCCGACCGCCTTCGACATCAAGTTCGCCTTCAACAAATGGACCTTTGGCGAGGATTTTATTCGCGACCAGCTGGGCATTGGCGCAGAAGCCATTGCCGCGCCGGGCTTCGACCTGCTCCAGGCGGTCGGATTTACAAAACGCGAGATCGAGGCGGCCAACGTCCACATCTGCGGCGCGATGACGGTGGAAGGTGCCCCGCACCTCAAGGCCGAGCACTATCCGGTGTTCGACTGCGCCAATCCCTGCGGCAAGATCGGCAAGCGTTATCTGTCGGTCGAGAGCCACATCCGCATGATGGCGGCTGCCCAGCCCTTCATCTCGGGTGCGATCTCCAAGACCATCAACATGCCGAACGACGCCACGGTGGAGGACTGCAAGTCCGCCTACATGCTGTCGTGGAAACTCGCGCTGAAGGCCAACGCGCTCTATCGCGACGGCTCAAAACTGTCCCAGCCGCTCAACTCGCAGCTCATCAGCGATGATGAGGACGAGGACGATGCGGTCGAGGCTCTCTACGAGAAGCCGATGGCCGCGCGTGCCACGCAGGTCTCGGAAAAGATCGTCGAGAAGCTGGTCGAGCGCATCATCGTGATGCGCGAGCGCGAGAAGATGCCGGATCGCCGCAAGGGCTACACCCAGAAGGCGGTCGTCGGCGGCCACAAGGTCTACTTGCGCACCGGCGAATATGACGACGGCCGTCTCGGCGAGATCTTCATCGACATGCACAAGGAAGGCGCAGCGCTCCGCTCCTTCATCAACAACTTTGCCATCGCGGTGTCGCTGGGCCTCCAGTACGGCGTGCCGCTCGAGGAATATGTCGACGCCTTCACCTTCACCCGCTTCGAGCCGGCGGGCCCCGTGCAGGGCAACGACAGCATCAAGTACGCGACCTCGATCCTCGACTACGTCTTCCGCGAGCTCGCGGTGAGCTACATGTCGCGCTTCGACCTCGCCCATGTCGACCCGACCGAGTCGAACTTCGACGCGCTCGGCAAGGGCGTCGAGGAAGGCAAGGAGCCGGAGGAGCCGAACCACCAGGCGACCCGGCTGGTCTCGCGCGGCCTCACCCGCTCCCGCACCGACAATCTGTTCGTGATGCGCGGCGGCTCCGCGGCGGTCGCGCAAGGCAACGACAGCGCGCCGTCCGGCGGCAGCAAGGTCACCGCTCTCGCCGGCCACGGCGCGGGCCGTGCCGGCGACGTCCTGGAAGGCGCAGTCGCGCTGAAGCAGGAAGTGGCCCACGACCTCTCGCCCACCGAGAAGCTGGAAGCCCTCCAGTGGAGCAAGGCCGGCAGCGCCGCGACGGTCGCGGCTCCCAGCAAGGCCGAGCGCCGCGCGGAAGCCAAGGCCAAGGGCTACGAAGGCGAGATGTGCAGCGAGTGCGGCAACTTCACGCTGGTGCGGAATGGCACCTGCATGAAGTGCGATACGTGTGGAAGCACGACGGGGTGTTCGTGATAGTCAAGAAAGCGGACCGGGGCGCTGATTGATCCAGCGTCCGTCATTACGAAGAAAAAAATGTGCGGGAGAAATTATTAAGGGGGGCGCGAAGCCCCCCTTAAGCATCGTCATGGCTCATCGCCCTCAGGTAATATCCCCATCGTCTTCCACTCCTTCTATCTTACGCACAGTATCTAACATTTGATTGATGTCTTGTTCTTTATACGACTTCAAAGTTTGTGGATTCGCAAGCAATTCCTTAAGTTTGGAGCTGAGTTCTTTCGCTTCCAGTTGCTTCCCGAAGACCCAAGCGAAACGCGCGCAGGTATCTATGCGACGCACAGAAGCTTCACAACTGCTTCTTACATTCTCGTAAATTTCGTTAATCGCTGCTTCACTAATCCCGGACTGCTCGAAGAAGCGCTCTGGAGAGGTCAGCTCGCTATATTGCGTCGCATAATAGGCTAAGTTGTTGGTATAGCGAGCTCTTTCGCTGGGATTCTTCGAAAATCCGACGTTCTTGTCAGTTAAGAGTGTCGCGTACGCCCTGAACGAGATGTGAATAGCTTCAAGCAATAAATCAAGCGCCTGATACCTCAACGGTCCGGTCTCATTTTTCTCCAAGATATCTCGAACTCTCGTCCAGATCACGTACGCACACTGCCTCGGAATGATCGACCGATAGATGTTGTCCTTAGGCAAAAGCTCATCTTCGCTTAAAAGGGCCAACGCCCTGCGATGACGCTGAATGCAGAGGTCGGTTTGTCCAATCAGTTGAAGGCAGGCACCGATACGAAAATGAAGCAGCGCATCACTGTGATGGACATTCCTATCTACTACAGAGAAGTATATCTCTAGGGCTTGACTTGCGACGGCATTGAACGTTTCGGCGTTGTAGTCGGATGAACCTTGATTCACTAGGGCTAGCCAATAATGGAGAAGCGCCTCTTCCATGGAAACAAAATAGAAAAAATCATCGTCGTTAGCCGCCCGCTCATCGAGCTCCGAGTATCTCAACCGAACAGCTTCCAGCTCACTGATGCTCTTGTGAATTGCAGCTTCTGCAGCCACCCGATCAATCAACGGACGCGTAGCTCCGCTTTGCACTAACATATCGTGTGTGCGGCTTAGGGTAAGTTCTACCTCATTTATTTGCGTCTTGATCTCTGGCGGGGCCGACTCCGCACAACGAACCCTGTTAGCGATGCGATGATTGGTGTTTACTGGAAAGTCGCGACTTCTCGGCTTAGAAAGGTTGTCAAAATCAGTTTTTATGAGATCTGCCTCCCCCGAACACGAATCTATTAAGCGCTTAAGATTTACAAGGCGTGCATTGAGGTTTTGAGCAATATCATAGGCAGCATCCTCCGAGGAAAAACGCTTTTCGAATTCAGGCCCTTTATACCTACGGTCGTGCTCAATTTCCGCCCACACATCTTCGAAAGCTGACCGTATTTGTATTTCGACCGGAATGATCTTCGGCTTTGCGCTCGACGAGTAATAGCTATTTGCAGTGCACACGATGTGAACCGATGAGTACGGCTGATCCTCTGCCGACGGCCGGAAATCAATTCGCTTAGTTCCGTCCTCCTTTAATGGAGGCACATCCAACTCCAGCAGTTGCTCGTAAATTAGCCTATAGATCCGATTCTTCTGATCCGACGAGTAGACGATCGCTTCCTTTATTGTATCGCTAAGCGAATCCCCGGTGAAAAGCGATAGCGGCCTCAATTGGCCCACCTTAATAAATTCAACGAATTCCTGAACGAGCAAAGGAAGCTCGTCAGAAAACAAACACAACAATCGCAGGCCGATTATGTCTGTAACTTTATCAGGCGAGTAGCGAGGTCGAGTTCTCTGCTTCTTCTGAACCTTACCAATTAGTCTGTCTTCGCTTTTTACTCGACACTTGATAGCATAGGCTTTTCGAAACAGGTTGTTGGGACCTAGCGCAAGAGCGGTCAGCAGCTGCTCGCGAACGTAATCTGCCCCAGCAATGGCACGAATTGCCTCGTCTCTTAGTCCGACCTCCACAATCCACCCCCGTTCAATCAAATCGAAGGAGATTAGCAAACCTTCAAACTCATTCAATAGTTGCAGCTAGAAAACATACAATTATTTTGCTGATATACCTTGTACGCTTATCCCGAATTTTTGTGCCGTCTAACCTATCGCCATTGGCCATCAGACTGGGGCCGCAAGTAACGGCGCTTATTTTGGAATCCAGAGCGGCCCACATGCTAGTGAAGGAAAGACAAATGCGCGTATTCATAAGTTGGTCCGGCGAAGTGAGCAGAGAGATCGCCGAGACCTTTCGCAACTGGATACCCAGCGCTCTACAATACGTAAAACCATATTTCACTCCTGCGGATATAGAGAAAGGATCGAAATGGGCAACGGAAATATTCAAAGAATTGTCAGCCTCTTCAATCTGCCTGATCATTTTAACGCGAGACAATCTTACCAGTAATTGGATCATGTTCGAGGCGGGCGCGATCTCAAGCACGATCGAACGCGCCAAGGTTTGCCCCGTGATTTTTGGCTTGGAGGAAACAGATCTCCAAGGTCCCCTTGCGCAATTCCAAGCGACCAAGTTTGCGAAACCTGAGATTCGAAAACTATTTTTCACTATCAACGCTGCGGCTGGCGAACTAAGGCTATCGGATTCCGTGGCGAATACAGTTTTCGAGAAGTGGTGGCCAGATCTTGAGGCACAAATATCAAAGATCAATGTCGATCACAGATCAACAAAGCTGAGCAAAGACATTCGGTCGGATCGAGAGCTGATTGAAGAGCTCTTGCTCTTAACTCGAAAAATTTCTGATACCAACGTCGATGGAAGAGGTACTGAATCGAAGCCAGTGACACCAACCCTATCGACCGTCAAGTATGAGAGCACCCTGTATAAGACATTTGTAGGACTGATCGGTGAGTTTCTTGAGCTTGGCACCTTCGAAGTCGACCACCTCGAAATTTTGAAAAAGTCGGTGGAAGAGATCAAGATCAGTATTCCGCGTCGCAACCTAAATGCCTCAGTGAAAGCCGGACTGATCACCGAGCTATCGGTTTTATCGACTGAGATAGACGCTTTTCTCAAGGCCAACACGGAATAGCCTTGGAATTACGGTGCACTAAATTCACTCGCTCCGTCCTGACGATCTGCGGCTTCGGCTCGCGTTTGGTGAACGGCGTCAATTAAGTGCACTGCCACCGCAATCGCAGCATACTTTAGCCTTTCCGCGCACGGCAATGATTGGTAGCCTCTCAACCAAGGCTTGCATGAACTCGTTTGGGGCACAGGGGTGATGACCCGTGAATGGGCTTGGCCTGCGTGGGCCGTACGGTTGTACGGTAACTTTCTCAGATCGATTTTCGCATTGAGCACGATCCTGTTGCTGCAAGCATATGTCGCAGAGACCTCCGCCCTCGCTCAAAACCAGACCTCGGACGCGCGGCAGGGCTACATCTATTTCATCCGGCATCCCAGCATTTTGAGCCGGCTTGGCAAACCCGACATCAGGGTCGATGGCAAAGTGGTGGGCGAACTGGCAGTTGCCACCTACATTCTCGTGGATCGGCCGGCGGGACCACACACGATCACTGTCGTTGGTGCCATGGATTCGGTGGGATGTGAGGCCGAGATTCGCGTGCAGCCCGGCATGTCCTACTATTTCGAGATGGGGCCGATCGTGAATACCAACATGGACTCGTTCAATGTCGCGTCGATGGGCGTAACCGGGCGACCTGTCCCCTGCCGCAACAGGCATAACACGCCCTACATGTTCTACTCGCTCGATGCGACTGCTGGAGCTGCCGCGGTTGCAAGGATAAAGGCCCGGAATTAACCCGACGGATGAATTACGGAACATTGCACTAAATTCACTCACGCCGATCTGCGGCTTCGGCTCGCGTCTGATGAACGGCGTCAATCAAGTGCACTGTCACCGTCATCGAGACTGGTTCCAGCTTCGTTGCTCATCAACACCCTGCCCCCGAAATTGCCTTTGCGATCGACCCCTTCCCTCCTAAACTCCCCACCCACCGGCATGGGTTCCGACGGGCCCGCTAGAACCAGAGTCACCTTATGCCCAAACCGGAAAGCTTCCCGATCGAAAAAATCTTCGTTCCCACGAAGCTGAAGAAGGCCCTCAGGCCCGAGAGCGTCGCGGAGATCGCGGAAAGTATGCTGGACATCGGACAGCAGGAGCCCATTTCCATCAGGCTCGACGGAGACCGCCTCGTTCTGGTCGAGGGACTGCATCGGCTGGAGGCCTGCAAGGCGCTCGGCGAGACGACCATTCTCGGCGTCCTTGTTACGGCCGAGCTTGCTCAACCCAAGCCGCTGCTCGCCGAACGGCCCGAAGTCGAGGCGGAGCGCCTGAAGATGGCGCGATTGAAACAGTTGCGCCTCGAGAAGGAAGCCGCAGAGGCATCGACGGCTGGCTTCAAGGGCGCTGGCGCAACGCAAGCGCCGCGCACCCGTCCGACGAGAGGCGTCCGCGACAATCCGAAGGCATCACCGGGTCGAGCCACGAAATCGGCGCCTAAATCATTGTCGGCCTGGATCACGCAGCAAAAGGGCAGCGGCGAACGCTATTGATTGGTCGAAGACCTACTCGACCTTCACGCCCGTCTCGTCCACGATCTTTTTCCAGAACCCGGTCTCTTCGACCAGGATGCGGGAAAATTCGGCCGGGCCCTTGTTCACGACGTCGAAGCCGACCTCGGCAAGGCGCTGCTGCGCTGCCGGCTGTTGCAGGAACTCGGTGATCGCAGTGTTGATGACCCCGACCACGCTGTCCGGCGTCCCCTTCGGCGCCATGACGCCGACCCAGGTGTCGCCCTGGATGTCCGGGAACCCCTGCTCGATCATCGTGGGAACATCGGGAAGCAGTTTTGAGCGGGTCTTGCCGGTGACCGCGAGCGCGTTGAGTTGCCGCCCTGATATCATCGGGCCGGCCGATGCCATGGTGGTCCATCCGATCGGCACATGGTTGCCGACCACGGCCTGAACCGCCGGGCCTGCGCCCGGAAACGGCACGCCGACGATATCGAGCTTCTGCGTCACCCTGAAGCGCTCCGCGAGAAGATGCGCCTGGGTCCCGACGCCGCCATGCGCGTAATTCTGATTGGACCGCGCTTTCAGGTAAGCCACCAATTCCCTAGCATCCTTGACTGGGATCGAGGGATTGGCGGAGACCACATGCGTCGAGGAGACCGACAGATTGATGGCGACGAAATCCGCGATCGGATCATATGGGATGTTGGTGAAGACCGACGCGTTGACCGCATGCGTGCTCAGCGCGAACAGGATCGTGTAGCCGTCAGCCGTCGAGCGCGCCGCCTGGACCGTTCCGCGGTTGCCGGTCGCCCCGGCGATGTTCTCCACCACGAAGCGCTGCCCGAGCTTTTCCGACAGATACGCGCAGGCAAGTCGCGCATAGACGTCGGCGGTGCCACCCGGCGCGAACGTGACGATGGCGCGAACCGGACGATCGGGATAGGCCTGCGCCGATGCGATCCGCGGCGCGGCCAAGAGCGCTGCCGAGCCACCGACCAGCCCCATGAACCGGCGGCGGCCGATCATGGTCTTCCCAAGATTGACAGAAGCTGTCTGCTGTCCCGGCGACGATGTCTTGCTCATCCCATGCTCCATTCCGTGACGCGTGCGACACGCGTCGAGATCCCGTTCAACGCGGCAATCTCGTGCCGATGCCCTTAGCGCGTGCCGCTTCATAGATGAAAGCCGCAGCGGCGAGATCCGCGAGGCCCGCGCCCGAAAAGATCAATGCATTGCGTTCGTCGCGCGTGGTGCGCCCGGCGATGCGGCCGGACACGAGATCGGGGATATCGCCGGCGAACGGTCCGTCGTAATTCAGGATTCCGTTGGGACCGGCGGTGCTCTGCTCGCGGTCGTCGGTCATTGTGCGATCGAAGGCGGCAAGACTGTCGCGTCTCCAACCGAAGCCGAGATCCACAGAAGAAACGAAGGTGCCCGGCTCGACCCAGTTGGCGTCGAGTTGTCTGTTATCCGCCACACCGTGCGGAATCGAGCTGATGACGATGTCACAGCCTTTGATCGCCGCGCGCGGATCGGAAACGGCGCGCGCCTGCAGGCCTTTCTCGCGGGCCTTGGCGGCGAAGGCCTCTGAAGTCTCGAGGCGGCGGCTGAACGCAACGACATGGGTCAGGGGAAACGCCGCGGCGAAGACGTCGAGATGGCTTCGCGCCTGGGCACCACACGCAAGAAAGCCGATCGTGCCCGCATCGGCGCGCGCCATGGCGCGGGCCGCGACGAGCGAGATGAGCGCCGTGCGGATCGCCGAAATCCAGACACCGTCCATGACGGCCACCGGCCGTCCGGTCTCGATCTCGTTGAGAACGATCAGCGGCATGAAGTCCGGCACGCCATTGCTGTTGCCGGGGAAATAGCCGAACCACTTGAAAGCCGCATAGCCCGGGCGATCCATCACCGCGCCTTTGCCGCGGAAGATGTTGGCCCCGCCTGCGCTGATCGTGACCTTCGGATGCGACCAGACCCCGCCTTCCGCGCGGCGAAGGAAGGCATGCCGGAGTGCGGCCTCCAACTCGCCGACCTGCGCATCGCATGCGACGACATCCGCCTGCGACAGGTACAGCAGTTCATCATCCGCGAGATTCAGCGTCATGGCACCGCCTTCGCAGCGAACCCGCTCAACCAATCGATCGCAACTGCCACCGCCGCACGCATTTGATCCATGTCCAAACTATTTCTGTATTCAAATAAAAATTCAATACTGTCTTCTAGGCAATCAGGTCCTGAAATCTCATGGAAAGCGGGCGCGTCTGAAGGGAATTTGAGCGCTGCGACGCTTTTTTAGCCCGTCGGGTGGGTGGAGCGAAGCGATACCCATCATCAGTCGTTCGGCAAGATCAAGATGATGGGTTTCGCAAGGCGTCGGTCGTCCATGAGATCCAGATAGTTCATGAGCCCCAGCTTCCCACCCCGTGGCAATTACGCACTGTCACCGTCATCCGCGCCGCAAGTTTCAGATCGCTGGCGAGCGCTGCGGCGATCACCTCATCGCGGGCTATGTCGGCGGGGTCAATACGATGAAGCGGCAGTTGTTGCGGCTTGTGGCGGACGGTGACAATTGAACCGGGATACGCAGGTGAATTCCCGCAGCGTAACTCACCGGTTCTGCCGGCGCAGAGACCCAAGAGGTGGGTTACGCCTGCGGCTAATACTACTGAGTCAGTTGGTCGCGGCGGCTTAGGTGTGAAAATCAAGTATCTGTAGGGATTCAGAATTTGGCACGCGG